>NZ_JAOVUB010000002.1:0-367563 GCF_027737825.1 Campylobacter sp. VBCF_06 NA8
GAAGTCAAAAAAATCAAAAAAGCTGTGAGTGAGTAAGAATTTAAAATTTATAAATTCTGCAAAATTCTCAAATTTCCAAATTTAGGCTATGGGTTAAATTTTAAATTTAGCCCATAGCTTGAAATTTTAAAATTCGCAAATTTTATCGCTTTTCAAATACTGTCTCGATACGCGAACCATTGTCATTGCGAGCGAGTGTAACGAGCGAAGCAATCCAGGGAAATTCATTGCACGCTTACCATTGTCATTGCGCTCCGCAACCTTAGAATACTGCATCTAATCTGTCATTGCGAGGCGACGCAGTCGCCGTGGCAATCCACGAGCCTAAACTACCAAGCGCTTTAATCCCTGTCATTGCGAGCGCAGCGAAGCAATCCAGAGAAATTCATTGCGCACTTACCATTGTCATTGCGCTTCGCAAGCCTTAAATACTGCGCCGATACGCTCGCCATTGTCATTGCGAGGCGACGCAGTCGCCGTGGCAATCCATGACTTTAAAATTCCTTGCGCCAAATTTGCTGTCATTGCGAGCGAGTGTAACGAGCGAAGCAATCCAGGGAAATTCAGATAAATTTTGCTAATTTTTAAATTCTCTCTAAATTTTACTGGATTGCTTCGTTACGCTCGCAATGACACGAAATTCAGATTTTGGTAATTGTCGCTCGTAGATTGCTTCGCTTTCTACGAAAGCTCGCAATGACGGATTATGCAAAATTTGTTCGCTTTGTCATTGCGAGCGAGTGTAACGAACGAAGCAATCCAGGGAATTTCCCTTGCCTTTAATTTGTCATTGCGAGAAGCGTTAGCGCCGAAGCAATCCACGAGCCTAAACTACCAAGCGCTCTAATCCCTATCGCCCCCGCGCGAGTGTCGCAAACAAACCAATCCGCGCCAAACCGCCAAATTCCACACCCGCAAACCACGCAAAAATGGGCTTTTTTTATAAAATTTTAAAATTTTTTCAAATTTTTTGCAAAACAATTGAATTTTTTAATTTTTTTTGCTATAATCCACGCAAGTTTTACATATATGTATGTAAAATGAAATCTATTTACAAGGAGGAAACCATGAGAAAAGGTTTCACTATGATCGAGTTGATCTTCGTTATCGTTATTCTAGGTATCTTAGCAGCTGTTGCTATCCCAAGACTTGCAGCTACGAGAGATGATGCTGAGATTAGTAAAGTAGTTACAAATGTCGCTACTGCTGTTAGCGATTTGACAGCTTATTATACAGGTCATAATGGCGGCTTTGCTAGCACTGTAGATAAAATGACAAATACAACTACTGGTGGTTATGTTCAAGCAAAAGGTCAAAACTGTGTTCAAATCACAACATCGCCTGATGGTAATGTTACTGTAAATCCTGCGTCTGGTTGTGGCAATCCCGCAAGCCCTGCTATCGTAAAAGGTGTAAATGATGCATTGGCAAAATCAGGTATGCTAAAAGCAGATAAAACTGCAAAAGTTCATCAAGCTGGTGGAACTGCGGTAGAGTGGTAGGATTATAATCCGATTGGATTATACTTTGATAACTTTGGCTCGGGGGCTTCGGCTTCCGAGCCTTTTTTATTTATATTTTCTTTACAATGTAAAAAGTATAAGCAAAATCACAACCATAAGACTAAAAAATACAATCGCTTCAAGTTTAAGAAAATAAATGAATAATCGCAAATAAAAATATCGCTAAATTTATCTAATCTATAAAAATGTCAAGTGTCTAGTTAAAATGCACCATTTGAAATTTATGCGATTTAAAAATCTCGTTTGCTTCGTATGAAAATAAGATTGGTTGCAGAGGAGGGATTTGAACCCCCGACCTTCGGGTTATGAGCCCGACGAGCTACCACTGCTCTACCCTGCGATACAAAAATGATTTAAAGAAGTGTGGATGGGGTAGGAGGATTCGAACCTCCGCATGATTGGACCAAAACCAATTGCCTTACCGCTTGGCGATACCCCAATGCAAAAGAACTTGTATTATACAGAAAAACAAAGGAAAAGTCAAGAAAAATCGCGAAATTTAGTGAAATTTGTAGTGGAATTTTAATTTGTGCGATAAATTTGGGCTGTTTTTGCTAAATTTAAGCTATAAAAATGTATAATCAAAGTTCTTTTTGATTGTGCGCTCGTAGCTCAGCTGGATAGAGCATTTGATTGCGGTTCAAAAGGTCAGGGATTCGAATTCCTTCGGGCGCACCACTTCTAACTCAGATTTTCATTGAATTTTTGATTTTTATTTATCATTGCGAAATACTGCGCCGATACGCTAGCTATCGTCATTGCGAGGAGCGAAGCGACGAAGCAATCTACGAATTTAAAATTTACAGACGCTGAATTTGCTGTCATTGCGAGCGAGTGTAACGAGCGAAGCAATCCAGGGAAATTCAGATAAATTTTGCTAATTTTTAAATTCTCTCTAAATTTTACTGGATTGCTTCGCTACGCTCGCAATGACATGAAATTCAGATTTTAGTAATTGTCGCTCGTAGATTGCTTCACTTTCTACGAAAGCTCGCAATGACAGGGTTTAGAGCGCAAGGTAGGTTAGGCTCGTGGATTGCCACGGCGACTGCGTCGCCTCGCAATGACAAATTAACGGCAAGGGGAAATCCCTGGATTGCTTCGTTGCTTCGCTCCTCGCAATGACAATGGTTAGCGTATCGGGGCAGTATTTGGAGCTTGCGGAGCGTAATGACAAATGAAAGGCAAGGGAATTTCTCTGGATTGCTTCGCTACGCTCGCAATGACAGCAAATTTGGCGCAAGGAATTTTAAAGTCGTAGATTGCTTCGTCGCTAACGCTCCTCGCAATGACAAATGAAAGGCAAAGGAACTTTGCTTTGCGCGAGAGACACGCTCGCAATGACACGAAATTCACATTTTGGTGATTGTTACTCGTAGATTGCTTCGCTTTCTGTGAAAGCTCGCAATGACAGGGTTTAGAGCGCAAGGTAGTTTAGGCTCGTGGATTGCCACGGCGACTGCGTCGCCTCGCAATGACAAATTAACGGCAAGGGGAAATCCCTGGATTGCTTCGTTGCTTCGCTCCTCGCAATGACAATGGAGAGCGTATCGAGGCAGTATTCCAAGGTTGCGAAGCGTAATGACAATGGTAGCGTGCAATGAATTTCCCTGGATTGCTTTGCTCGTTACACTTGCTTGCAATGACAGCAAATTCAGCGTCTGTAAATTTTAAAGTCGTAGATTGCTTCGCTCGCAACACTCGCTCGCAATGACAAATGAAAGGCAAAGGAATTTTGCTTTGCGCGAGAGACACACTCGCAATGACACAAATTTTGTCAAATATTACAATTAATTCAGATTTTCTTTGTATAATCTCATAAATCACAAAATCAAAAGGAAAATTCAAATGGATAAATTAGTTTTAGGTGGTAAGGAATTTTCATCTCGCTTCATAATGGGTTCTGGCAAATTCGACCATGAGATGATAGAAGCCTGTGTCCATAATGCAGGGTGTGAGATCGTAACACTCGCACTTCGTAGAGTAAGCGAGAGCAAAGACAGAAATATTTTAAATTTCATACCAAAAAGCGTTACGCTTTTGCCAAATACAAGTGGCGCCAGAAACGCAGGAGAAGCCGTGCGTATCGCAAAGCTCGCCCGTGAGCTAGGCTGTGGGGACTTCGTAAAAATCGAGATTATCACAGATAGCAAATTTTTATTCCCCGATAATTACGAAACCATTAAAGCGACCGAAATTCTAGCAAATGACGGATTTATCGTGCTTCCGTATATGCACGCTGATTTAAATGTGGCAAGAAGCCTTAAAAACGCAGGTGCAGCCGCTGTGATGCCGCTTGGTGCGCCCATTGGCTCAAATCGTGGGCTTATGATGAGAGATATGATTGAAATTTTAGTCGGCGAAGTGGATTTGCCGATTATCGTCGATGCGGGTATTGGTCGCCCAAGCCAAGCGTGCGAAGCCATGGAAATGGGGTGTGCTGCCGTCATGGTAAATACCGCAATCGCCACTTCTAGCGATTTAGTCCAAATGGCAAAAGCCTTTGCAAATGCGATAAATGCAGGGCGAGACGCTTATAATGCCAAATTTGGCGCCGTGCGAAATACTGCCGCGGCAAGTTCGCCACTAACCGGCTTTTTAAGGGACTAAAATGGAAAAAATCGACCACATGAAATACCTAGCACACATGCAAGAAATCGATGATGGCTTAATGCAAAAAGTGCTAAATTTAAGGCAAAATTACGACCCAAACGCTTATAATGAAGCCGATGTTTTAAGGGCGATAGAGAAAAAAAATAGAAATTTAGACGATTTTGGCGCACTTTTAAGCGTGGTCGGGGCTAAATTTTTAGAAGAGTTAGCAAGGGCGAGTATGAGCGAGACAAGGGCGAAATTTGGCAATAATATCTCGCTTTTTACGCCGATTTACATTTCAAATTATTGCGATAATAACTGCGTGTATTGCGGATTTAGCAAAAAAAATCAGATTAAAAGAGCCAAGCTTAGCGATGATGAGCTAATAGCCGAATACGAAGCGATAAAAAAGAGCGGACTTGAAGAGCTTTTGGTGCTAACAGGCGAGAGCAGGGTCGATAGCGATGTGAGCTATATCGCTCATGCGTGTGAAATCGCCAAAAAATATTTCAAGGTCGTAGGCGTGGAAATTTATCCACTGAATTCCGATGAATACGCTATCTTGCATAACTCAGGCGTGGATTTTGTAACCGTTTTCCAAGAGACATACAACACAGAAAAATACGCAAAGCTGCATTTAGAAGGCAATAAGCGAATTTTCCCGTATCGCTTCAATGCCCAAGAAAGGGCGATAATGGGCGGTATGCGTGGGGTCGGCTTTGCGGCGTTGCTTGGGCTTGATGATTTTCGTAAGGACGCCTTTGCTACGGGTGCGCACGCGTATTTGTTGCAACAAAAATACCCGCACGCCGAAATCGCCTTTTCAGTCCCAAGACTTCGCCCGATAATAAATAATAATAAAATCAATCCGCGAGATGTCCATGAAAAGGAGCTTTTGCAGGTGATTACGGCGTATCGCCTACTAATTCCTAGTGCGAATATCACGATTTCGACGCGCGAAAGGGCTGGTTTTAGAGATGAAGCGATTAAAATCGCCACAAATAAAATTTCAGCAGGAGTTAGTGTCGGTATCGGCGGACACAGCCAAAAAAAGGGCGACGAGCAGTTTGAGATAAATGACGCCAGAAGCGTGGCTGAGGTTTGTGCTGCGATTAGGGGTGCGGGACTAGCGCCACTGATGAGCGAGTATATTTATCTGTAAATTTGCGAAATTTGGGGCGAAAAAGTGAAAATCACGGCGATTTCGAATTTAGGGCTTTGTGGTAGCAAAGAGGCGTTGAAAGAGAAAATTTCACGCCTTTGCGAAGTCGGGATTAGCGAAATAATCTTGCGTGAGAAAAATTTGAGCGTGAGCGAATACTGCGCGCTTTTTTGCGAAGTTTTGCAAATTTGCAACCATTTTGGCGTTCGCCTTTTTTTGCATAATTTTTTGGATTTAGCCTTTGATTTGGAGCATAAATTTATCTGGCTTCCTTTGGGCGTGTTGCAAAATTTCAGGCAAAATTCCACGCGAAATTTAAGCGAATTTGAAAAAATCGTAATCTCAGCTCACAGCACAGACGAAGCCGGGCTTGCCCTAAATTTGGGCGCAAATGCACTTTGTTTAAGCCATATTTTTCCCACAGATTGCAAAGCAAATTTAGAGCCAAAGGGGCTAGATTTAATTCGCAATGTGCGTGAATTTTGGGACGGCGAAATTTACGCCCTTGGCGGGATAAATTCTAGTAATTTCCACTTTGCGATTGAAAGCGGAGCCGATAATATCGCCATAATGAGCTCTGCCATGACATGCGAAAACGAAAAAGAATTTTTAGAAAATTTTCTGTAACCTGCCGCTGTAAAGAAATGCGAAGCATTTCAGTAAAATTAAATTAGCTAAATTTAAAGCGAAGCTTTAAATTTAGCCACTTCTAAGGTTTTACAGGGGTGGGGGTTGGTAAGGGGGAGGGTAGCGTCTCCTAAAAAGCGCGCCCTCCCCCTTACAAAGAATTTCACGGCGCAGGTTAATTTCAAAAAATCGTTCAATGCTAAATTTAGGTTGAATTTTGAATTTAAAATTCTCTGGATTGCTTCGATTTACTTCGTAAATCTCGCAATGACGGAAATTTTATAAAAAGGATTAAATTTGGAAAATGAAAATTTTAAAAACGATATTTTTAATAAAAATAAGAATTTGAGGGATTATGACAAAGAACCGATAATACTTACAAATTATGATGAAGTTATCGCTACGACTATGTTTTTATTTTCTTTTATATTTGGTTTTATATTGTTTTTATTGTTTGCTAGATTTTTTGAAAATAGTTCTGGTGTTTATGATAGTGTAGGTTCGGAAATATTTTTTATAATTATTTTATTTTTATCAGTTGTATTAGCACATAGGCATTATAATGTTTCTAAAAAACGAGAAATTTACCTTACAAACGATTTTATATCTTTTTATGACGATGCTAAATTAAAACGAAAAATTTCTATCAACGAAATAGATAAATTTCTTTTTAAACCATTTTTTAGAAAAAAATCCAGTGGCAAATTTGATGTAGGGGATAAAATATTTTTTTGTGTAGTTTTAGCATGCGTAATATATGCTTATAAATTTTTATTTATATTTTTTATTTTTTGTATTTTTATTGGAAATATTATTTTTAAATTTACACTTTTGTTTATTATAAATGGCAATTTAAGGCATTTTAGAATTTTTCCTATTGTTATTATTGCAGAACCACAATATCCAAATCATTTTTTATATGCCGGAACATTGGTTGCTGGGTCATATTACTTTTTATACATTTACAATAATCAAATTTATTACGACATAAAAAACTGGTTTTTAACAAGAAAAAATATCAATATTGATAACATTAAAAAAGGCTATTTACCATTATAGTATCGTAGAGTAGATATTCTTGCTTATAAAAATAATGCAAATTTCTTTTTGTTATCCTGTTATGCTTATCGTTGCAAAAGGGCAAAGCCGTTATGGCGATCTACAAGCCAAAATTTACAAACAAATTCTAAAAATAGAATTTAATTAAATTTTGGAATTTGGCTAAATTTAAAATTGTTCAATGCTAAATTTAGGTTGAATTTTTCTTTAAATTTTACTGGATTGCTTCGATTTACTTCGTAAATCTCGCAATGACAGCAAATTTAGCGATAGGAATTTTTACTCATAGATTGCCACGCTGTGCAAAAAGCGTATTGACACTTTGCTTTTGCTCGCAATGACAGATTAGAGTAAATTTCGCATTGACGCAAATCAAGCTCTAAATAATAAAATTTATCGCAAAAATAAGCAACAATCAAGTTTTTTTAGAATAAAATTACAGGTTTTGTAATCTAAGTATAAATAAATTTGAGGGAAAAAATGTCGGCAGTTATTTCAAATTTTATTTTCACCCTTGCTTTGGGATTTTACGCGCTTACTTGTTTGCAGTGGTTTTCGTATCGCCCGGGGCGCGTAATGCACCATTTCACCAAGCCTATGTGGCATTTGTATTTTTTCATAATCCCAGTTTTGGCTCAAATCGCGGCCATGTTTTGCCCGTTTTATTACGCAGCCTTGGGCGTGGTAACGGCTAGTTATATTGCTATTTTGGCACTTTGGCACAGGGGGCTGGACAAAAAGCTAGTTTTTACTGATCGTATAAAAAGGGCGTTTGCATACATAGCCTCGTTTGCGGTGATTGTGGGGATTGCGGAAATTTTGATTGATATTAAATTTTCAACCGATATTAAAATTCCAGCCGTTATCGCGCTATTTGTGGGATTGTTTTTTCATTTTAGATACGAAAAAACGCTTTTTAACCGCTTCAAAGCTAGCGCGCTAGCCAAGCTAGGCACGATGAATAACCTAATCATCGTCCAAATCACGGCAAGTTACGGCAAGACGAGTATCAAAAACTTCCTTTATGATATCCTTAGTCCGCACTTCGTCTGCTATAAGACCCCGCGCTCGGTAAATACGCTAGCTGGGATTGTAAAGGACATAAACGATGATTTGCCAAAAAACACTCAGGTCTATATCGCAGAAGCTGGTGCCAGACTGCCTGGCGATATCGCCGAAATCACCGAGTTTTTGCGCCCGCAAATCGTAGTTGTAGGCGAGATTGGCGCGCAACATTTGGAGTATTTCAAAAGCGTAGAAAATATCCGCGCTACCAAGCTTGAAGCGCTAAATTCACCGCGTCTAAAACACGCATTTGTGCATTCTAGCACGCTTTGCCACAACAGCGCCACGATTAGCACCTATGATATCGGCACGAAGGTGATTAGCTCGACACTAAACGGGATTAAATTTAGCCTTAAAATCAATGACGAAAATTTCAGACTCTCTGCGCCAGTGCTGGGCGAGTTTAACGCGCAAAATCTCAGCGCGTGTGTCATGGTAGCGAGGTTTTTGGGCGTAAATGATGTCTATATCCACAACGCAGTCGAAAAGGTGCATAGCGTCGAACACCGCCTCCAAAAAATCGAAAATGGCGGTAAAATCATCATTGATGACGCATTTAACGGCAATCTAGCTGGTATGCTAGCTAGCTACGAACTATGCAAAACTTACAAAGGGAATAAAGTCATCGTAACGCCTGGAATCGTCGAATCGACCAAGGAAGATAATGAAGTGCTGGCAAAAAAAATCGATGAGGTTTTTGATCTCGTGATAATAACTGGCGAGTTAAATTTAAAAACACTCAAAGACAATATAAATCCCGGCAAGGTTTATGTGCTAAAAGATAAATCGAAAATGGTTGAAATTTTGGCTAAATATACCAAAGCAGGGGATTTGGTGCTGTTTTCTAACGACGCTCCGAATTTCATATAAATTTTAAATTTTGATTATTTTAAAATTTGCGAATTTTTAAAATTCGCAAATTTGAAAGAATTCTCACAGACCGCCA
This sequence comes from Campylobacter sp. VBCF_06 NA8, assembly GCF_027737825.1. Classification (NCBI taxonomy): domain Bacteria; kingdom Pseudomonadati; phylum Campylobacterota; class Epsilonproteobacteria; order Campylobacterales; family Campylobacteraceae; genus Campylobacter; species Campylobacter sp. VBCF_06 NA8. The sequence continues at coordinate 8,978 of NZ_JAOVUB010000002.1, forward strand.
AAGAGCGCTTCGAGATTTTTTAATCCCTCTTCGTTTGATACTTTTTCGCTTGATGCGCCTGTTTCGATTAGCTCGATTTCGTAACCACTTAGCATTGAGGCTAGGCGGATATTTAGGCCGTTTTTGCCGATAGCTTTGGATTTTTGGTCAGGGTTGATATAGACGATTGCTTTGTTTTCATCTGTGATTTTGACCGAATTTACAATCGCAGGCGCCATTGCGCGCGAGATTAAAATTTCAGGCGAGGCAGAGTATTCAAACGCATCTATGCTCTCTCCGCCAGCTTTTTTGTCCTCTTCGCTTAAATTTTTGCTCAAAAACTTACTCACAGCGTCGATTCTAGTGCCACCTTTGCCCACGGTTGCGCCCACTGGATCGATATTTGGCGAAACTGAGCTAAGGGCTATTTTCGTGCGTTTGCCCGGAATCCTAGCGCATGCTTGGATTATGACGCTTCCGTCTTTGATTTCAGGCACTTCCGTGCGCAAAATCGCCTCCAAAAACTTCGGACTTGTGCGCGAAAGCTCTAATTTTATGCCTTGATTTTTGTCGATATAGGCGTTTTTGATGACGGCTTGGACGACATCGCCCACTTTGAAACTCTCGCCTTTAATGCGGTTTTTTTGTGGCATGTAGGCTTTGATATCGTCGATTTCGACAAATGTCGTTTCGCTAGCGTCGATTTTGGTGACGGTGCCGTGAGCTAGGGTGCCGATTTTGTTTTTATAGCTTTCGAAAATTTTCTCTTCGAGTAGGCGCTGGATATGGTAATTTAGCTCTTTTGCCAAAACCTGCGAAGCTGTGCGGCCGAGATTTTCGATATTTATATCATAGCTTAGCTCATCGCCAATCTCAGCGTCACCGTGCTTTTTGGCTTCGCTAATTGCGATGAAATTATCCTGTCCTGCACGCTCGTCATTATCAGCTACGACCTGGACTTTTTGGTAGAGTTTGACCTTTTTAGTGACGGGATCTACCTCGCTGTCGTAGATAAACTGCTCGCCAAATAGCCTTTTTGCGGTTTGGATAAAGGCTGTTTTGACCCGCGCGCCCACATCTGATGGATCAAGTCCTTTTTCATTTGCGATAGACTCGATTATGTCTGTGATTTTTTCCATAATTTTCCTTTTCTTACACTGCTAAATTTTGGGATTTTTAAAATTTTCGAGTTCTGTATTATATTAAATTTAGACTTTATTTTTATTTAAACGAATTATTATATTAATTTTGCTAAACTCATCAGTTTAAAATTTGAAATACGAAAGGATGAAGCAATGCAAGTAAAACTCGCTAGAACTAGCCTAGAAGCGAAGCCAAAGAGTGCAAAAGTCGAAGATTTGGAAGCTCAAATCGCGAAAAATGGTCAAAAAATTTTCTATTTAGATAGAGAAAATTCGCATAAAGATATCATCGCGCTGATAGAATTTTTCGAAAAAAAGGGATTTTCGGTCTATCAAAGAAGCGTGTATTATGGCCTAAATGAAAACGAATATATGTATGAGGTGCATATAGTTTGAAAAAATTTCTCTACATACAAACCCTCGGTTGTGCGATGAATGTGCGTGATAGCGAGCACATCATCGCCGAATTAAAAAACCAAAATTACGAACTCACAAACGATATTAACATTGCTGATTTAATCCTTATAAACACCTGCTCTGTGCGTGAAAAGCCCGTGCATAAGCTTTTTAGCGAGATTGGCGCATTTGACAAAGTCCGCAAGGCTGGCTCAAAAATCGGAGTTTGCGGCTGCACTGCTAGCCACTTGGGCGCTGAAATTTTCAGGCGCGCTCCGTTCGTGGATTTCGTGCTTGGAGCACGAAATGTATCGAAAATCTCACAAGCTGTGCAAACGCCAAAATTTATTAGCACCGATATAAACTACGATGAGAGCGAGTTTGCCTTTGGCGAATTTCGGGGCAGTCCTTACAAATCATACATAAATATTATGATTGGTTGCGACAAAAAATGCTCGTATTGTATCGTGCCACAAACCAGGGGCGACGAGCTCTCAATCCCAGCAAAAATCATACTTGATGAGGCGCGCAGAAGTGCTGCGCGCGGGGCAAAAGAGATATTTTTGCTCGGTCAAAATGTCAATAACTATGGCAAAAGATTTTCCAATGCGCACGAAAAAATCGATTTTAGCGACCTTTTAGTAAGGCTAAGCGAGATTGAGGGGATTGAGAGGATTCGCTTTACGAGCCCGCACCCGCTTCACATGGACGATAAATTTTTAGAAGTTTTTAGCTCAAATTCTAAAATTTGTAAATCCATGCACATGCCGCTACAAAGCGGTTCGACTAAGGTTTTGCGCGATATGAGGCGTGGATACACCAAGGAGTGGTTCCTTGATCGCGCGCTAAAACTGCGAGATTTATGCCCAGATGTGAGCATTAGCACCGATATCATCGTGGCTTATCCGACGGAGAGCGAGGCGGATTTCGCCGATACGATTGATGTGCTAAAACAGGTGAAATTCGAGCAGGTTTTTAGCTTTAAATTTAGCCCGCGTCCGCATACGCCGGCGCAGAATTTAGCGCTAATCGACGATAAAGTCGCAAGTGCGCGTCTTAGCTATTTACAGGGTCTGCATAATGAAATTTTAGATGAGATTATGAGCGCGCAGGTAGGTAGAGGGCACGAGGTGTATTTCGAGGAACTGCGCGAAAACAATCAAGTAGCTGGCAGAAGTTTTTCGAATTTTTTGGTTTGCGTAAATGGTAGCGAGGAACTGCTTGGGCGCACGCTAAATGTAAAAATCGAAAAAGCCGCTAGAATGGCACTTTATGGAAAAGTTACCCTTTAAAAAACGCATTATCTTTTTTTGTGTAGAATATATTGGGACTTTTTTGATACGCTTGATTTATCTTACTTGTAGGGTTAAATTTAGCGATACAAAATTATCAGATGAAACTTGCGTGGTGGTGTTTTGGCACGGCAGACTTGCAATGATGCCTTTTGCTTATCTTCGCTACTGGAAACGGTATTATGGCGAAAAAAGAAAGGTGAAGGTCATCATCTCGGACCACAAAGACGGCGAGATTATCACGAGAGTGATTTCGCATTTTGGTATCGGCGCGATTAGAGGGTCAAGCTCCAAAGGCGCAGTTAGGGCGCTGATGAACGCATTTAGCGAAATCAAAAACGGCGTAGATGTCATCATTACCCCAGATGGTCCCAGAGGCCCAAGACACAGCGTCGCAGACGGAGCTGTCACAATCGCGCAGAAAAAAAATCTCAAAATTTACGCGCTAAACTACGAAGCGAACCGTTTTTGGGAGTTTAGAAGCTGGGATAAAATGGTCTTGCCAAAGCCCTTTTCGCGCGTAAATTACAGCCTAAGCGAGCCACTAGATATCGCTGGACTGGGGTTGGAAGAGGCGAAAGAGAAAATAGCAAATTTGCTTTTTGCTCAGGCCGAAAAAGATAAAAATTTCGATTTTTAGTTTTGCATAAACGATTTTTGGTATAATTAGCATTTTTTAGGAGAAAAAATGGGACTTTTCAAGGCTAAATCTTTTCTAAGCGTGGCGCAAAATGATAGCGAGTGCGAATTTGTTTTTAGAAAACTCGGATTTAGTAAAAAAATCGTAGATGAAAAGACGCTCAAATTCAGCGTCGATAGTGCAACTGATTTTGCGGCGCAAATGGCGGAATTTAGGCAAAGCATTGCCAAGAGTTTGCACGCAAATATACTAATCGACGATCCAACTCAAAGGGTGATTTTTTCTAGCGAGCCTAAAAGGGCGGACGAGTGCTTTTATCAAAGCGTCGATAGCGATTTTACCGTGGAATTCCCGCGCAGTGCGACTACTAAAAGCGACGAGAAATTCGGCGCGAGCTTCAACTCTTATGAAAGCCTTTTTAAGGTGCTTTATTTTTTATACAAAAATCAGCATGAAATCGATAGTGTCGCGATGTTTGTGCTCAAATTTAACGACCGCGTGGCGTTTTTGGTGGCAAACAAAAAACGCGCTCTCTATGCCGATATGATTCTCATAGATGACGAAATGAAGGGCATGATGAGCGATAGCGATGAGTTGTTTTATGAGATTTTAAATTTCCAAATCGACAATTTTTACCAGTCAAAAAACAGCGAGTTTTTGACAAATGTTTTCATTTACTCAGACGGCACGCTCAGCAATGAGATCGGCTATGTGATTTTTACACGAATCCATATCAAAACAAATCTTATCAACCTAAATTTCGCCGATTTTATCAACAAAATCGCTATGGTCGAGGCCAGAAATTAGCCCTTCGCACTCTGCTAAAATTTCGCTTCTAGCGAAAATATAGGGGCGAATTAGTGGCGGAATTCGCAAAATTCGGCATTTTTCTTTGAATTTTTTATTCATTTTGGCTTTGTGAAATGGGGCAACGAAGTAGAATTTTTCGTTTTTGCAAACGCAAATTTTGCCCGAAAGGACGCAGTCTGTTTTTTGGATTTCTTTTCGTTGATTTTGGCTAAGAACTACGCCTAAAATTTTACACGCTTTATCGATTAAATTTAGGCTTTTTTGCGAATTTTCAAGCACAAAAAATTTATCTTTTTGATATACAAATTCGCCTAGCAAATTTGCTTTATCGAGCGATAAAAACTCAAAACTTTTTGCTAAATTTAAAGCGTATTTTTCTACGAATTTATCGCTAAATTCAGCCCTTACGGCGTTCCTTGCAAATTTGGTATTTTCGTTTGAAATGTCGTTAAAAAATTTGATTTTATTTTCGCTTAAAAACTCTAAAATTTGCGTTTTGCCGACATTATAAAATGGTCGCACGAGTGTGAAATTTGTGCGATTTTCGATTTTTTCAAAGCCTAGCAGATTTGCTAGACCCGCACCTCGTCCGAGTTGCATTAAAAACCACTCAAATTTATCGTTTAGTTGGTGTGCCGTGATGAGATTTTCATAGCCAAATTTAGCGCAAATTTCATCAAAAAAATCGTAGCGAATTTTGCGCGCAGTATTTTCGAAATCGCCTGAATTTTCTAAATTTAGCGGAGCAGTTTTGACAAACAAATTCACGCCAAATTTATCGCAAAGCTCTTTTGCCGAAATTTCTTCTAAATCGCTATTTTCGCGGGTTTTGTAATTCACAAAAGCACAATCAAATTTAACGCCCAAATTTAAAAGCGTGTAAAAAAGTGCCGTGCTATCGCTTCCATGCGAAAAAGCAAGTAAATTTTTCCTACTACGCAAAAAGTCCAAAATCTCATGGTTTATATTTAAAATTTGCATTTTTATTTGGCTTGTTTTGTAATTTTCCCTATAAGTTTCCCGCCTACAAATTCGCTAATCTCGCACTCGTAGAGCTGTCCGATTTGCAAATTTTCAATCTCGCTTTCGTTGATTAAAATCTCGCCGTCGATGTCTTTATCCCAAAGAGCTAGTTTTGCGCCATAAAAAAACTCGCCCTCTGAGCTAATGCCCGTGATTTCCACGATTTGCGTGGTGCCGACAAGCCCGGCAAAACTCTCGCAAATCGCTTTATCCACGATTTTTTCGATTTTATTTAGCCGTTTTGTGATAACGCGAGTTGGAATTTGCTCCATTTCGTAACTTGCTGTGTCTTCTTCTTTGGAGTAGGCAAAGGCTGAAATTCTATCAAATTTAAACTCACTTAAAAATTCGCAAAGCTCGTTAAATTCGCTCTCGCTTTCACCCGGGTGTCCGATTATCACGCCGGTTCGCAAAAACGAATTTGGCGCCAAACGCATTAAATTTAGCAAATTTAAAATTTCATTTTTCCCGTTTCCGCGCTTCATAATTTTTAGCATTTCGTCATTTATATGCTGGATTGGCATATCGAAATAATTCACAAAAACGCTCGAATTTATGATAGTTTTAATCAAATTTTCGCTCGTTGTAGTCGGATAAAGATAAAGAATTCGCGCAAATTTTACGCCCTCAATCTTTTCAATGCGATTTATAAGCACGATTAGCCCGTCTTTTTCGCCCCTATCTCGCCCATAGCTGCTCGTATCTTGCGCGATAAAGCTAAAATCATAAAATCCCTGCGCGACCAAATCCCTGACTTCGGCTTCGATATCGTCTAAACTGCGACTTTTCAAACGCCCTTTGAAGCTTGGAATCGCGCAAAAACTGCATTTTTGGTTGCACCCTTCGGCGATTTTAATGTAAGCGTGAAAATTTGAGCCAGTGATTACCCTTTTTTGCGTGGTTTGCAAGTAAGTATTGGGCGAAAACAGATTTTGTTTTTTAAGTATCATCTCATCTATTTTGTCGTAGTCGCCGACACCGCTGAAAATATCGACTTCGGGGAGCTCACGCATAAGCTCGTCTTTGTAACGCTCCATTAAGCAACCCGTTACCACCAAAACGCCGTTTTTTTTCTTAAATTCGGCGAGTTCTAGGATTGTGCGGATACTTTCTTGCTTCGCCGAAGCGATAAACCCGCAGGTATTTACTATCATAACATCGGCGTTTTCGGGCTCGGAGACGATTTCGTAGTTTTGCAACCTACCAAGCATAATCTCGCTATCGACGAGATTTTTATTGCACCCAAGTGAGACTAAATAAAGTTTTGGCATTTTTACAACCAAATATTATCGATTAGGCGTGTTTTGCCAACTTTGGCAGCGACAAGGATAATGGTGTTTTTAGGCTCTATTTGGTCTAAAATTTCAAAATTTCTATTTACAAACGCGATATAATCGACCTCTAATGGCTCTAAAATCGAAAGCATTTTATCCTTTAAAATGCTAGTGCTAATCTCGCCTTTGGCGATTAGATTGCTAGCGTTTAAGAGAGAGCGCGAAATTTTAAGCGCTAGCATTTTTTCCTCTTCGTCCAAATACGCATTGCGCGAGCTCAGAGCCAGCCCGTCGCTCTCTCTGACGATTTCGCACGGCACGATATTAATATCCATTAAAAAGCTTTTTACCATATTTTGCACGATAAAGAGCTGTTGGGCGTCCTTTTTGCCCATATAGACATTGTTTGGGCGAACGATATTGAAAAATTTATTCAGCACCATACACACGCCGTCGAAGTGCCCTGGGCGGGTTTTGCCCTCCAAAATTTCAGATGTCGGGCGCACCGCTATGATTGTTGGTTCATTATCTGTGTAAATTTCGCTAACTTCTGGGATAAACATAGCGTTGATATCTAAATTTTCGCAAATTTTAATATCTGCTTCTTCGTTTTTTGGATATTTTTCGTAATCCTCGCCCGGTAAAAACTGCGTAGGATTTACGAAGGTCGATACGATTACGATGTCGTTTTCGTTTCTGGCTTGTTTGATTAGGCTTATGTGTCCAGCGTGTAAAGCCCCCATTGTAGGGACAAATCCCACATTACCACAGGCATTGGCACGAAATGCTCGTAACTCTTCTACTGTTCTTATGATTTGCATATTTACTTCCAAATTTTGAAATTTAAAGGGCGATTATAACTCAAAAAAATTAAAATTTAACTCTGGGTTAAAAGGGTTAAAAGCTTTAAGCTGTTATAATCTCGCAAAAAATTTAAAGGCAAAACTTGGATAATTACGAATATAGCGAACTTTTGAAAAACCTTGACATAAAAATCAATAATATTAGCTCGATTATCAAACCAGATGAAATTAGCGCGCGCTTAGAGGAAATTTCAAAAATCGAAGCGGACGAGAAATTTTGGAGCGATGTGAAGCTAGCAACTCAAATCGGACGCGAAAAGACCAAAATCAGCTCGGTTTTGGCGAAATTTAAAAAGGCAAATTCTGCGCTTGATGATGCGCGTGAAATTTACGAATTAGCCCTTAGCGAAAATGATGATGATACGATAAACGACCTTTTCGAGGGCGCAAGCGAGCTGGAAGAGGAAATTTCAAATTTAGAGTTAGCGATGATGCTCGGTGGCGATGACGATGACAAAAACGCGATTATCACTATCCACCCAGGAGCTGGTGGGACAGAGAGTTGCGACTGGGCGGGCATGCTGTATCGTATGTATAGCAGGTTTTGCGAGAGAGAGGGCTTTAAGGTAGAGGTTTTGGACTTCCAAGAGGGCGATGAAGCGGGGATTAAAGATGTAAGCTTTATCGTGCGTGGCGAAAACGCCTATGGGTATTTAAAGGCCGAAAACGGAATCCACCGCCTAGTGCGAACCAGTCCATTTGATAGTGCAGGGCGTAGGCACACGAGCTTTTCAAGCGTCATGGTAAGCCCTGAGCTAAACGATGATATTGAGATAAATATCGAGGATAAGGATATTAAAATCGATGTTTTTCGCGCTAGTGGGGCAGGTGGGCAGCACATCAACAAAACAGAAAGTGCTGTTCGCATAACTCACTTAGCCACTGGGATTGTGGTGAATTGTCAAAACGATAGAAGCCAACACAAAAATAAAGAAACGGCAATGAAGGTGCTAAAATCGCGACTTTACGAGCTTGAACTTATGAAAAAAAGAGAAGCAAGTGATAGTATCGAAAAAAGCGATATTGGCTGGGGACATCAGATTCGCTCTTATGTGCTTTTCCCATATCAGCAGGTCAAGGATAACCGCTCAGGCGAGGCGTTTAGCCAGACTGATGCGATACTTGATGGCGATATAAAAAAGCTAATCGAGGGTGTTTTAATTTCGCAAGCAAACAAACAATAAATTTCATTAGAAAGGATTAATATGAGTGAAGAGGGAATTCTTCTAGCATTAGGTTATACTTCAAGCGAGGCGGTGATAGCGCAACTTCGCGGTATTTTGTCAAAATGTGATTTCACAGACACAGAGTTGGAGCACATCGTTACACTAAACGATAAGCTTAAAATTTATGATGCTTACATCGCTATGTCAAATACAAATCCGTATTTTAAAATCAAAAATGAGGCCGCTACAAAAGAGCGCAAAGAGGCTGTTGTAGATATGATCAAGGCTTGGTCGGATAAATTTAATATAGCCTTAGAAAAAGTGCCGAACAAAGACACTTACTATATCTTAGGCAGATAAGGATAGCTTATGAAAAATTTAATCGCTGTGATGATTGCAGGATTATTTTTAGCAGGTTGTGTCAGCAATGCACCAAAAAGCGCAGTAAGCGCGCCAAAGGCTGGAAAATACAGCTATAACGAGATCCAAGACGGAATCCGCCCAGCCAAAATCAAGGGCAATATCGTCCAAAGCGACGCTTGCAGAAGCGGAAATGGCGCTTTGTGTTTTAGTTTCGCTGAATCAATGTATGCCAAAGGCGATTTCGGCTCAGCTGCAAATGCCTATAATATGGCGTGCGTAGGCACTCAAAACTTCCCAGCTTGCATGAAATTAGCTGAGATGTTCGAGCGCGGACAAGGCGTGCAACAAAACACATTTAATGCAATCGATCTTTACCGCGTAACTTGCTACCACGGATACAAAAACGCTTGCGCAAATATGAGACGCTTGGGTTATAACGGCTAAATTTGGCCAAATTTGGGGCGAAATTTTAAAATTTATCAAATTTCGCCCTAGCTTTCAAATTTAAATTTCATAAACAAAAAATTTAATCACGCAAATGTAAAATTCGCTCCGATTTTATAAAGGAGATACAAAATGAAAATTTTAAAATTCGCAATTCTTGGCGCGGTTGTCGGTCTGTTTTTCACAGGCTGTGCGCATACGAGAGCCTCAGGTAGCGTGGTGTATGATAGCGGAAGTCCGTATTATAGAGGGTATTACGAGAGCGATTATTACTATGACAGAGGATATCGCCGTCGCCCTGTGATTTATGATAGACGCCCAGTTATCGTGGATAGGCGTCCTGTCGTGGTAGATAGACGCCCAGTCGTGGTTCGGGACAATCGCCACGGCCATATAAATACTCGCCCGCACACTCGCCCAGCCATCTCTTCGCGCCCACACAATCACCGCCCAAGCGATAAATCAATCCGCCACGAGCGCGAAATTCGCAAAATTCATGCTAACAACGGCGAACGCGAAATGACCTTGCGTCGGGCTAGAAGGGAAGCAGAAGTTATCAAAGCAAGCTCTCGTTACAAAGAAATCAAAAGGCGCGAACGCGAGGCTAGGAGCTTTGATAATGACAACGGCGAACGCCATAGAAGCGCACACAGAGATATAAAACGCAGAACAAGATAGATGAAATTTGGCTAAATTCATTGAAATTTAGCCAAATTTGGCTGTTAAATTTAGCCAAATTCTCACGAAATTTTAAATTTTAAAATTCCCTATTTGCATTTGAAAGCATTAATTTTATGCGGTTTTCCTGATTTACCGCACTTGCGCCCGGGTCGTAGTCGATCGCGGCGATGTTGGCGTCTGGGTAGTTTTGCTTGATTTTGCGTATCATACCGCGCGCGATGATGTGATTTGGCAGACAGCCAAATGGCTGGGCGCAGACGACATTTTGCACGCCTTGCTTCATAAACTCGACCATTTCGGCTGTGAGTAGCCACCCTTCGCCCATTTTCACGCCGTGGCTGATATATCCCTCGGCGGCTGCGCGCACCTCTTTAAATGGCGTTGGCGGACGAAATCCGTGTTTTTTCATAGCGCGAATTAATTTTTTTTGGCAAAATTCTAAAATTTTTGCAACCCCAAGGCTACCCCAATACGCTGCGCCACCCTTGCCATAGAGCTTTTTGTCATACACAGCATCATAAATGCAAGTCAGCACGAAATCCATTAGCCCGGTATTTACGGGTTCGGCGTTTTCTTTGATGAGGTAGGCGTTTAGGCCGTTGTTGCCGATAGGGGAGTATTTCAGATAGATTTCACCCACGATACCAACCCTGATTTTTGGCTCGCCAGAACGCTCTATTTTGGCGAAATTTTGCAAGATATGGCTAAAATTTTTATTTAGTTTGAAAAATGACTTTTGATTTGTCAAATTTGCGATAAATTCGACCATTTTTTCGTAAATTTCGTTCGTTTGATTGGGAATTTTTTCGTATGGTTTGCACTGATTGTATAAATTCATCATCAAATCGCCGTAAAAAATCGCCACAAACAGCTTGATTAGCGCCATTTTGCTCAGCGCAAATCCATTTTCATCTAGCGAGCCAAAATTTAGCGAGATCACCGGCACATAGCCAAAACCGCTCTCGTTTAGGGCTTTGCGAAGCAAATTTATATAGTTGCTCGCCCTGCACCCGCCACCTGTTTGGCTTATCAGAAGTGCGACCTTGTGCGTGTCAAATTCGCCACTTTTTAGCGCGTCGATAAACTGCCCGATTACGAGCAGGGCAGGGTAGCACATATCGTTATGGACATTTCGCAAGCCCTCCTCGACGATGTTTGCGCGGTTGTCCCGTAAAAGCACGCTTTTATACCCCTCATCAGCCAAAACGCTTTTCATAAAGCGAAAATGCGGATCGATCATCGTAGGGATTAAAATCGTGTGAGTGCTTTTCATATCTTTTGTAAATTTCGCAAACATCATTAGCCTTTTTGTATAAATTGAGCTTTTTCGCGCTCTAACATTGTCGCTTTTAGCGAGCGTAGGCGGATTTTAACAGCCCCTAGATTTGTAACTTCGTCGATTTTAAGCTGAGTGTAAATTTTGCCATTTGCGCGCAATAGATCGCGCACTTCATCGCCTGTAATCGCGTCTATCCCGCACCCAAAGCTTACGAGTTGCACGAGTTGCATTTTAGGATATTTGCAGATAAATCTAGCCGCGCTATACAGCCTGGCGTGGTATGTCCATTGATTTAGTGATTTGGTTTGAACCTGCATTAGTGGCAGGCTATCCTCGCTTAGCACGATAAATCCGAGAGAATTTAAGTAGCGATCAATCCCGTGATTTACGCTTTTGTCGATATGATAAGGTCTGCCAGCAAGCACGATTGCGCTCAAATTTTGCTCGCGGATTAAATTTAGCGTTTCTTCGCCTTTGATTAAAACCGTGTTTTTGTAGTTTTCTAGCTCTTTTTTGCCCTGAAATACGGCATTTTTGATGACATCAAGCTTAAATTTAAACCCTAAATTTGCTAGCTCTTTTCGCATAGTTTTGGCAAAAAATTCAGGCGAATTTAAATCTAGGTGCGGATACAAAAACGCCCGCTCGTCCAGCGCGCTGACATTTGCCTTGATTAGCTCTGGGTAGTATGCCACCACAGGGCAGTTGTAGCAGTTTTCGCTGATATTTTCGTCTAGGTTGTAGCTCATGCACGGATAAAATATAAAATCGACATTTTGCGCTAGCAAGTCGTAAATATGGCCATGCACGCTTTTGGCTGGGTAGCAGACTGTGTCGCTTGGTATGCTTTGGTTGGCTAAAAACAGCGTCTCTTTGCGCGGTTTGCGCGATAGTGCGACGCTCATGCCTAAATTTTCAAAAAACGCACTCCAAAACGGAATCATCTCATACATATTCAAAACAAGCGGAATTCCGACCTTTGGCGCGCCCTCTTTTGGGAGCTTTTTGTATTTTTTCAAAAGCTCGTTTTTAAACTCGAATAAATTCGTAATATCGTTTCTGATAGCCTTACCTGCGCCTCTTTCGCATTTATTTCCGGTGATAAATTTCGAATTTTCAAAATGCGTGATTGTAAGCGGGCATTTGTTTGTGCAAAGCTTGCAGGTATCAAATTCGCTTTTATGCGTGAAAAGTGCTAGTTTTTCGCTCGTGATTAAATTTGAGCTCTCTGGCGCATTATCGCGCGCAAAAAGCGCAGCCCCATACGCGCCCATAAGCTCGCTAATATCGAGCCTGATGACATTTTTGCCAAGCTCTTTTTCAAAGGCTCTTAGCACGGCATTGTTTAAAAATGTCCCGCCCTGAACCACGATATTTTGTCCCAAATCGTCAGAATTTCGCACACGAATTACCTTGTAAATCGCGTTTTTAATCACGCTAATTGCAAGTCCTGCGCTGATATCTTCCACACTCGCGCCGTCTTTTTGGGCCTGTTTGACAGAAGAGTTCATAAAGACCGTGCAACGGCTACCAAGCTTGGCTGGGTGCGAGGCGAAAAGCCCCATTTTGGCGAAATTTTTGATTTCATGACCTAGTGAATTCGAAAATGTTTGCAAAAATGACCCGCACCCTGAGCTGCACGCCTCATTTAGCACGATAGAATCGATATTGCCGTCTTTTATCGAAAAGCATTTGATATCTTGTCCGCCGATATCTATGATGAAATCGACCTTGGGGTTGAAGTGGCGCGCCGCGCTGTAATGCGCGATGGTCTCAACTATGCCGTAATCAAAGCCAAAAGCGGTTTTGATTAGCTCCTCGCCATATCCTGTAACGCCTGAGCTTTTGATTTTTATGCGAGAACCACAAAGGGCGTAAATTTCGGCTAGTTTTTCTTGCAAGATATTTATCGGATCGCCCTTGTTTGATGAGTAAAATTTGTATAAAAGCTCGTAATTTTCGCCGATTAAAACGACCTTAATCGTCGTGCTGCCGCAATCCACGCCCAAATACGCGCTCCCAGAGTATGAGGCGATGTCGGCTTTGGGGACGCTCGCTTTTTCGTGGCGAGCAATAAATTCGTCAAATTCGGCTTGTGAGCTAAACAGAGGCTCCTCTGATTCTAAAAGCTCTTTGTTTGGGCTTTTTTGCAAAAGTTCTATGATTTTGTCTAAATTTAGCGCAGTGCCTGTTTTTTTGGCATAAATTGCTGAACCATACGCCACGAAAAACGGCCCGATATCAGGAAAGGTGGCGTTTTCGTCGTTTAAATTTAGCGCCTCTTTGAAGCGTTTTTGCAAACCTTTTAAGAAAAATAGCGGTCCGCCTAGAAACAAAATATTGCCCTTAACCTCGCGCCCTTGGGCAAGTCCGGCGATTGTTTGCTCGACTACGGCTGCGTAAATGCTCGCACTTATGTCTTCTTTGCGCACGCCTTGATTTAAAAGAGGCTGAATATCGCTTTTGGCAAAAACCCCGCACCGAGAGGCGATAGGGTAAATTTTGCTCGCGTTAAAGCTTAATCTGTCTAGTTCTGCGATATCTAAATTTAGCAAATTTGTCATCTGATCGATAAATGCGCCAGTTCCGCCCGCGCACGAGCCGTTCATACGCTCCTCAACCCCGCCTGTGAGAAAGATAATTTTCGCGTCCTCGCCACCTAGTTCGATGACGATATCGGTTTTAGGAAACATCTGCCTAACTCCTAGCGAAGTGGCATAAACCTCTTGGACAAAGGGAATTTCGCAGTTTTTGGCGATACCCATACCGGCTGAACCTGCTATGGAAAGGCTGAAATTTTCGTTTGGATATTTTTTTTGGATTTCTAAAATTCGCTGTAAAACTAGCTCTTTTGGTTTGGCTAAATGTCTTTGGTAAGTTTTTTCTAAAATTTCATTATTTTCATTTAAAATTACTGTTTTTACGGTCGTGGAACCAACATCAATGCCTAGATATATCATAATTCATCACTCTTGAAAATTTTATTGAAATTTTACAAAATTTATTAAAAAAATAAGCTATGTAAAATTTAAATTTCGTGATTTTATACATTGTTTTTAAACGAAAATAAAATAATGATAGATTTTATCTCATTAGCGAGATAAAATCCTATTTTGCGCAAATTCGCGCTGAATTTTGGGCTAAAATTATTTTCTAAGTTCTTTAATTTTAGCAGCTTTGCCTTGTCTGTTGCGTAGATAAAATAGTTTTGATCTGCGGACACGACCACGGCGTAATACTTCGATATTTTCGATACTTTCGCTGTAAATTGGGAAAATTCTCTCTACGCCAACGCTGTTAGCACCGATTTTGCGAATGATAAATGTCTCGCTTACGCCTTCGCCGCGTCTAGCGATACATACGCCCTCGAAATTTTGAACACGGCTTTTGTCGCCTTCTTTGATTCTGATAGCGACTTTTAGTGTATCGCCAGCACGAAAATCAGGCACAACTTTGTTTGCAATTTGAGCATCTTCAAATGCTTGAATATACTTGTTTTTCATAAAATGTCCTTTATTTTTTGGCGATTTTTCGGTACATATCCACCCGAAAGTACCTAGTTTTCATTAGCGCCATTTGATTTTTTAAACTGTGCATTTTAGCGTGATTACCCTTTAAAAACTCTGAAATTATAGATAAATTTTTAAAAATATCAGGTTTTGTGAAAGAGGGCGCCTCTAAAAGCCCATCTTCGAAGCTCTCTTCATCAAGCGAGGCAGTATTTCCCAAAACACCGGCTAAATTTCGGCTTATAGCGTCGCTCATACACAGTGCGCCAAGCTCGCCACCAGTTAAGACAAAATCCCCTATACAAAAAACCTCGCTGACATACTCTTCGATTATGCGCTCGTCGATTCCTTCGTATCTGCCACAAATAAAGCAAATTTCACTCTGCCCAGCTAGGCGTTTCGCGTCGTTTTGGGTAAATTTTTTACCGACTGGGGTTAGGTAGATGATTTTTGCGTTTGGGGAAGTTTTTTTAAACTCATCAAGCGTCCTTGCTAGGGGTTCGGTGCCGATTAAAAGGCCTGCGCCTCCGCCTATCATATAATCATCGACCTTTTTGTATTTGTTGGTAGTAAATTCTCTGGGATTTAAAAAATTTAGCTCGATAATGCCCTTATCAACGGCTCGTTTTAAAATCGAGTCGCCAAAATATGGCTGGATTAAATTTGGAAAAAGGCTTACGAAGGTAAATTTCATGAATTTTCTAAAATCGCCTTAGCGTTTTTGGTTAAAATTTTGCGCTCATCAAGTGAAATTTGAACTACAAAATTATCTAGATATGGCACAAAAAATGTGCTAGCAAGCCCTAAATTTACAAGCTCACTCGCTGTTTTTACCTCGAAAAGATACGCGCTGCCACTCTCCATTATGTCGCTTACTTCGCCCAAAATTTCGCCATCTTCGCAAACGCTAAGCCCCAAAATATCAAAATAGAAAAATTCGCCTTTTTTTAGCGGGCAATTTTTTCTAGTGTTTTCGATAGTTTGATAAAGGGTTTTATTTACTAAATTTTGGGCTAGTTCAATGCTCTCAAAACCTACGAATTTCACAGTGGAATTTGATTGTAAAAATGCAGAAATTTCCAAAACGGTGCCATCTTGTAAATAAAATTTGGCACCTTTTTTAAATTGTTTTGGGAAATCGCTTTTATCGTGAAGTCGCAATGCGCCTTTTAGGCCGACTGTTTTGCCGAGCTTAGCGACTTCGAGCAGGTTTTCAGGCATCTTTGGCTTTAACCGTGATTTTGTAGTTACTCGGATCCTTGGCCTTATAGCCCATGATGACCGTTTTTATGGCGTTAATCATTTTGCCGTCTTTGCCGATAAGTTTGCCAGTATCGGCCTTATCAGCGTAGATGATAATCTCTGTGAAATTATCGCCAGATTTTAGCTCGGTAGAAATCGAGTCTGGGTGATCTACGATTAGCTTTGCGTATTCTTTTATAAAGTTTTCAACCATGATTATTTGCTTGTGATTTGAGCAACTCTATCGCTTAGTTTAGCGCCTACGCTTTTCCAGTAAGCTAGTCTTTCGCTATCTACTTTGACATTGTTTTCGTCTTTTAGAGGGTTATAATAACCGATAGTCTCGATAAAACCGCCGTCGCGTCTTTTTCTGCTATCTGTTACAACTATACGATAAAAAGGTTTTTTCTTTCTACCTAATCTTGTTAGTCTAACAACTGTTGCCATTTTTTCTCCTTGAAATTTTTAAAGTTTTAGAACTTGTAAATACCCAAAATTTGGGCATTGATAAGCTCTAAAACCGAGAATTATCTCGGTTTTTGCACAATCGAGGCTAGCCCTTGCATACCGCCTTTTGACGAGAATTTTTTAGCAAGTTTTGCCGCGTTTGTGAATTGTTTCAAAAATCTATTGACCTCGACTTGCGACAAACCTGCGCCTTGGGCAAGTCTGCGTTTGCGAGAGTTGTTCAATAAATCTGGATTTTCGCGCTCTTTTGGCGTCATAGAATCAATCATAGCTTTAATATGTCTAATCTCTTTTGAATTTTCCAAATCAATATCTTGGATTTTGTTTGCCATGCCAGAAAGTCCAGGAATCATGCCGATTAAATTTTTCATATTTCCTAGCTTTTTGACGCTTTCGAGCTGCGAAATAAAGTCGTTGAAATTAAATTCGCCTTTTTTGATTTTTTTGTTTAATTTTTTTGCCTCTTTTTCGTCGAAAACAGCCGCTGTTTTCTCGACCAATGTCGCTAAATCGCCCTCTCCCATGATACGGCTAGTGATACGATCTGGTATGAAACCCTCTAAATCAGCGACCTTTTCACCCGTTCCGATAAATCTAAGTGGAATTCCTAACTGATGTGCGATTCCAAGGGCGATTCCGCCTTTTGTATCGGCGTCAAATTTGCTCAAAATCACACCGCTGATTTCAAGCACTTCGTTAAATTTAGCCGCTGTTTTCACGCCGTCTTGACCGCTCATCGCGTCAGCGACATAGAAAATTTCATGCGGATTAATCTCTTTTTTGATATTTGAAATTTGCTCCATTAGCGCTTCGTCGATTGCGAGGCGTCCAGCAGTATCGACTAAAAGCACATCATATAATCCAGCTTTTGCTTTTACAAGGGCCTCTTTTGCGACTTTGATAGGGTTTGTTTCGTTATCTAGGGCAAAAAGATCTATCTCGTTTGCTTCGCAAAGTTGTTTTAGTTGCTCGACGGCTGCTAAGCGTTGCAAGTCGCAAGCTGCGATTAACACCTTCTTTTTTCTAAGTTTTAAGAAATTTGCGAGTTTTACAGTGGTGGTTGATTTACCGCTACCTTGCAAACCTGCCATAAGCACGATTGTAGGGTTCGTATCAGCAAAAACAAAGCCCTGATTGCTGCCTTTTGGCGCTGTTAAAATCATGGTTAGGTTGTTTTTGATTGAATCTAAAAATTGCTTTTGACCGATTCCGTTGATTTTGACATCGGCTTCTACTAATGCTATGAAATCTTTGGTTACTTTGTGATGAACATCTGCCTTCAAAAGTGCCTTTTTGAGGGTGTCAAGCGCGTTTTTGAGCGCTTTTTCATCATCGATTGTTTTTAGCTTATTAACCGCATTTTTAAATGATTCACTGATTATCTCAAACACTATCGTTCCCTTATAAAATTATTAAACCTACGATATTACCAAAATTTAACTTAAATAGCTGTTAATATTGCATATTTTTTGGTATATCAAAGCCAAATTCGTTAAATTCGCCTTTTAATGGAGCGATAAATTTAAGTCCTAAAATTTCGGTTTGGTATGAGTGCAAAAACATACGCTTTGATTTGCTTTTGGCGTATTTTTCATCGCCGATTATGCCGTGAGCGAGGCTGGCTAAATGCACCCTGATTTGGTGCGTTCGACCAGTTTCGATTGTGATTTTGACAAAGGATTTTTTACCGCTTACCATGAGCGGAAAAACATTTGTAATCGCCTCTTTGCCGTTTGGCGAAATTTTCGAAATCGCGCCGGATTTGCCCTTGATTGTGAGGATTGGGTCGGTGATTTTGATCTCTTCGCTGACTATGCCATTTACGAGGGCAAGATATGTTTTTTTTACGCGCATGGCTTTGAATTCGTTTATCGCTTTTTGGCGAAATTCCTCGTTTTTAGCCAGCATTATTACTCCGCTTGTCCCCTTATCAAGGCGATTTAAGAGAATTGCGTGATAAATTTTTTCTAAATTTTCGCACTCCAAAAACGCAGGTTTATCCACGGCGATGATGTTTTCGTCCTCGTAAATCAGCTTTGGTTTTTCCATTTTTGCGACGCTAAAAATGGTTTTTTCGCTCATCATTTCGCGCGCTACGCTAAGCTTTTTGCCGTGCGCGCTCACAAGCCCAGCATCTATTAGCGCCTTGGCTTCGTTGTTTGAAATTTTTTCTTGGATTGCTAGAAGTTTATAGGCTTTTTCTTGCATTGATTTCGTCCTTTATGATTTTTATAATGCGTTCTAAATCGCAAATTTGCAAAATTTCGCTCTTTTGGGGCGGGTTTTTTAGCGCGTCACCAAGCTCGCTAGCTTCGCAAATTTTGATATTTTTTACTAGATTATACAGCGCGTTTTGGTTGTGAAAATACCTGCCGCTGATGATTTTAGCGCCAAAGCTAGCAGGTTCGATTGGATTGTGTCCGCCGATATTTGGCACAAAACTGCCACCAAGGATTACAATATCGCTAATGGCGTAGAAATTTATCAGCTCGCCGATTGTATCAAGCAGTATAAAATCGCTTTTGAAATTTTTGTTTTCGCTAAATTTCTCAAAACTCAAATTTAGCTCATCTGCCCAAATTTTCGCGATTTTGGCGCAGTGCTCGAAACGGGCAGGGTGGCGTGGAGCAAGGATAAATTTGAAATTTTTGTTATTTTGCGCGAAATTTTTAAGTCCTGCTAAAATCAGCTCCTCTTCGCCCTCGTGCGTGCTAGCAATCGTGATAGTGGTGCAGTTTTGAAATTTTGGCAAATTTTTGCTTGGAGAGCTAGAATTTGCGCTTTTGATATTTCCAGCTACGATTATGTTTTTTGCGCCAAGCTCGCTAAGACGGGCCTTATCGCGCTCGCTTTGGGCTAAAACCAAATCAATATTTTCAAAAATTTTATTGTAGTAAAATTTAAATCGCAGATAGTTTTTGTAGCTTTTATCTGAAATTCTAGCGTTTAAAAGCACGATAAAAGAGCCGTTTTTTTTCGCGCTTCGCACTAAATTTAGCCACAACTCAGCCTCGAAAATCACGGTAACTTTGGCCTTTTCTAACCAAAATGGAAGCAGATTTTCAAATGGCAAAAAGCGCGAGTTTTGCGTGATTTGCTTCGCTGCTGCAAAGCCCGTGTCTGTGGTTGTGGTAAGGGCTAGGCTATCGAAATTTGAGATTAGGTTTTTAAGCGCATTTACCTCGCCAAGACTGCAAGCGTGAAAATGCACATCGCAGGGGTTGAATTTCGGATTTTTAAATAGCAAAAACCTAGCAGGAAGGCTTTTGCGATATTTTTTTTTGATGGCTAGCACCGCCAAAAACGGCAGTGCAAGTAGCCAGATAAGAAAAGAAAAAAGTGTATAAATCACTCTGCTTCTTTGTATAAAATTCTGCCACAATACGGGCAGGTTACGATATCATCGCTTTTGATAACTGCGCTATAAACTCTGTCGTTTAATCTCATGAAACAGCCATAGCAGGCTTGTTTGCGCACTGGAACGACAGCTGTGTTACTAGCCCATTTGCGGATTTTTTCGTAGAAGGATACGGTTTTTGGATCCATTGATTTGATTAGTTTTTCGCGAACTGAATAAATTTTTGATCTGCTCTCCTCGACCTCGCCCATTTGGGTGCTAACCTCTGCTTTGATCTCTTCAAGCTCGGTTTCAAATGCGCTTTTTTGCGCCTCTAAATCAGCGATTAGGGCTTTTTTGGTTTCGACATGTTTTTCTAATCTATCGATTTGCTCGTTTGCAGCACTTAACTGCTCTTTTGTGATATCGACCTCGACGCTAAGGGCTTTGATCTCTTTTTCTGTTTTTAGTGAGGCTGATTTTTTCGCGCTGCTTTTTGATTTAGCGTTTAGCTCTGCGATTTGAGCGTTTGTGAGTGAAATTTGCTCACTTAGCTCCTCGATTTCACCGTTTAGCACATCGATTTCGTTTTTGGCTTTGTCGATTTGATTAACTTTCGAATTTAGTCTTGCTTGGGCTGCTTCGATTTTTGGCTTGAAGCTGTCTAGTTCTTTGTCGTGTTCGCACAGCTCGACTAACTGAGTTAGATATTTGTTCATGATTTTCCTTTTAGTAATATTTAAATGGATTTTTTTGTTCGTTTATTATAACTTTTATTTTATCTTTTGGCAAGTGTGGAGCAAGGCAAGCCCCAAAGTAGCGCTCACTTTCAAAGTGATTGATATCTATCAAACAGACCTTGTTTTCTAAATTTTGTATCGCACTATGATATTTGATATCACCTGTGATGAAGCAATCCACGCCCAAATTTTCATTTAGCTCGCTTCCACTTCCTGTGCAAAGCGCGATTGTTTTGATATGCGCTTTGGCATTTACAGCCCTGATTATAGGCATGTTAAATTTGGCTTTTATGTCGCTTACAAGCTCGTAAAAGCTCATATCCACACGCATAAATTCCAAAAATTCTCTGCTTTCATAAATTTCATAGCCCAAAATTTCACGCGCGACATATTTATTTAGCAGATGTTTGTCGAAATTTGTGTGCATGGCAATGACGCTGATGTTTTTTTGGATTAGTTGATAAATCAAATTTGAGGGATAAATTAGCGGATTTAGCGATTTTAATCCCTTGAAAATCAGCGGGTGATGAACGATGAGAAGTGAGCCTGGCCAGGCTTTTTCCACTAATTCGCTTGTAACATCTAGGCTTAGATAAACTTCGCCTATCTCGCTTCCCATCTCGCCTAGTAAAATTCCGCTATTATCCCAACTCTCGGCGTCCTCAAAGGGTGCAATTTCGTTTAAAAGTGAATAAATTTCGCCCAGTTTCACTATCAATTTTCCTTAGCCAAATTTTGCAAGTATTTTTCTGGATCTGCGTAGCAAAGCGCGCAGTTTTTTGCCATATCACGGATTTTTAGGATATAGTCTTGTCTTTGGGTTACGCTGATTGCGCCTCTGGCATCAAGGACATTGAAGGTATGCGCTGCTAGCATGCAGTAATCATACGCTGGTAGAGCCAGTCCCTGCGCTAGGATAGATTTGCACTCGGCTGAGGCGTTTTCAAACTGCGCAAAAAGCCTATTTGCGTCTGCGACTTCGAAATTGTATTTAGAAAACTCAAATTCGCTTCTTTTATGCACATCGCCATAAGTTACATTTTCGTCCCATGCTATGTCATAGACATTGTCCTTGTTTTGTAGATACATGGCAAGTCTTTCGAGCCCATAAGTGATCTCGCCACTGATTAGCTCGCAAGGGATTCCGCCTACTTGTTGAAAATATGTGAATTGCGTAACTTCCATGCCATCTAGCCAAACCTCCCAGCCTAGCCCCCAAGCGCCAAGAGTTGGGCTCTCCCAGTTATCTTCGATGAAGCGAATATCGTGTTCTTTAAGATTTAGTCCCAAACGCTCCAAGCTTTTTAGATACAGCTCTTGGATATTATCTGGGCTTGGTTTTAAAATCACTTGAAACTGATAATATGCGCCAAGGCGGTTTGGGTTTTCGCCATAACGCCCGTCAGTTGGGCGACGGCTCGGTGCTACATAGGCTACATTCCACGGCTTATTTCCGATAGCGCGCAAAAATGTAGCTTGGTGGTATGTGCCAGCTCCACTTGGCATGTCATAAGGCTGGACAAGTAAGCAACCTTGCTCGTGCCAGTAGTTTTGAAGTGTTAAGATGATTTGTGAAAATGTCATAGCTTTCCTTTATAAAATTATTTCGATACTTTGTGAATCTTTTTGTAATGCTTCTGCTTGTTGCGCTCTGTTTGCAAGCAGTTTTGCGGCCAAGCTCTCATCGCTTAGGGCTAGGATTTGCACGGCTAAAAACGCTGCGTTTTTCGCCCCTGCCTTGCCGATAGCAAGGGTCGCCACAGGTATTCCACCCGGCATTTGCACTGTGGCATATAGCGCGTCCATGCCTCCTAGCGCGCTTCCACCAAGTGGTATTCCAAGCACAGGTTTGGTTGTGTTTGCTGCCACAGCTCCTGCTAAATGAGCTGCCATGCCAGCAGCGCAGATAAATACCTGCGTGCCCTTTTTCTCGGCGTTTGCGACATACTCGGCTGTGCGTTTTGGTGAGCGGTGAGCGGAGCTGATTATCATTTCATAAGCCACGCCAAATTCTTTTAGGATTTTCGCGCACTCATTTACGATTTCGTAATCGCTTTTCGAACCCATTATTATCGATACAAATTTCACTTTATTTCCTTTCTTAAAAAGCTAAATTCTGGCAAATTTGCAGGAAGTTTGATTTCGTTTAAATTCCCGCTGTGAATTTCGCTAAATTCTTTATTATTTCTGGCAATTAAACGGCTAAATTTGATAAATTTTTTGCCCCCATTTTCAAAAATTTCGCCAAATTCGTTTTGACAAGGCTTAATTTGCGCTCCGTGTGGCGCGAAAATTTCATAAATTTCGCCTAGCGCGATTTTATCTTTGACGCTGATAAACTCGCCGTCATTTGAAATAGCGCAGACTTGGTGCGTGCCTTCCTCGATACTTGTGTTTAAATTTTGCGTATCATCACGCTCATAAGGGCGTTTGATAAGGTATCCGTCGCTAAAACCGCGATTTTTCAGCGTCGCTAGCTCGCTTTCATAAATTTCAGGCTCAAATTTACCGCTAGCTGCGTCATCAATCGCGCGTCTGTAAGCGTTCGTGTCGCATGCGACATAATATTCGCTTTTGGTGCGACCCTCGATTTTGAAGCTATCAATCGCGCCTGTTTGGAGGATTTTTTCGGCGTGGCTAGCTAGTTTGAGATCTTTGGCGTTCATTATGTAAGTGCCCTCGTTTTCGCACTCTTGTAGGCGAAATAGGGCGTTATTATCGCTATTTTTGGCGTAAATTTCGTATTTGAAACGGCAATCGTTCGCGCAACTGCCTCTGTTGCTAAATCGCCCGCTTTGAACCGCGCTGATTAGGCAACGCCCGCTGTAAGCAAAGCACATCGAGCCATGCACGAAAATTTCGATTTCTAAATTTGGCAAATGTTCTTTGATTAGCACGGCGTCTTTTAGCGTCATTTCGCGCGCCGCTACTATGCGCGTAGCCCCTAGCTCGCTCCAAACCTGCGCGTCAAGCCAGTTTAGGACATTTGCTTGGGTCGAGATATGTAGCGGAATATCTGGGGCGAATTTTTTTGCCAAACGCGCTACGCCAAGGGTCGCGACCAAAATCCCATCTACGCGCAAATCTTGCAAGTATTCAAGGTGGCGCGAGAGAGTGTCGATTTGGACATTTGTGGGAAATCCATTTACCGTGGCGTAGATTTTTTTGCCCATTTTATGGGTAAAACAGACGCCCTCTTCAAAGCTAGTTTTATCAAATTCCTTTGCGCTTCTTTGGCGAAGCGAAAACGCCCCCGTGCTCGCATATACAGCGTCTGCGCCGTAGGATAGGGCGATTTTTAGTTTAGTTAAATTTCCTGCTGGACTTAGAAGTTCTGGTTTTTTCAAAAATAATCCTATAAAATTTTTTAAAGCGTGATTTTACTACAATTTAGCAAAAAAATATTTTAAGGAAGCAAAATGAAGGTCGATTTACACAACCACACAACCCTTTGCAACCACGCTAGCGGGAGCGTTTGCGAGTATGTGCAAAGAGCGTGCGAGCTGGGGTTTGATATCTATGGATTTGCTGATCATGCACCGATGAATTTCGATGAAAAGTATCGTATGGGCTTTTCGCAGATGAGCGAATACGAGCGCATGATAAATGAAGCAAGGTCGAAATTTGGGGATAAAATCGAAATTTTAACCGGTTATGAAGTGGATTTTATGCGAAATCGCGCGCTTATTGATGAGCGAGTTTTATCGCGCAGAAGCGATTACTTAATCGGTTCGGTGCATTTTTTGGATAATTGGGGCTTTGATAATGAGGAATTTATCGCGCAGTGGAGCGAGCGCGATATTGATGATATTTACGCTGAGTATTTCGCGCTGATTTGTGCGCTGTGTGATAGCGGCAAATTCGACATTTTGGGGCATTTTGATTTGATTAAAATTTTTAAATTTACCCCTAAAAAGGATATTAGGATACTAGCGCGCGAGGCTGTGAGGGCTGTGAAAAAAAGCGGTATCACGCTAGAATTAAACGCCGCTGGACTTCGCAAAATGGTAGGCGAAATTTACCCAAGCGACGCGCTTTTGGCTGAGTTTGCGAGCGCGGGCGTGGATATTAGCTTTGGGTGCGATGCGCACGCTGTGGCACAAGTGGGCTTTGGATACGATGAGCTGACGCGCAAGGCTAGGGCGTTTGGCTGGGATAGAGTGACCCTGTATCGCGGGAGAGATAAAGAGCTAGTGAAATTTTAAATTTAAGGCAAAAATTTGGATATTTACGAACTAGAAAATTTAAGAAAAAATACTTTAAAGGAAATTGATAATTTAAAGCCTTTTGTTATTTTGGGGACTTTTATAATCCCAAGTTTGGTTTTGATAATTTTTCATTATTCTGGTTATGATGTAAAAAGTGCAAGTATTCCCATTGCTTTTATTTTATGTTTGCCTATGATTTTTTATGTAGCAGATATTTTTGAGCTTGATAAAACGCCACAAATAAAATATATGTTGTTTGCCAGAATTACACCTATGATATTTTTTACAATAGCAACAAATTTGGCAGAAAAATATCCAAAATTTTTCTATATTGTAGTTATAATTTTTACTATTTTTTCGATGAATTTAACATATAAAATGTGTATGAAAAGTATAAAAAAATCAAAACAGAAAAAGTATCAAAAAGAATTTAAAATTCAATCTTTGAAGCCTTATTTGGCAGAGTTTGGTTATGATTATAATGAAAATGGTTTAATAGAAAATATGTATTTAAGACATAGTAAAATTTTTAGAGAAAGTGTTCATTATATAGAAAGTGGTAATGATAAAATTTCTGGAAAAGTCGATGGAATAAAATTTACTTTTGTAGATATAGCACTTGTTGATACTGTAAAAAAATATGATATTTACGGCGTATTTTTTCATGCTAGTTTTAACAAAAAGGCAAATTCAAATTTATTTGTAATTTCAAACGACGCTACAAATGACAACGCCAAACAATTTAAAAAAATCACAATGGATAATAGCGAATTTAACGCTAAATTTAGCGTTTATTCAAATGATTTGCAAAATGCAATGTATATTTTAAGTCCTGCGTTTATGAAGCGACTTTTGGATTTAAAAAGACGGCTAAATTTCCCAATCAGCGTTAGTTTTGCGGGAGATAAAATTTACATATTTTTAGATACTGGCAAGGATAATTTTGAACCTGACATCGATAAAAGCGTCTTGCACGCAAATCCAGCTTTTACCATAAAACGAGAACTTTCACACTTTTTATCTATCGTAAAAACTCTAAATTTAAATACAAGAATTTGGAAAGTGTGAATTTTGGCTAAATTTTGCGTGAAATTTCAGAGAATTTTGCCATTTTAGCGGTTGGTGTTTTGGGCTTTGTAGATTGCTTCGGCGTTACCGCGCCTCGCAATGACACTTAGAAGCGAAATTTCGGGCGCAGTATCCTAAAATTTGCGAAGCAGAATTTTAAATTTTCACTAAATTTTAGTGTTTTTTCAGCAAATCTTGCAGGCTCTCTTTGACATTTTTGCCATTTAAAATTTTATTCACTTCGCTCGAAATCGGCGTGTAAATCCCATGCTCTTTGGCGATTTTTTCGATTGCGCGCGCAGTATATACGCCCTCTGCGACCTCGCCAAGCTCGCTTAAAATTTGCTCCAAGCTTTTGTTTTTAGCTAGACCTAGCCCTACGCGGTAGTTGCGCGAAAGCTCGCTAGAAGCGGTCAAAAACAGATCGCCAACCCCGCTAAGACCCAAAAATGTGTCGTCCTGCGCGCCAAAAAACTTGCCAAATCGTGCGATTTCGACGATTCCACGCGCGATGAGGCTGGCTCTGGCGTTGTTGCCTAGCCCCAATCCGTCGCAAATCCCGCTGGCTATGGCGATGACATTTTTATACGCGCCACAGATTTCTGCGCCGATGACATCGGTGCTGGCGTAGGTTTTCATGTATGGCGGGAAAAGCTCTGCGATCGCTTCGGCGAGGGCGAGGGTTGTCGAGCTTACCACGAGGGCACAAGGTAGTTTGCGCGTAACTTCGCTCGCAAATGAGGGGCCTGAGAGGTAGGCGAGGTTTTGCGCACTCGTGTGGCGCTCGAAAATCTCGTTTAAAAACCTGCCACTGCTGGCCTCGATGCCCTTTGAGGCGACTAGGATTTTTTGGTTTTTGTTTGTGAAATTATGGGCTAAAAACTCCGCTGTATGCTGTGCGGCGATGACAAATACTAGCATTTCGCAATCCAAGGCTTCTTCGATACTGACGAAATTTGGCAAATTTCGCGGTGTGCGCGAGGTGATGACGCACTCGTTTTTTTCGCTTAGCGCGCCACAAAGCGCACTTCCCCATTTACCTGCACCGATGATTGCTATTTTCATTTTGCCTCTTTTTTGAAAAATTTAGCTAGGATTTTAGCAAAATTTATTTTATTTTTTCATAATACGGCATAAGGTCGAATTCGCGGGATTTTTGCTCGAATTTTGCGTAATACTCATCGAAATTTTGTGGCGTCAAAAGTCCAGTGCCATCGCGTAAATATTCAAGCATTAAAGAGTTAAATTTATGCGAATAGTGCGTTAAATCTTTGTAGTTTGCAATATTATCAGGGTAGTCGGTATCACCCCAAGCGTAAATTTTTAGATTTTTGTGCGTCTTGCTTTGTTCAACCAAATAACGCAAAACTTCTTTTGTAACCAAAAAATCTCGCTTTTTAGTATGAAATTCTATGGCATTATGTATGCGAGAATACGGTGGCAAGACGAGATAAAACTCAGTTTGTGGGTTTTGCGAAACAAATTTTAAAATATATTCATCGACATAATTTTTGGATTTCAAAATTTGCTCATCTAAATTTTCTAGGCTTTGAATTTCGCCGTTTTTTATTTTTTGAACATTGTTTTTGATAATATCAAAAGCTTGCCGAATTTGACTGTTATTTTTATTTTTTATCCAATTTTCAAAACCACCGAAACGAGAATATTGGTCTTCTATTTCAAACCAAGCATTTGGTCTGTCTAAATTCACATTTTCGCATTTTATAAACCTTTCTAGTGTTTTTGTTAGCATATATTTATCAAAATAAACCTTATAGTCATTAAATTTCTTATTATCATATAAAAAATCGAATTTATGAGGAGGATATGTAATGTTTCCTTTATTTTGATTTAAAAAATGCCAAGTATCTAATGAAAATATAATTTTTTTAATATTTTTGTTTTTTATATTTAAAATATAGTTTAAAATCAATTCTCTTTCAAAATAATCACTTCCGTCGATTGATAAATTTATAAATTTTTCGCCTAAAATTTGAGATGCTTCCTTTGCAGAAGTGTTATCTAGCATGGAACTTCCTAAAATTATGCTATCAAAATCGTAATTATTTATAAGCGTATAATTTCCAAGTCTTAAATTTGTCTCTATACTGTTTTTGCAAATGATTGGCTTATGAAAAATTCGCAAAGGATCTGAAATAAAAATTATAGTCACAAGCACAGCAAAAAGTAGTCCAAAAAAACCAAAAAAAACAAAAATTAATTTTTTACTTTTCAAAATTTATCCTAAAAATTAAAATAAATAAATTCACTATATTTACCCATTAACATAAAATATGTGCTAATAAAAAATAAAAATGAAAAATATAGTGCGTAATATAAGTTATTTTTATTTTGTGCAAAAACTAGTGAATTTTTAAATACTAAAATCAAAACAAATGTCAAAATATTATAAAATAGCATAGTTTTTGTATGAGTATATGTTTCGTTTATAAAAATTTGTATTATTGAAAAATCCACTCCATTTAATCCGACCATTCCTTTTAGCACTTTTAGGGCATCTTCAAATGAATTTGCTCTAAAAAATACCCAAGCGAAATTTACAAAATTAAATGTGATTATCCAA
Organism: Campylobacter sp. VBCF_06 NA8; assembly: GCF_027737825.1. Classification (NCBI taxonomy): domain Bacteria; kingdom Pseudomonadati; phylum Campylobacterota; class Epsilonproteobacteria; order Campylobacterales; family Campylobacteraceae; genus Campylobacter; species Campylobacter sp. VBCF_06 NA8. The sequence continues at coordinate 37,486 of NZ_JAOVUB010000002.1, forward strand.
GCTAAAATTTTTGGTAGTTTGATTTTTGTAAGCGACCAAAGGCGGTGGATTACCAGTGCTATGCCGTGCAAAAAGCCCCAAAATACAAATGTCCAACCAGCCCCGTGCCAAATTCCGCCTATTAAAAAAGTAGCTAGTAAATTTAAACAAGTTTGATAAAGCCCACCTCTATTTCCACCAAGCGGAATATAGATATAATCACGCAAAAACCTACCAAGCGTGATATGCCACCTTCGCCAAAAGTCCTGTATGTCGGTAGCTTTATAAGGCGAGTTGAAATTTATAGGAAGTCGTATGTTAAATAAAAGAGCAGCACCTATCGCCATATCGCAGTATCCGCTAAAATCAAAATATAGCTGAAAAGTATAAGATAACGAAGTCTGCCACGCCGTGATAAACTCTAAAACTTCCATTTTATCAAAGCCCTGTGTGGCATAAACGGCGAAAGTATCGGCGATGACGACCTTTTTAAAAAGCCCCATTGAAAAGATAAAAAGCCCTAGCAAAATATTGTTGTAGTTTTTGACTTTATTGCGAATTTTGGCAAACTGCGGCATCATTTCCTTATGATGGACAATCGGACCTGCTATGAGTTGCGGGAAAAACGAGACAAAAAGAGCATAAGATAAAAAATCATACTCTTTCGTTTCGCCTTTGTAGCTATCGACTAGGTAGGCGATTTGTTGAAATGTAAAAAACGAAATCGCTAACGGCAAAGTAAGTTTTAAAAACTCAAATTCGGTGCCAAAGATAAAATTTGTATTTAATATGAAAAAATCTGCGTATTTAAAATAGCCCAAAAGTGCAACATTTCCACAAATTCCAATGATAAGAAGTGTTTTTGGTGAGATTTGCTTTTTTAAATTTGCGTTGCCGAAATTCTTTGATAAATACGAACCAATCGTGAAATTAAAAACCATAGAAACTAAAATGAGTGGCAAATACGCAGGGTTCCACCAGCCGTAAAAAAATAGACTAGCCACAACCAAAAATGCTTTTGCCGCTTCGCTTAATCTTTTGTGATTAAGCCAAAAATATACAAAAAATGTTATCGGCAAAAATGCAAAGATAAAAACCGGGCTGTTAAAGAGCAAATTTGTTCCTTTTTTAAATTTATAAATTTTAACTATATTACGCCTGATAATTTATTTGTAAATATTCAAGACAGAGTTGGCGTAGTAAGGCACAAATTTAGATAATTTCAAGAGAAGTTACCTGGGTTGGTAATGAGCGTAAAAATTATCTAAATTTGTGCCTTAATCCGTCCGATATGGGGGATTTTAGAGTTTCGCCTTCAAAAGCTCATTTACTTTTGCTGGATTAAACGCTCCCTTGCCTTCCTTCATAACCTGCCCTACAAAAAAGCCAAATAGCTTATCTTTTCCACTTTTATACTCAGCGACTTTGTCCGCGTTTGCGTTTAAAACTGCGTCTATTATAGCGATTATCGCGCCGTCATCGCTAACTTGTTTTAAGCCAAGTTTTTCGATAACACTATCGACGCTTTCATCATTTTCCATTAAGAAATCCAGCACATCTTTTGCCGCTTTTTGGCTGATTGTGCCGTCTTCAATGCGGGTTAAAAGCTCGTTCATTTTCGCGCTATCAACTGGGCTATTTTCGATAGTTACGCCGTTTTTAAGGCGGCCGTTTAGTTCGACATTTAGCCATGTTACGCATAGTTTTGGCTCGCGCCCTGCGTTAATCAAATCCTCGAAATACTTCGCATTTTCATAGGTTGAGATGATGACTTCCGCGTCCTTTGGTTTGATACCAAGCTTTTCGACATAGCGAACTTTTTTCTCATCGGGCAGTTCAGGGATATTTTGCCCATCTTTCATCATCTCATCATCGACTATCACAGTTAGCAAATCAGGATCAGGGAAATAGCGATATTCTGCGCTATCTTCTTTACTTCTCATTGATTTGGTTACAAATTTATTCGTATCAAAAAGTCTAGTTTCTTGATAAACTAGCTCGTCGTATTTGCCATCTTCCCAAGCTGAAATTTGGCGCTGGACTTCATATTCTATGGCTTTTTGGATAAATTTAAATGAATTTAAATTTTTGATTTCAACGCGAGTGTAGAGCTTGTCATCGCCCTTTGGACGAATGCTGACATTTACATCGCAGCGGAAAGAGCCCTCTTGCATATTTGCGTCGCTGATATTTAAAAAGCGCAAAATCGAGTGCAGTTTTTTCAGGTAAGCCACAGCCTCATCGCTACTTCGCATATCTGGCTCGCTTACGATTTCAAGTAGCGGTGTGCCTGTGCGGTTTAGATCGACTAGGCTTCTGCCGTTTTCGTGGCTGTTTTTACCCGCGTCCTCTTCTAGGTGCGCTCGCGTGATACCTATGCGCTTTTCCGTTCCGTCTATATTGATAAAAAGCTCGCCGTTTTCGACGATAGGGATTGTAAATTGTGAAATTTGATACGCTTTTGGCAAATCAGGGTAGAAATAGTTTTTTCTATCGAAAATCGACTTGCGATTTATGGTCGCATTGACCGCGGTGCCAAAGCTTATGGCTTTGATAACAGCTGCTTTATTTAGCACAGGAAGTGCGCCCGGCAAGGCTAGGCAAGTAGGGCAAACATGGGTGTTTGCCTTATCTCCGAAGCTAGTGGCGCATGAGCAAAAAATCTTGGTTTTTGTATTTAATTGACAATGAACTTCAAGTCCGATTATGGTTTCAAACATAAATTTTACCTTTAAAACAAAATTCTGTGATTTTACTACTAATTAAATTTGAAATCGGTTAAATTTTGAAATTTCAGCCCAAAATTTGGCAAAATTTGAGGCTAAATTTTACTTTTTGTTTTTTAATTGCTCTTTTAGATCGAGCAAATCGACTAAAAGGCAGGTGATGATGACACACACGACCCCAGGAGCTGTGCAGATTAGCAGAAATTTAAGACCCAAAAAATAAAATGCAGGATATGAAAAAAAGATAAACGCACCGACGAAAATCAGTCCGAACGATGCGCCTACCAAAAAGTATAAGAGATTTCGTTTAAGATTAATGCTCATCAACTACTACGGCACCAGCTAGATAAACATAGCTAAGAACCATAAAAATGAAAGTTTGCAAAATCGCCATAAAGGTTAGTAGCGCATAAGGCACCATAGGCACGAGCGCAGGGAATAGCGTAAGCATAACCAAAAGGAACATATCATCGCCCTTGATATTTCCAAAAAGACGGAAAGACAGCGACACAACGCGCGCGAAGTGTGAGATAAGCTCGACGATAAACATAAATGGCGCAAGAGCCTTTACTGGACCCATGAAGTGTTTGAAATATCCCACGACGCCGTGCTCTCTAATACCCTCGAAATGGTAGTAAAACCAGACGCAAAGTGTCAAAGAAAGCGTCAAATTTAGGCTAGAAGTAGGGGATTCAAAACCAGGAATTAGACCGATAATATTGCTTAAAAATACAACCAAACCAAGAGTTGCTACAAGTGGGAGATATTTTTTGGCTCTTTCTTCGCTACCCATTGTATCCTTGCCGATAGATAAAACACCGCCGACATAAGCCTCAGCGATATTTTGCATACCGTGTGGGACGAGTTGAAGTGAGCGAGTAGAAAAAATCGCAATAGCTATAATGATAGCAACTACTAAAAAGAAATAAAATAGATAAATAAAAGTGTGGTCGTAAGTAAATAAACTACCAGCGAACAAGAATATGTCTTTTAACATAAATTACCTTTTGGGATTAAAATTTTGCGCACATTTTACCTTTTTAATCGTTAAATTTGGTTTAAAATTTGAGCGAATTTAAGCAATTTGTTGCGCATTTTGCACTTCTTCTTCCATAATCGCAATATGCTTTGCGCGCTTGATTTTAGCGTCATCTTTGAAGGTCGCTCTGACCTTATCCATGCCAGTGTAAAACTCCTTCATCAAAATCACGCAAAGATATTTTCCAAACTGCGTCGTAATGATTTTGCCGCCTTCCACGCTGATTGCATTTGAAAGCCTAAGTAGCGAGATTTCGCGCCCTAGCTCTTTGCGTAAATTTATGCCGTTTGCGCTCTGGAATTTTGCCATGTCAATCTCGCCGTTAAAAAGCTCGGTCAAAAATATATATTTTGCCCTCTCGCTATCGCTAAAATCGCATGTGGCAATCACTGTGCTTTTGCCCTCTTTGATACGAGCTGAATAATCGCTTAGGTTGAAAGCGTTTATCAAAAGTCTGCCGTCCAAAAAGCTAAACGCACCGCTTCCAATGCCCAAATATTCGTGGTTTGCGCCCACATACTCATCGGCGATATTTGAGCTTTCTCGCGCAAACGCCCATGAGTTATTTTTGTGCCACGAGCTAAATTCATCGCAGATTATTTTGTAAAATTCCTCTTCGTTATCCACGCTACTTATGCCTAAATTTCGCGCGATTTGATCGCGCATCAGAGGCGATTTCATCAGCGGATACATGGTGATTTGCTCTGGATTTACGGATTTTGCCATAGCAATGTCGCGGAGTAAATTCTCTTTTGTTTGAAATGGGAAATTAAAAATCAAATCAAGGCTTAAAATCGGCAACACCCCAACCGCCTTGCTTAGTTTTTCGCGCAAAACCTCGCCACTGCCGAATTTCTCATATCTCGCAGCCTTGCGTAAAATTTCATCATCGAAGCTTTGCACGCCCACGCTTAATCTGTCTATTAGCCCACGAAACCTTGCTAGCGAGGCAGGGTCGATGTGGTTAGGGTCGCTTTCGCATGAAATTTCCTCGATATTAAAAAGCGATTTTGCAAGCTCCAATGTGCGCAAAAGCTCGTCTTCGTCGATTAAGGTTGTGCCGCCTCCGACATAGAGTGTTTTGAAATCATATCCTGCCTCTTTCGTGCGACGCATTTCTGTTCTAAGTGCGCTAAAATAGGCTTTGCAGGCGTCTTTGTCATAGGCGTATTTGTGAAAAGAGCAATATGGGCAAAATGTGTGGCAAAACGGCACATGCATGTAGAGCATGTAGTTTTTCGCTGGATCTGGGATTTTTTCTATATTTTGGTCAGAAATATCGATTCTAAGGGAATTATAAAGTGAATTTTGCATTGTTTTACTAGCATATTTTTTGGCAAAATTTTGGATAAAATTTGTGATTATTTGCATAAAGCTTAAACCTTCTTTAAAATAAAAAATTAACTTTTAAATTTAGCGAAATTTATCTTAAAATTCATATAAATCGCAGAAAAATCGTGTATAAAAGCGTCGGAACTGCGATTGTAATCAGCGAATTTCTAAATTTAGCGTGCGCCAAAAACGAGAGCGCCAGACAAAACACTAGCCCGCAAATAGTGGCGAAAAATGTGGTATTTTCGCCATTTTCGCTAAATTTTGGAATCATAGTTTTTAGCGCATAAATCATAAGCACTATCATAATCACAAGCCCAGAGTTTTTTTGCAGATACACGAGCGTGGGGTTTTTGCTCTTTTTTTTAAAGAGCCAAAACGGCAAAAATCTAGTTAGCACGGTAGCTATGCTAGCCATTGCGATATATGCGAAAATCTCCATTTCTAGCCTCGCTCAAAAAATTTGCGAAATGCTAAAAGCGCAAAAATCGCGCAAAGCAAAGTGCCAAAAAGATAGTATTTCACAGGGAATACAAACAGCCCCGCAAACGCACAAATAAGGCTAAAAATCAAAATTTTATGCTGTGGGTTTGATTTAAACATTTCATAACTTAGCATCGCAAAAAGTGCCACAAGGCTAAATTCAACCCCGCTAAAATCGACATTTAAACTAGCTCCAAGGATCGATCCAATCGCCACACCACTAATCCAATACGAGTGGTTAAAAACAGCCGTGAGATTATAAATCAGCCCCAGCTCGCGCGCTCTTTGCTCGCTAATGCCATTTTTGCGCTCATCATCGCTTAAAAAAACGCGAGTTTTAAGCAGGGCAAATGTTTCATCAGTAAGCGCATAAATGGGATAAATTTTGCGTGGGATTGCGCGCAGTTCGTCGATGAGCGACATTGTGTAGAAAAAATGGCGAAAATTTAGCAAAAACGAGATGATAAAGGTATCTATCAGCGAGGCGCCAGTTACGATAAACGCCACCAGCACGAACTCCACGCTCCCTGCATAGACTAGCAGGCTAGTTATCATCATCACCCAAAACTCCAATCCCTGCGAAATGCCGTAAATTCCAAATGCGATTCCAAGCGGAATATAGCCTAACATAACCGGTATTGTGGATTTGAAAATTTCGAATTTGCTCATAAAACGGAGTAAAATTTCGCCCAAAATGGGCGAAATTTAAATTTTAAGATTCAATGTAGGTTTTGAGTTTGCGACCGATTTTTGGGTGTTTTAGCTTTTTGATCGCAGAACTTTCGATTTGGCGCACGCGCTCTCTGGTGATATTTAGCTCTTTGCCGATTTCCTCTAAGGTGCGGTCGCTCTCATCGTCTAATAACCCAAATCTCATGCGAATCACCGTGCGCTCGCGATCGTTTAACTGCTCTAAAATATCGTCGATTTGCTCTTTTAAATCTGATTTTAGGATTTGCTCGATTGGCGAGATTGAGTTTTTATCCTCGACAAAATCGCCGAATTTGCCGTCGTCTTCGTTGCCGATTGGCGCTTCTAGGCTGATTGGCTCTTTTGTGATTTTGATGACTTGCTTGACCTTATCCACGCTAAGTCCCACTTCCTCGGCGATGACATTGATATCTGGTTCTTTGCCGCCTTCTTGGATATATTTGCGTGTGATTTTGTTTATGCGATTGATCGTTTCAATCATGTGGATTGGAATACGGATTGTGCGGGCTTGATCGGCGATTGCGCGCGATATGGCTTGGCGTATCCACCATGTGGCGTATGTAGAAAATTTGTATCCTCTGCGATACTCGAATTTATCCACAGCCTTCATAAGTCCGATATTTCCCTCTTGGATTAGATCCAAAAACGGCAAACCGCGGTTTGTGTAGCGTTTGGCGATACTCACAACTAGGCGCAAATTTGACTTTGCCATGCGCGCTTTTGCGTTGTCGCTTATGCGTTTGCCACGCTTGATTTGCTCTAAAATTTCTTTTAATCTCTCAGGCTCTAAGTTAAAGCTTTTTTTGCTCGCCTCTTTTGTCAAAAATAGCTTTTTGATATCCACATAAGTCGATACCATGGTCGCTTCTGGCACACGGGCGATGATATCTTCTTTGCTTAGTTTTGTTATGTCTTTTAGGATTTTTTCGTGGTTTTCACGAAGTTCTTGGCTAAACATTGGAAGCTTGTATTCTAGGCGTTTTAGCTCTTTGTCAAACCCTGCGTCGCTTTTAAGAGCTGTTTCCATTGATTTTACGATTTCGGTAATTAGCTTGCTAGTTGGACCCAAATCCATAAGCTTTTCTTTTAAAATTTTCTTTTTAAATGCCAAATTTAGCTTAGATAGTGTGTCGTTGCTATCTTTGATTTGTTCGGCGTTTTTTTCGGCAAATCTCATCCACTCTCTTTTGGCTTTGTCTAGGGCTTTGAAGCTTTCGATGACTTTTAGAGTGCGTTTGTCGTTTTTCTTAGGGGCTTTTTTGACCTCTTTTTCCTCATCTTCGCCCTCGCTCTCATCATCGCTAAAATCATCGTCGATGTCCTCGTCCTCAGCTCCCTCTTCGTCGCTATCATCAAAGCTTTTAAAAAGCTCTTTTACGCGGCGTTCGCGGTTGATTAAAGGCTCTTTATAATCCAAAATAAAGTCGATTAGGTATGGCACAGAGCAAAACGCATCGATGATGATATCCTCGCCAAGCTCGATTTTTTTGCTGATTTCTATTTCGCCGTCTTTGGTCAGAAGCGGGATTTGTCCCATTTCGCGCAGATACATACGCACTGGGCTATCAGAGCGCGACCACTCCAAAAGCTCGACATCATTTGAGATATCAAAATCATCGTCCCAGCCCTCGTCAAGTAGCCTTTTTTGGGTAGCTTCTTTTAATTTTGCGTCCTCGATATTTCGGATTTTTGAAATTTCAGCAGCCGAAATAAGCTCCACATCGTATTTTTTGATAAGAGTTTCGATTTTTTTTACGACAGCTGTCTTTGGAGCTGTATCGAAAAATTTAATCAATCTTTCAAAGGTTATGTAGCTTTTTTGGTTTTCTTCGAAAAATTGTTCAAGCGTAGAGTTAAGTTCTTTTGCTGATACTGCCATCAAATCTCCTTGTCTGCAAAAATAACCTTTAATTATACCCAAATTTTATAAAGTAAAACTTAAATTTATAAAAAATTCCCAAATTTAGGGCAAAATTTCAAAATTTAAAATTTGGCTGAATTTTTAAAATTTTGCAAAATTCATACGCTGTTTTTTGGCTAAATTGATTTAAATTTAATCTAGGTTTTGCTAAAATCAAAAGTTTATTTTAAAACTGAAAAGGTGAAAATTATGGCAAAAGTATGGAAGTTTGCAGACAATATCGACACGGACATCATCATCGCGGCTAGATATTTGAATACATCTGATGCAGATGTGCTTGCAAAGCACATTATGGAGGACGCTGACAAGGATTTTTATAACAAAATTTCGCAAGGCGACATCATCGTAGCTGGTAAAAATTTTGGTTGCGGCAGCAGTAGAGAGCACGCTCCAATGGCACTAAAAGCGGCAGGTATTTCGTGCGTAATCGCGAAAAATTTCGCTAGGATTTTTTATCGCAACAGCTTCAATATGGGGCTTTTGATTTTAGAGTGCGACCAAACTGATGAAATTGACGAAGGCGATGAGCTAAAAATCGATTTGGATAAGGGAATAATCCAAAATTTGACCCAAAATACGCAGTATAAATTCGACGCAATTCCACCATTTATGCAAAAATTGCTAAATGCAGGTGGCGCGATAAATTATGCGAAATCTCAAATGAAATAATTAAGGAAATTTATGAAAACTTATAATGTTTGCGTCATAAAAGGCGATGGAATCGGCCCTGAAATCGTGGAAGAAGCGGTTAAGGTTTTAGATAGCGTGAGCCATAAATTTGGCTTTGAGTTAAATTTCGACTACCATTTAATGGGCGGTTGCGCTGTCGATATTTTCGGCGTTCCGCTCCCTGATGAGACACTAAATGCCGCCAAAGCAAGCGACGCTGTGCTTTTTGGAGCGATTGGCGGGGCTAAATGGGACAATTTAGCGCGACATTTGCGCCCTGAAAGCGGACTTTTAAAACTTAGAAAAGAGCTTGGTGCGTTTGCAAACCTGCGCCCGGCAATCATTTTTGATGAATTAATCAACGCTTCCACTCTCAAACCAGAAACCGTCAAAGGCGTTGATATCTTGGTCGTGCGCGAGCTAACGGGTGGAATTTACTTCGGACAACCACGCGAAAAACACGAAAAAAGCGCATTTAACACTATGGTTTATAGCTACGAAGAGATCGAGCGAGTATCAAAAATCGCCTTTGAAGCGGCGATGAAACGGGGTAAAAAAATCACCCTAGTCGATAAGGCAAATGTGCTAGAAACAAGCCAGCTTTGGCGCGAAGTAGTCGCGGAGGTGGCAAAATCATACCCAGAAGTTTCGGTTGAGCAAATGTATGTCGATAACGCTGCAATGCAACTCGTGCGCGATCCTAAGCAGTTCGATGTGCTACTAACCGAGAATTTATTCGGCGATATTTTAAGCGATGAGGCGAGTATGATTTGTGGTTCGATTGGACTTTTGCCAAGTGCAAGTATCGGTGGCAAGGTAGGAATCTACGAGCCGATTCACGGCTCTGCACCCGATATCGCAGGTCAAGGAATCGCAAATCCGATCGCAACCATAATGAGTGCTGCGATGATGCTACGATACGCATTTAATGAGGTCGAAGCGGCGCAGTGTATCGAAAACGCTGTGAAATCGGTCTTGCGCGACGGATACCGCACCAAAGATATAGCGAAATTTGACGCCAAAGAGATCTGCTCTACTAGCGAAATTGGCTCTATTATCAGCGATTATACGCATAAATTTTAATCTGGGCGCAAAATGGGCGAAGCGATAGAAGAAATCCTAAAAATGGAGTGCGAGGGCGATTTTTACGGCGCTTTGGCGCTTGCGCGCACGCTCTTGCGCGTAGATCCAAACGATAGCGACGCTAGGGTGGCATTTGCCAGAGTGAGATTAAATCACAGGATAAAAAGCGGTGTAAATATGCAAATGAGCGAGATTTTCCTAAGTCCTGGTGGGCATAAAAATCGTGAGCTTAAAAGGTGGCTAATAAATGGATTATGAGAACGAATTTAACGATATCATTAACGCTGTAAAAAGCGAAATTAAGGCGCAAAAACAGGTGCAAAATTCGCAAAATTCTACCAGCGCGGTGAGTTTTGCTGAGTTTATCGAGCACTCAAACGATGAATTGAGTGCTGATTTAGACAGCGACGAGATTGCGCAAAATTTAGGCGATGATGATAGCTTGAATTTTAGCGAGATGAATTTTAATGCTCCTAAAAGCAAGGCTAGCGCAAACAGCGATGAGGTGGCGTTTTTAAGCGCGGTTAGGGAGCGGATATTGGTGCTTTTTGAGGGGCTAAATTCCTTCGATAGCGCAGATATCGAGGCTAGGGTCGAGCTGAATTTGAAATTTATGGAATTTTTACTTGCGAGTATCGAAAACAGACTTGAAAATCTATCAAAATAGCGATTTTATCGCTATTTTCGACCTTCTTAAAAAATATACAAAAAGAGCGTATTTCGTCGGCGGTTTCGTGCGCGATTTTTTCTTGGGGCGCGAAAGCGGCGACATCGACATCGAAGTTTATGATATAAATCCGCAAAAATTTAGCGAAATTATGGGCGAGCTTGGCGCACTTGGGACTGGAAAGCAGTTTTTCGTCTATAAATTTCACAATTTCGACATTGCTCTGCCTCGCACCGAAAACAAGGTCGGAGTGGGGCACAAAGCCTTTGAAGTCGCCCTTGCAAATGACGAAAAAATCGGTGCTAGGCGCAGGGATTTTACGATAAATTCGATGATGATAAATATTTTTAGTGGCGAGGTGCTGGATTTTTACGGCGGGTTAAATGATTTAAGGGCCCGAATTTTGCGCGTTGTCGATGAAAAAAGCTTCGTCGAAGATAGCCTGAGAGTGTATCGTGGGGTGCAGTTTGCGGCGCGGTTTGGCTTCGATATCGAGCCAAAAAGTTTGGAATTAATGCGCCAAATCGATACTTCTGATTTGAGTGTGGAGCGGATTTGCGCTGAGCTAATCAAGCTTTTTAGGGCTAAATTTCAGGGTTTGGGGCTAAAAATTTTACACGATTTGGGGCTGTTTGAAAAAAATTTTGGCGTTCAAATTTCGCGGGAGCGGTGCGCAAAAATCGCAAATTTTATTGACAATGGGCGAAAATTTGTAAGCGACGAGGCGTTTTTTTTATACGCTGTTTTAAATTTGCTAAACTTAGACAAAAAGCAAATTTTAGAAAATTTAAAGCTAAATTCACATTTTAAGCGCATTATAAACGAGCCGTTTTATAAAAAAATAAATGATGAAAAACTAATGCAAATTTCACTGCAAATGCCGATAAATTCGTGGCTGGGTGCGTATAACCAAAGCCGTATAAATAGTGCTAAAAAACTTGGAATTTATGAGAAAAAATTTATTTCAAAAGTAGGAAGCGAAGCCGTTATAAATGACGGATTTAAAGGCAAAGAAATCGCAGTTGAAATCAAACGCCGTCAAAAAGACGAAATCAAAAAATATTTGGCAAATTTGAATTTGTAAATTTTATAAATTTAGGTTAAGTAAGGTATAGAAAATGATAAATTTGATAAAACAAAAATATGTGCAATTACTCACTATATATTAGTTTGGAAAGGTTTTAAATGAAAACAAAATATTTATTAAGCGTAGTTTTATGCTTATCTACCCCTATATTGGCAATGGCAGAAAATGCTTCTACAAATAACCCATTAGAAGCCAAAGTAGTAAGTTATAAGCATGAAAAAGACTATGATGTCGAATTTGTGCAAACCAATCTACCCGCATTAAATAAAGAGTTAGAAAATTTATTTTGTGATTACGCTTTTGGCAACGAAAGCGATATGGAAGACTGTCAGAAGCAAGATATTCGTCAGTCGATTGCATACGATTACAAATATAAAGATAACTATCGCTATTATTTCAGTCAAAATTACAAATATTTTAGTAAAAACAACAAACAATATTTCCAAATTTGCGTTATGGAAGATGGAAATATGGTTGATTATTGCAAAATTTATGATATTACCAATCCAAAAAAAGCGGTTTTATTAGACCGAGAAAATATACCAATTATTGAAGGTATGGGAATTGATTCAAGATATTTTAATCACGGTGATGACAAATACTTTTTATCTTGTCTTAAAGGTTACGGAATTAATGATTGCGCTTTATATGATGTTAAAAATTCACAAAAACCTATTTTGCTAGGAAGCAATTTAACCGCTTATTTTTTAAATGAAGAACAAATCAATAAAATTGTAAGCTATTATTTGGCTTATGGCAATTATTTTAATTATGAACCGCCATTATCATGCAAAGAAGCGATTGCAAAATACGGCATTAGAGTAAATACAGGCAAAGACCGCTTTCCGGAAGAGGTTAAAAAACAATGCTCACCAGAAATAATTAAAGAGATAGATGAAATAGATAGACATACCCCTATATATGCAATAACTCTTTCCAAAAATGTCAAAACAGCCAAATTTCCTTATACGATCAATATTCTAACTTGGGAAACATGGCGTGGGCGTTGGGGACATGTTGATGTGCCGGATGAAAAAACGCTAGGAGAACTTATTCCGCAAGATTTGTGGGAAATATTTATGATGGAAAGATAAAAAAGTATTGTAGAGTGATATCCTTGCTGCCATAATGATTAATTATATGAGCGCAAATTCGCTTCAAAAGTAGGAAGCGAAGCCGTTATAAATGACGGATTTAAGGGCAAAGAAATCGCAAATGAAATCTGGCGCTGTCAAAGAGATGAGATAAGAGAATTTTTAAAGGCAAAATTTGATTAAATTTCGCGCTAAATTCAAAGAAAATTCCCGCAAAAAAGCGTAAATTTAGAGAGTTTTTAGTAAAATCATCGGTTTGAATTAATAAGGAAGGCTTGATGTTTAATATCGTTTTAGTAAATCCCGAAATCCACACAAACACAGGCTCGATTGGGCGCATGTGCGTGAATTGTGGGTGTCGCTTGCACCTAATCAAACCGCTTGGTTTTGTCATTGATGATAAGCATTTGCGTAGAGCCGGCCTTGATTACTGGGCGAATTTGGATTTGAGAATTTGGGAGAGCTGGGACGAATTTTACGCGGCAAACGAGGCGCACAAAGAGCGATTTTTCTTCGCTACGACCAAAACAAACAAGCTCTATTACGAGGCAAAATTTCAAAAAAATGATTTTATATTTTTTGGCGCAGAAGGTCATGGTTTGCCACTTGATATAATGAGAATAAATCGTGAAAATTGTATAACAATTCCCATGACTGCGCTTGGTCGAAGTCTAAATTTGGCCACGAGCGTGGGCATTATCACATACGAGGCGATTCGCCAAAATTTGAGCGAATTTGATTTTAGGAGCGAGATTTGCGAATTTTAGCCCTTCTTTTCGTCGCACTCGCACTCTTTGGCGCAGAGCTGAAAATCGCCACTTACAATGTCGAAAACCTCTTTGACGGCGAAAACAACGGCAACGAATACGAGGATTTCCGCCTAGAATCTGGCAAATGGAACAAGACAAAATATAAAGAAAAATTAAATAAAATTGCGGGCGAAATTTTAGAGATAAACGCCGATATAATCGCACTTCAAGAGATTGAAAACGAAGGTGTCTTAAAAGCTTTGGCAAACAAAACGCAGTATAAATTTTATAAATTTTCAAACCCCAAATCAGCCCCAGCTGGCGTGGCGGTGCTATCAAAAATCCCGATAATTTCGAGCGAGTATTACCGTATGAGTAGTGTCAAAACTCGTGATATTTTAAGAGCGGATTTCGAGTTTGAGGGGGCGAGATTTAGCGTCTATGCCCTGCACATGCTCTCAGCGCGCAATCCTATCGGGGATAGAAAAAAGAGTTTTGATTTTTTAGCAAAAATCATAAAAAACAAAAAAAACAGCGTGATTTTAGGCGATTTCAACACCGGCATCGGCAAAAATTCGCTTTTAAACGAAATTTTGGGCGAGGGCAAATTTGTCGATTTGTGGAGCGATAATGTCTGCTTCGCAAATAAATTAATTGCGTGCAAATCCCACGATAGCGGGGCTTTGCTAGATCATATTTTGCTTAGCGATGATTTTTTTGGCAAGGCAAAATTTGGCTATAAAAAAGGCTCGTTTAAGGCCGAAAGCGTGGCACAAAGCTCCGATCATATCGCGCTTAGCTTTGTTTTAAGCAGTGAAAAAATTTCGCCAAACAAACCTAAAAGTTTAGCCGTGCAAAATCCAAATTTAGAGTTAAAAGAGGCGCAAATTTCTGAAATTTACGGCGATGTAAATTCTGCCCCATTTATCCTAAAAAACGCAGTCGTAACCTACACCAACAAGCACGGAAGCGCGATTTCGCAAGGGGGCAAGGGCGTGTTTGTGTATGGGCTAAGTGGCGTTAGCGTGGGCGATAAGCTAGATCTTGCCGTGCAAAAAGCCAAAATTTATAGGAAAAAATTCGAGCTTAGCGAGGCAAAAATCCTCAAAAACCACGGAAATATCGGCAGTATCGAAAAATACACGCTAAAAGAGATTAACTATCACACCATTTCTCCGGGCGATGTCGTAGCGCAAATCCGGGGCGATGTGACGGACGGGCAAATCGTGGTAAATGGGCGAAAATATAAAATTTATTCCAAAAAAGGCAAAATCAAAAATCAAAAAAATGCAAAATTTAATAACGCGTATTTTACGATTTATGATGAGCAAAAGGAGTTTATAGTTCAATGATACATCTGCTTATGATGACCGCATTTGTGCTGTTTATGGCGTTTTTGGTCATCGGGTTTAACAAACAAATGATAGAAAAAAATAATAAACGAAATCAAGAAAAGGAAGAGAAACATGAAATTACTTATTGAAATTGGAGTCGAAGAACTCCCAGCAATCCCGTTTTTGAAGGAATACAAAAACATTGCGCCAAAATGGAGTGCGGTTTTGGAAAAATACCGCCTGCAAAGCGAATTTAGCTTCGAATTTACCCCTCGCAGATTTGTCATCTGCCACGAAAATTTCGCCAGCACACAAAGCGACAGCCTCATCGTCCAAACTGGCGCGCCAAAATCAGTTGCCCTAAAAGACGGCGCATGGAGCAAGGCCGCGCTAAGCTTTGCTAGCAAATGTGGAATTAGCGAGAGTGAATTGAAATTCAAAGAAATAGATGGCAAAGAGGTGCTGTATTTCGAGAGCGTGCAAAAAGGCGAGCCTAGCAAAAGCGTGCTAGGTGCGATGATTGAGGAGTTTTTGGGTAGTTTAAATTTCGGTAGAGCTATGCGCTGGGGCGAGGGCAAATTCGAGTTTATCCGCCCACTTCGAAGTGTGGCTTGCTTGCTAGGAAATGATAGCGTGGAGTTTGAAATTTACGGCGTAAAAAGCGAGCTAGCGTTTTTCCCACACAGAAGCTTTGGGTATGAAAAGGTCAAATTTACTAGCGCAGAGGAATACTTTGCGCTTTTGGAAAAACACGGCGTGATTTTAAGCGCACAAAAACGCAAAGAAAAAATCCTAGCCGAATTTAAAGAAATCGAGAGCGCAAATGGCGTTACAATCGAAATCGACGAGGATTTGCTAAGCGAGGTTGTCGCCATTACCGAGCACCCAACCGCGCTACTTGGCAGTTTCGAGGCTGAGTTTTTGGCAGTGCCAAAAGAGGTAATCATCACTTCGATGAAGGAAAATCAACGCTATTTCCCAGTTTTCAAAAATGGCAAGCTAAGTAATCATTTCGTCGTCGCAAGCAACGCAATCACCGATGATAACAGCCTAATCGTGCGTGGAAACGAGAAAGTTTTGCGAGCAAGATTAAGCGATGCGATGTTTTTTTGGCAAAGCGATCTAAAATCGGGGCTAAATCCAGAAAAACTAAAAAGCGTTTCGTATCTAAGCGGGCTTGGCTCGATTTATGATAAGCAAGTCCGCGAAATCTCTGTCGCAAAAGAGATTGCTAAATTTTGGGATAAAGAGTTAAAAGCCGAGTTTGGTGGGGATTATACTAGCGCGCTAGAAGAGGCGATAATGCTTAGCAAGGCGGATTTACTTAGCACTATGGTGGGCGAATTCAGCGAGCTTCAAGGCATTATGGGAAGCTACTACGCTGCGCATGCGGGCAAAGACAAGCTAATCTCGCGCGCGATTTATGAGCAATACCTGCCAAATTCCGAGGACAGTGAGCTTCCTGCTGGCGTGTTTTCGTCGCTCGTGGCGGTTGCTACGAAATTTGAAAGCCTAGCAGGTCTATTTAGCATAAATAAAATTCCAAGCGGAAACAAAGACCCTTACGCACTGCGTCGCGCGGCCGCTGGAATTATCAAAATCGTGCAAAATTTGGGGCTAAATTTGGATTTGGGGGCGCTAGTTAAAAATGTAGCGGTGCAATATTCTGGGCTTGATAGCGATAAATTGTTGGATTTTATCAAAGATAGACTTTATGCTATTTACGATGTCAATCCATCTATTATAAAAGCGTGCCTAAACAGCGGCGAAGATGATATAAAGGCTCTTGGTAGCGCGATTATGGCGCTGGATAAAATTTCAAAAGATGATAAATTTAAGGATAATTTCGACACCTTCAAACGCCTATCAAATATCATAAAAGATGAAAAAATCGGTGCTGTCGATGAAGCGCTTTTCCAAAATGAAGCTGAGAGCGAGCTAAATTCGGCGTTTAAGGCGATTAGCGTGAGCCAAAACGAGCCTGAGAGCTACCTAAATGCGCTTTTTGGCTTGAAAGATAAAATCGATATGTTTTTTGAAAAAGTAATGATAAATGTAGATGACAAGGCTATCAGGGCAAACCGCATTGCAAATGTAGGTCAAATCTACAATGCGTTCAAAAAAATCGCCGATATTAAAGAAATCAGTTTTTAAGGAGAGAGTATGAAAAGGTTAATTTTAGCGTTTTTTGCTATGTTTTTTCTAATCGGTTGTGGTGGCGGTAGTGTCGATGATACGGTAAAGGGCTTTTTGGAAGCAGGGTATGCTGGCGATACAAAAACAGCCGCAAGCCTTATTTATCTTAGCAAAGAAGATATGCAAGATGAAAGTGTCAAGCCTGCATTAGAGGGCAAAGTGGGTATGTTGGTAGGCGAGGCTATGCAAGTAGCCAAAAAACATAACGGTCTAAAATCGATTGAAATCGTAGATAAAAATCTCGGCGAGGATGTCGGCACGGTGAAAGTGCGGATAGTTTTTAAAGATGGCAAAACGATAGATGATATGATGAAAGTGCGCAAAAATCACAAAGGCGAGTGGAAGGTGAATATTTTCTAAATTTTAAGGAGTAGCGATGAAAAGGTTATTTTCAGCGATTATAATGTTAGTTTTTGTGGGTTGTGGCGAAGGTCCTGAGGAAGTGGTGAAAAGCTATGTCGATTCGGTAGGGTGCAAAGGAGACATCGAAAAAGGCGCGAGCCTAGTGTATCTAAGCGAAAGCCAAATGAAAGATGAAGCCACAAAGCGCAAGGTAGAGAGCAAGCTAGACTCGATGTCAGGCACCACCACAAGAGACGCTATGAGGCGCGGAGGATGCAAAACAATCGAAATCACCGATAAAAATATCGGCAAAGACGCTGGCAGAATGAAGGTCAAAATCACCTTTGGCGACGGCACTACCGAAGAACTTGACGCCAGGGTGCGCAAAAATCATCAAGGCTATTGGAAGGTAGTATGGCGATAGTTTATGAAATTTAAAATTTCGTTTTTTATTTTTTTGGGATTTGCGCTTTTTTTGGCGGTGCAAATCCCGCAAATCCGCCAAAATTTACCGCAATTTTTTCAAGATAAAAGCTTAAAATTTCAAACCCTAAATTTGCAAAATTTAACAAATTTGCCAAATTTAGTGCCCGGCGATCTGGTTTTTCGCCTAGGCGATGAGTTTGATAGCGTGCTAATCGCGCAAATGAGCGAGTGGAAGTATTCGCATGTGGGGGTAGTGATAGATACTGCGCCGACACAAATCCTGCACGCGATCAGCGATGAGCGATACGCTCAGAACGGCGTCGTGATAAGCTCGCTAGATGAGTTTGTATCTCGTGCGCGTAAATTTGGCGTAGCAAGGATAAATTTTTTAAGCGCACAAGAGAAGCGAAATTTGATAAATTCGCTAAATTTGCGCGTGGGCGAGGAGTTTGTTTTGGCAAAATCGACTGAGCCAAATTTATATTGCACTACGCTAATACAGCGTGAAATCGCGCAAATTTATCCAAATTTCGCCCCCGCTTACACCTATATTGACGCGCCGTTTTTTCGTGGCAAGTATCTATTTCCACGCGCACTTGCTGAATTTAATGGCACCGAAATGATTTACGAGAGCGAGTGAAAATTCGCTATGAATTTCGCTGTGAAATTTCGCTGTGAAATTTAGTGGAAAAATTCGGGCATAAAAAAAGCTTGCCAAATTTGGCAAGCTTTGTGTGTCCGACGAGAATTTATAAACCTTAGTAATCTAACTCTGGTTTTGGAGTAGCATCTGTTCTAGCTGGCAATACTGGGTATTTTAGAGCTGCATCAGGTAGTTTTCCGCTTAGAGCGTTGAAGAAAGTAACGATTTTGTTTGCTTCATCATCGCTGATTTCGATGCCAAGTTGAACGCTACCCATTGCTTTAACAGCGTCTTTTAGTGACCAGATTGCGCCATTGTGGAAATATGGAGCTGTATCAACAATATTTCTTAGAACTGGTGCTTTAACCATACCGTTAGCATCGCCTTTGAAATCGCCAACATTAGCGAATTCGTATTTGCCTGCTACTTCGAACGGTTGCATTGTGCCGCCTAGGTTGATTCCGTTGTGGCAAGATACACAACCTTTATCGATAAATGTTTTTAGACCCTCTTTTTCAGCGTCAGTTAGGGCTTTTGAGTCGCCGTTTAAGAACTCATCATATCTTGATGGAGTTACAAGTGTTCTTTCGAAAATTCCTACTGTTGTAGCGAATAGATCGAAAGTGATTTTTGTATCTTTGCCATAAGCATCTTGAAATTCTTTAACATAGCCAGGGATTGAGTTAAGTAGTTTTTCTACGCTCTCAGGAGTTGCAGCCATTTCAGGAGCAGCTGTTGCTGGACCTGCTGCTTGCTCAGCTAGGTGAGCTGCACGACCATCCCAGAATTGCGCTGAGTTGAACACTGAGTTTAGTGTTGTAGGCGCATTGATATGGTGTGGGTTTGGAGTCCATTTGTGACCTGTTGAAGCTGGAACGCCGTCAGTTCCGCCGATTGCTAGGTTGTGGCAGGTATTACAGCTGATGATTCCACTTCTTGAAATTCTTGGGTCAAAATATAATTTTTTACCAAGTTCAACTCTTTTGTCAGTTGTTGGGAAATCTTTTGCATCTGGTGCTGCACTCTCTGCTAGTTTTGCGATTTCAGCAGCAGTTTTAGGTAGTGCTTGTAGGCCACTATCTTTTGCAAGTTTTGCCAAATCGTCAGCTGCGAATACTGAGCTAGCAACAACTACTGAACTAAGTAATAAAAACTTAACTTTCATTTTCCTCTCCTTTAAAAAAATGTAAATGGATTTTAAAATTTATTAAATAAAAAGTTACTTAAAAATTTAAGCGAAATAATAAAAATTCTTAAAAAAAAAAAAGATATAATTTATCGCAAAAAGGTGCTAGAACATAAAAAAATTACAAAATTTTATTAATTTAAGTTTTTTTTAAATTTAAAGCCGAATTTCCTCGATTTCTTGATAAATCACCCGAAATTTATCATCAATTTTAAAATCCTCGTGAAAATGCCCAAAATACCACTTTTTAAACTCTATTTTGTCGTAAAAATCCTGCAAAATTTTCGAATTTATATCATCAATTTTCGCCGCCATTGATAGTTTTATCACACGCGGTATGACAAATCTAGGACAGGTGTGCGTGATAATGATATCGACATTAAAGCTGTGTTTTGCGAGGTTTGCGTTCGCTTCGCAGATATCAGCCTGGCTTATCATTTCGCCCTCCCACCACGAAACCCCAAGCTCTCGCATATCTCTATCGATACTAAGCGCGCCACCCATGGTGAAAATTTTGCGCCCTGCGATTTCATAGACTTGCCCCCTCATTAAATGATACACGCTCTGGCTGATTTTATGCACTTTGCCACCAGCAAATTCGCTGATTTCATAGGCGTTTAATCGGTCGAAATTTTCATGGTTGCCGTCGATGAAAAGCGTGGTAAATTTACGCTCATTGAAGTATTTTAGCCACTGCTCCTCGCGCGCGTCGCTTTGAAACATATTCCAAACAAAGCCAAAATCCCCAGCGATGATTAAAAAATCATCTTTGCAAAGCGCACTTTCGAATTTTTCGAACTTCTTAAATCGTGCCATTTCGCCGCTAAATCCACGCCAGCCGCCGTGTGTATCGCCTGTGATAAAAATTCTATTCATTGCCTGCCTTTTTAAATTTTTGTTTGATTTTTTGCTTTTGCGATATTTATTTTATGCGCAAAATCCAAAATTTATGGAATTTTCATTATTTTTCAAATTTTGTATTTACTAAAATACTGACCCAAAAAACGATTACAACTATAAAATTGAAATTTTTGTATTTTATCGGAAACGAAATAAAGCTCAAAGGAAAATTTGGTGGTGTCCCGTGCAGGCTTCGAACCTGCGGCCCTCTGATTAAGAGTCAGATGCTCTACCAACTGAGCTAACGAGACACGAACTTGTATTTTATTCATATATATATAAAAAATAGGTTAAATTTGGCAGAATTTTCGAAAATTTGATTAAATTTAAACGATTTGTTATTGAGAGTGAAATTTATATAGATAAATTTAATGAATTTTAGGCTCCCTTAGCGAGAGCCTAAATTTGAGAAATTATTTTTTTGTTTGAGTTTTGCTTGCTTTTGCGCCTTTTTTGTAAGGGCGGTCAGAAACGATTGGTTTGCCATCAGCGTATTTTTTCTCGATTTTTGCAAACTCATAATTTGCGCCTACATTTTTAGCTGAGCGGACATTGCCCATTGTTAGGTATTTATAAAGAACATCTTTTAGGTTTTTAGTGTGTTCTGTATTGCGTGGAGAATCGTTTAAAATATCCTCGTAAGCGTAAATTCTCTCATAATAATCGTTTGTTAGTTGATCATCGATTGTGATGCGACCGCTATCGATTGTCACGCCAGCATACAAGCCTGTTTGCTCGCCTGGGGTTGCAATCCATGCTGAAATATCAGGTAAATCAGTAGCGCGACCAGCTTTCGCACCGTGTCCGCCAAATGCTGCACCAGCACTTACTTCTAGTGTATCAGCGCCTGTGAATACATCTTGGTAAGATTTAGTTGTGTGGAAAAGTAGCACAACATCGCTTGTCTCGTATCCTGCTTGGATACCTACACCAAAGCCTTTGTATTTGATGAAAATCGGAGCACTCCATGTGCCATCAGCATTTTTTACGCTAAAAATTCCATCGCCGTATTGGATAGAAGCGCCAGCTGCTAGGCGTTTGACATCTGTTAGGATTGCTACTGCTTTTGCGCCTTGTAGATATTTTTGATCTACATGGAAACCGCTAGATGCGCCAAATGATCTCATAACATTAGTCGCTGCGATGACTTCTTGATTTGCTACGACATCAGCGTGCAAAAAACTAGAAACTACAAATGAAGCAATTAATAAAAATTTTTTCATATGTTTAATCCTTTTAAAATAGAAATTTAGTTATTATAACAGCAATTTCATTTTTTTTAGCTAATTTTTAACAAAAAATTGATGAAAAATAACAAATTTTTGGGAAAATAATGAAAATTTTGGCGATTTTAGCATTATGTGTGGTTAAAATTTTTGCTTTATCGATAGTAAATGGTGAAGCAATTGTTTTGAAATTTAACAAAAACACGAGTGAAATTTTAGCAAATGGTAAAAAAATTCCCCTCGTAAATTCACTGGGTAGTGATGAAAAAATTGCAATCATCGCTGCAAATTACAGAGCCAAAAACGATATCAAACTCAAAATCACCCAAGATGGCAAAACCACAACCGAGATTATAAATTTAATCAAAGGCGATTACAAAAGCGAGGCATTTTCCGTCGCTCCGTCTAAGGTAAAACCGCCAAAAGAGGCGAAAGCTCGCATAGAGCGCGAACTAGCCGAAGCAAACAAAATTTACGCTAAAACTACGCCAAAAATTTTATTACAAAAACCTTTTTTATTACCTTCAAATGCTAAAATTACATCTGCATTTGGCAATGCGCGCACCTTTAATGGCGAGTTGAAAAGCTACCACTCAGGCACGGATTACCGCGCTGCTATGGGCACAGATGTGCATAGCGTGGGCGAGGGCGTGGTAGTCATAGCAAAGGACAGATATTACGCTGGTGGTTCTGTGGTGATAGACCATGGTGCTGGCGTGTATTCGCAGTATTATCATTTAAGTAAAATTTTGGTAAAAGTAGGCGATAAAATAGGCGGTGGCGATAAGCTAGGGCTAAGCGGTGCTAGCGGGCGCGTGAGTGGGCCACATTTGCACTTTGGGATTGCTATAAATGGTGTGAGTGTGAATCCTTTGGATTTTATAAATAAATTTAATAAAGTGGTGTTTGAAAATGAGTGAAAATAAAAAATTAACCCCAAAAGAGTTGATAAAAGAGTTAATCGAAGGTAGCGAATATACGCTCAAAGACTCAGTAAAAGGGCGCGTGCGCATAGTAGGGCGAGATAAAAAAATAATAAATTTCCTCCCAAGACAATTTGGCGTAGAGAGCCTCAATGACAAAATGAGCCTAAGCCCAGAACAAATCGAAAAAATCAAGGCAAATTTCTTATCTATTTTGCGCGAGGGAGCCAAACCAGCCGCGAGTGCTGGGATCACTGGCGAGGCTAGCATGGAGCAGGATTTGCAAAGTGCTACAAAAAAATCGGTCAAAAGCAAGCCGAAATTTAACCTAGCGTCTAAAAATAAAACCTTGCAAGAAATTTACGAGGGCTCGAAAACAGCTGCCGCTAAGTCGCAGAGCAAAAGCGCACAGTATTTCACGCCAGTGGCCGTGCGCAAGAAAAACACAAAAATCCCGTGCAAGGTGAGAATTTCGTTTTTGCGCAAAAGTTGCAGTGACGAAAAATTAGGAATCCTAGCTAGGGTAAAAATTCCGCTTTTAATGGAAAATTTCGGACTAAATGATGTCATAAACTCATCTGAACACGCGCAAATGGCGAAAAAAATGGTTCGCACAATCGCGAATTTGTATGTCGCCAAAGATTTGCGTGGCGTGCGCATAGAGGGCCCTGTGTGCCTATCTATGGGCTTTAAAAGCCAAATGGCAGATATCAGCAACCACGCCTTTGTTTTCAAACTCATCGAGGATACTTTGGTAAATAACCGCGTCATCACTGACGATAACGCTAGCGTCGTCAAAGAGATAAAAATGTATAAACAAGATGAATTTGACGGCGTTTTGGTCGATATTTTAAAGACTGATAGATAATCGCTTCAAAATTTAATCGCTTAAATTTAAGCGATTAAATTTTTCACCACTCCCCAAAGAAGTTTTGCAGCATAAAACACCAAAATCGCCGTAGAAATGTAAGCAAACGCCCTAGCCACGCTATCTGGCAGGCGCGCTCTGTTTTTATAGACTACAAGCGGAAAAAGCGTAATCCACGATAAAATCGCTACAAAAAGCCCCAGCAGTGAGAGAGCGAAATTTTCGCTACTCACGCTAGCAGAGACACTGAGCCAAAACATAATCACATAAGGATTTAGCAAATTTAAAAAAAAGCCTTTTGAGTAAATTTTGGCGTGCGTGCCAAGCTCGACGCTTTTGATTTCAGGTGTGTTGCGCGCGCTTTTGTAAATTCCATACGCAATGTATAGTAAAAAACACGCCCCAAACACCGAAATAATCGCAAATACAAGCGGAATTTTGGCAAGTTGCGAAATCCCAAATGCGCTAAGGGCGAGATAAAGCATATCCGCACTCATTGCGCCAAGCCCCAAGCAAAGGGCTTTTGTATAGCTTTGCAGGGCGTAAGACATAATCAAAACATTAATCGGACCGATTGGCACACTCACGCCAAAGCCCATTAAAATGCCGTTTATAAAGGCGTTCATCAATTTCCTTTAAATTTTTAGTGTGAAATTAAAATTTAAAATTCAAAATCGCCAGTGCTACCTTTTGACATGCTCTCAAACACGGCCTTGACATACTTATCGCGCGTTTGGCAGTCTAGGATTTTTTCGCACTGGCTACAACTTTGCAAGCCATTTTGCGCTTGGCAATCTTGCAAAATGGCTAAATTTTTGTCTAAAATTTGCTCGAAAATATCGCGTTCTTGGTTATTTTCTGACATTATTTTTCGCTTTGATAAATTTCGTGCATTTTGGAAATTTCATATTTCGAGCCGAAAAAACACGGTGTGGTTTGGTGAATTTTTGAAATTTCAAGCTCTAAAAGCGAATTGTTTTTTCCGTCGCTAGTAGCACCGCCAGCACGCTCGTAGATATAGGCAAATGGCAACACTTCAAACGCCATGCGAAGCTTGCCTGCTGGGTGATCGCTCGTGGCAGGGTAGCTAAATAGCCCGCCGCCTTTTAGCAAAATTTGGTGCAGGTCGCTGACCATGGCTCCTGAGTATCTGAGGCGATAACCCTCGTCAAATAGCGTTCTTACGAGCACTCTGTGTGTATCGCTCCAACCTTTTTGCGTCGCTCCCGTGGCGTTTAGTTTGCCTTTTTCGTTTAAAACTAGCTCTTTTGCGAAGGCAAATTTGCCGTCCCTGCCAAGCCTGTATAGCTTCGGAGTGTCGCCTAAACATACGCAAAGCTCGATTCTAGGGCCATACACGCTATATACTGCCCCGCGCAATGAGCTTGGTGAAATTTCGCCCTCATAAATCGCAAAAATCGAGCCCACGGCGAAATTTACATCTACTAGGCTAGATCCGTCGAGCGGATCGTAAGCTACTATAAATTTGCCGTTTTCATTAATGCTTAGCATTTCCTCTTTTTCTTCGCTAATTAGCGCCTTTACGCACTCTACGCCACGAAATTCGCGCTCGATTATCATATCGCTTAGCACATCGAGTTTAAGCTGTGTGTCGCCGGTGGAATTTTGCGTGCTAGCGTAGCCGAAATCAGCGTATTTTAGCTCTTCGCTGATTAAAACGGCGATTTTTTCTATTGTTTTTACGATTTCTTGCATACTCTCTCCTTTTTAAACTTTTTTAGCATTATCAAGTATCCATTTTGCGATACTTTGCGCGTCGTTTATGTCGAAATTTACAGGGCAGAATTTATCCATTTGCGCTCTTGGCAGATTTGTCGCAATGGCTTGCGAAAACGGCAAATACGCCTCGTCGATTTTGTCCCTAAATAGGCTGATTCGTGGCAGGGGCAGTGTTTTTAGACCCTCCACAATCAAAATATCAAAATCACCAAATCCAGCGATAATCTCGTCTAAATTTCGCATTTGGTTTAAAAAATATGTCGTGCGCGTAGGGCTTACGACCGCCACATCTGCGCCAACTGCGCTAAATTTCGCGCTGTCCTTGCCCTCGGTGTCAAATTTAGCCTTGTCTTTGGGGTCGTGTTTGACGATAGCGACCTTTAAATTTTGCTCGATAAAAATTTGCGCTACCTTGCAAATTAGCGTTGTTTTGCCGGTGTTTGACGGACCTGAAAACGCAATGGCTAGTCTTTTCATCTCTCTCCCTTAAAAAATCTTGATTGTATCAAATTTAGCCTTTTAAAAAGCAAAATTTGATAATATACGCCAAAATTTAAAGGAAGAAAAATGCAAAATTTAACTATTTCAAAATTTGCGCGCACTCTGATTTTAGGGCTGTTTGCGCTAGGAATTTGCTCGTGCGCTAATAAAGAAAAAGTCCCTCACGACCCGGTTAAAAACGAGTTTATGGCATATACGCAAAAATTCGAAAGCGTCAAAGAGGGCGATAGATACCTGGGCGTGGCGACCTATCTAAACCCCACAATGCCCGAGATTCGCAACGAAAGAGAAGATGAGTTTTTCTTGCTAACCTCGTATCCAAAAGAGATCGAGATCAAAAATGTGCGTGTAAATGGAAGCGACGAAAATGTCAGCGTGGAGCTAATCGCCGATGAGAGCCCGCTAGCTAGCAAAGAGGTTTTTAAAATCGCGTGGTCTAATCGCTACAAAATCAGCGCGCCAAAAACGCAACAAGATAATCTCGTGCTTAGCTTTACGACCTCAAACGGCCTAAATGCGAGCGTGAAATTTCGCAAGGTCTCGAAGTCGATGTATTGGCACCCTAAACTCAAACTCGATGATTAGGGCGGGCGCAAATTTTGCTAGAAATAAAATTTGTGATAAAATTTCAGAAATTCAAATTTGAAGGATAAAAAATGAAATGGCGTGGCGGAAATAAAAGCTCAAATATCGACGATATGAGGGCTAGTAGCGGTGGTGGCGGAGGCGGAGTAAATCTCGCGCTTTTGATTCCTGTGGTAAAATTTTTGGTAAAAACGAAATTTGGCAGAATCGTCCTAGCCCTTGGCGTGGTAGCGGCGTTTATGGGTTATAATCCGCTAAATTTGCTAAATTTCACCTCTGCTAGCGGTGGAGCTGCGGCTAGCAAATTCGAAAACAACGAAGCAGCAAAAGAAGCCAAGGATTTCGTCTCTACCGTTTTGCGCCAAACCGAAGATGTTTGGGGCGCGATTTTTGCGAAATACGGCGCGAAATACTCTGAGCCAAGACTGCTTTTATTCCACGGCGCGACAAGAAGCGGGTGTGGGTATGCTAGCTCGCAAGTTGGGCCATTTTATTGCCCGGTCGATACTAGGATTTATTTGGATACGGATTTTTTCTCTGATTTGGCGAAAAAACACCACGCAGCGGGCGATTTCGCGCAAGGCTATGTCATCGCGCACGAAGTGGGACACCATGTGCAAAATCTGCTAGGAATTTTATCTAACGCCGATAAATTAAAGGCCAGAACTAACGAAGCTGGGGCAAACGCAATTCAGGTTAGAGTGGAGCTTCAAGCCGATTGTTTGGCGGGTATTTGGGGACATCATCAATACAAAATTTTAGAAGATGGCGACTTGGAAGAGGCGCTAAATGCCGCTACGATGATAGGCGATGATACCTTGCAAAAAAAGGCGCGTGGGTATGTGGTGCCGGATTCTTTCACGCACGGAAGTGGCGCACAAAGAAAAGAGTGGTTTTATAAAGGCTTTAAAACGGGCGATTTGAGTGCGTGTTTGACGGGCTTGGAGAGTTGGTAAAATAGGAATTTCAGTAAATTTGGCGAATTTTTGCGACCCTGCACGGGTTTTTTAAATTCGGAATTGAAACGAGCCTAGCTTTCACACAAAGCTCACAACGATAGACAAAAACAAGTCTTATCTTTTGATGAGCTTTGTGTGAAATCGTCGGCATTTGTTATTCAAATTTAATAAATTCTGTATTGAAAGTATTGTAGGATTGGCATCCTTGCTCACAAAAATAAAAATTCGCTTTTTGCGATGACGATGAAAATAAAATTTAATTTTGGCGGGCAAGGATGCCCACCTTGCGAAACTAATTTTAAAGGATTAAAATGACAAATGAATCTATCATAGAAAGTGCCCTACAAATCTCTGAAAGTGACCACAATAATAAAGAAAAAATTAAAAATAAATGCAACGATATAATTGCTAATTTGGGTGAATTAAATGCGTATATTTTTTTTAAACAATCTGATTTTTGCGACAAACTAATATGTAATAATGATATAAATGCAAAAGAACCAACCGCTGATTATTCCTATGATTTTAATGGTATAAATGTAAATATAGAAGTAAATACGCAACAAGAAACCAAATCTAATAAAAAAACAACTTCTATATCAGCAGGGGCTACAAAATTTAAAAATTGTCATATAGATACAACTTCTTGTTGCCCATTTGGATACGATGAAGATATAATACTTGCCAATGTAATAAGTAAAATCAATATGATAAAAGAAGATGAAAAACAATTCAAAGAAAATGAAATAAATATTTTATTTGTAGATTTATCGTTTTTAGCTCCATTAAATTTACTGAAATATCATGAACAGCCACTCGTAATAGATATGAATAATGATGAATACATTATTCAATGCGGTTTAATTTGGCACAGCGTGTATGGAAATAAAGATGATATTTTATTTGACAAAATAGATATTAACATGCCATTTGAAACAAGTGTATATAAAATTCCATATAAAATGAAATTTTATAACAAAAGCAAAATTGATTTTATTATATTTAAGAACTATGAAGAATTCTTTATTTATCAAAACCCAAACAGACAAAATTCTTTAATCAATACTGAGTTTTATAGAAAAATAAAGTCTTTAAAAGCAAGTGTGCTTTGGTTAAATGAAGATGGCAGGTTGCAAGATAAAATTAAATACCACAAAGACATAATAAAGTATTTATTAAAATTTAAGGAATTAGTATCGTAAGGTGGGCATATTTGCCCACCATTTATATTTTTAAAGCAAATTTTCAAATCCTAATCGGATTTTCAGGCAGGACTTCGATTTGTATGTTTGGTTTTTTATTTTTATTGCTCGAATTTTGGTCGTTAAAATGCATTTGAAAGCTTTTGTTTAAATTCTGTAAAATGTCGCCAAACATCTTTTCAAGTTCGCCGTTATCTATATTTTCATTTAATGTAGCGTTTAAATCGCCAAAAAATTTGCCAAAACTTTTATCAGCTTCTTTGGCTAAATTTTCTAAATCTTTTCCAAAAATTTTAAAGCTTTTATTTGGTTTTTGCAGATTGCTTCATTTTTGTAAAACAGTTCTTTGTAATCACAATAACGGCGAAATTCGGGGCGGTATCGCCAAATCCGCTAGTAAATCAAATTTCGATTTCATACTCGATTGGATCTTTTACGCCGGCTTTTGCAAAGCCATTTAGGCGCAATTGACAGCTATCGCACACGCCGCAAGCCTTGTGCGAGTTTGTGTAACAACTCCAAGTAAGCCCCAAATTTACGCCGTTTTCAAGCGCACGCGCCACAATCTCGCCCTTGTTTAAATGCACCAAAGGCGTTTTAATCTCCACGCTAAAATTCGGCGAAGTGCCCGCATTTATCGCGCTTTGCATTTTTGCGATAAATTCCGCCGTGCAATCAGGATATCCGCTGCTATCCTCCTGCACCACGCCAATGAAAATCGCCTCACACCCCTCACGCTCGGCAAGCGCGCCTGCGATACTCAAAAACACGCCGTTTCGAAACGGCACATAGGTGTTTGGGATCTCGTTTTTATCGATGTTTGCGCCCTTTCGCACACTAAGGCTCGTATCTGTAAGCGAGTTTGCGCCGATTTGCGCGATAAATCTAGCATCCAGCGCGTATCGCCTCGCTACGCCTAAATCATCGCAAATTCTCTCGAAACACTCGCGCTCTTTATCCTGCGTGCGCTGAGCATAATCAAAATGCACTCCAATGACCTCATAGCCTGAATTTTTGGCGATATACGCGCAAGTCGCGCTATCCATACCGCCGCTGATGATACATAAAGCTTTTTTCAAATTTAATCCTTTTTTTGGTAGAATTATACGAAAAATTTGATATAAAGGGCTTAAATTTGATACTTTGTGATGAAAAATATCCTGCTATTTTGGGCGAAATCCTAGCTGAGCTTAGTGATGACGCCGTAGAGCTTGTATTTGTGCGAAGTGAAGAGATGAGAGAAATCAATAAAAATTCGCGTGGCATTGACAAAACTACCGATGTGCTTAGCTTTCCGCTTGAAAATGTGCCGTTTGGCGGTGATACTAGGCTTATGGGTTCTGTTGTGATAAATTTGGATTTAGTAGAGCAAAAATCGCTAGAATTTTCGCACTCAAATAACGATGAAATCGCACTTTTATTTACGCACGGACTTTTGCATATTTTGGGCTTTGACCACGAAATCGATAACGGGCAAATGCGTGAAAAAGAGTGCGAAATCATCACTAAATTCAAACTTCCAAAAAGCCTAATCGTGCGAACGCTGGAATAAAGGATAAATTTTGAGTAGAAAAAGAAAAATTTTAAACATATTTTTGGCGATTTTTTTGGTTTTGCTAGTTCTTATATTAGGAAGTATGTGGGGTACAACTGGAACAAATAGGTTGATTTTTTGGGCTAATCAATCCAAAAACCCATATCCGTTTCCAGGGCATGAATTTTATATCAAAATTCCCGATGAAAAAATTGTTGATATTACATCAAACAAAAATAAAGAAAATTTACTCATCATAACGGACGCTGATGAATACGGCGGATTTTTAAAAAATCTAAAATGTGGTTTTACGCCAGAAAGTTCCAAAGAGCCGTTACCGTGCAAACACTATTATTATAAAGAAAACGGAAAAATAAAAGCTATAAGCGATGATGATTTCAAAATACTATCCGAGCAAAATATTACAAAAGTCATCATTAGACACAAATATTTATTTTGAAAATTTAAGAAAAATTAATCGGATCCATATCGATCTCAACGGGCAAATGTGCTAGAAGTGCGCCAGCCCTTAAAAGTGGCGTGTGCGTGGTAGCTCGAAGCAGTATTTCGTAGCGAAATTTGCCCGCAATCAGCGCAATTCCAGCCTTGCCGTACCCTATGATTTGCAAACCATTTAGTTTTTTGGCTTTTAGCGCGCCGTGCAAAATTTCAAGTCCGCTAGCGCAAATTTTAGCCGCCTCTACCTCGTTTTTATGCGAGATTAAAACACGCAAAAGCCTAGTGTATGGCGGGTAGAGAGGATCTCGATCCTCGCTTTCTTCTTCTAAAAACGCGTCATAATCCTGCAAAAAATCCTCGAAAAACGCCCTTTGCAGAGTCTGTATCACGACCCTGCCTTCGCCCTTCCTGCCGGCTCTACCTGCTACTTGCATGCCAAGAGCCAGGGTCTTTTCGCGCGCCCTAAAATCAGGGTAATTCAAATGCTCATCAATCCCCATAATCACCGCCAAATCCACACCATGGTAATCATGCCCCTTGCTAAGCATTTGCGTGCCTACCAAAATGTCGATTTTATGGGCGTTAAAGTCGTTTAATAGAGCTTCTAGCTTTCTTTGGGTCGTAATCTCATCGCGGTCAAATTTAGCGATTTTTGCCTCAGGGAAATTTGCTTTTAGCTCTTTTAAAAGCTCGCTAGTGCCCATTTTTTTGGCCTCGCTTACGCTTTTGCCACATTTAGCGCAAGGCTGTTTGTAAAACGCGCTGTATCCGCAATAATGGCATTTTAGCGCCTTTTCCTTTTCGTGATAGCTCATACCCACGGAGCAAAACGGGCATTTGATAATCTCGCCACAACTCTTGCAAACCATATATTTGAAATTTGCGCGTGTGGGTAAAAACACCACCACTTGGCGATTTGCGCCTAGACTTGCGCTGATTTCTTTTTTTATTTTTGGCGTGAGGGAAGTTTCGCTCTCGTCGTAAATGTAGCGTTTGTGCGTGGCGTGATAGGTGCCTTTGAGCCTGAAATTTGGCTGTTTGGCAAAGCTCGTAAGAGAGGGTGTGGCTGAGCCAAGCACGGTTTTAACGCCACATTTGTGCGCGGCAAAAATCGCGAGATCTCGGGCATTTATGCGTGGAGCGGAAGCTGATTTGTAGCTATCATCGTGCTCCTCATCGACGATGATTGCGCCAAGGTTATGAAACGGCAAAAACAGCGCCGAGCGCGCGCCTGCGATAAGGCGAATTTTGCCTGCGAAAAAATCGGCTAAAATTTGGCGTTTTTTAGCGGGGGTGATTTTGGAGTGCCACACGCCAAGAGCCTCGCCGAAATACCCTTGCAAGCGCTTCGTCATTTGCGGTGTGAGCGAGATTTCTGGCATTAAAAATAGCGCTTGTTTGCCAGAGTTTAAAATTTCTGCTATGAGCGAGATATAAACCTCGCTTTTGCCGCTTCCCGTATCGCCAAAAATCAGCGAAACGGCGTTTTGCTTGGCAAAATTTAGAGCTTTTGTCTGCTCCGGGGTCAAATTTGGCGTTTTTGTGAAATTTAGCTTTTCGCAAGGCGCGCAATTTATGCTCGAATTTGGCTCAAAAACCCCAAACGCCACGCCGATTTCGCAGACATAAAAATGCGAAATAAACTGCGCTAATTCCACCTGAAACGGCGTGAAATTTAGGGGCAAAATTTCGCTGATTTCTTTCGTGCAAAACTCGGGTTTTGGCACTTCGCGCAAAACTACACCGCGTTTTTGGGCGTTTTTTACGGGAATTTGGACTATTTGGTATGGTGAAATTTGTGAATTTGAAAAATAGGTAAGCGGTTTTAGTCTTGCCCCTAAAACCGCGATTTCGTAGTAATACACTTACTCAGTCAATGCTTTGCAAGTTACATCTGTATGGACACAATCAAATGTGCCAACCCTGACACCCGCAGCGTCAGCTTCTGCTCTTGTTCGATAATATGTAAAATCTACGCACTTCCCAGCTACGCACGCCTCATAAGTTTGATTTCGAGTTTTAACTTTCCAGCCGTTTTTGCCAGTGCTTTTAGTTAGGTCATTTTGCAAAACATTACCAAACATATCATCGCTACTGCTGTTTAAATCAGGCCATGTCGCAATGCCTCTTAACTGATCTTCACCTCTTCTTAGCGAAATTCCGCTTCTGATAGCCGCTACATCGCCTCTTATTTTTGCGACCGTAGCGTCATCTCTGGTGACGGCTAGTTTTGGCACAGCAACACCTGCTAAAATGCCGAGCACAACGATAACAAAAACCAACTCAATCATAGTAAATGCGTTTTTCATATTAAATCCTTTGATTTAAAATAGATTTAAGTATAGCTAAAATTAAATTAAGCTAGCTTTAAATTAAATTAAGCTAGCGATTTTTTGCGCAAATTTTACCCTTTGCCCCTGCGAAATTTCAAACTCCAAAAATTCCTCCTCGGCAATCATCACTATCGTAGAGCCAAGCTCGAAATTTCCGATATGTTCGCCCTTTTTAAAGCTCACGCCCTCGCCATAATCGAATTTATTATAATCAAAATTCAAAATTTCCCTAGCCTTATCGTTAGCCTTAGCGTTAGTTTGAATCCTTTCATCAAAGTCAAATTTCATCTTGCCTACATTTAGCGCCCCTACAAAAACCAGCCACAAAAGCCCGCCGTTGCTCATTTTGCAGAGCAAAACCACGCGCTCGTTTTTAGCATAGAGATTTGGCACTTTTAGCAGATATTTTTTTGCCACGCTGTGAAGCTCGCCCGGGATATATAGCGCACCAATGACGCTAAGATCGCATGGGGCGTGATAGTGATGATAGTCTTTTGGGCTTAGATAGATGTTTGCGTATGTCAAATCCGCCGACATTTTAAAATCTCTGGAAGTTTTCATATCATCTAAATTTAGCAAACTAATAAAAATTTCGGAATTTTGCTTTTGCAAATCCCCGGCCCAAGATTTAAGCCCCAAAAGCTCCCAAATATCGTACTTATGCCCCTTTATACTAAACGCGCTAAAATCACTAGTAGCCCCACACTCAAAAATCACTCCATCACTCGGGCTCAAAAACGCGCTAGGCTCGGCGCAAATTTCACGCTCCCTCACCAAACGCCTCGTAAATAGCGCATTTAGGCTATCGTAATCACCTGCGCCTAAAAATTCGCTCATATCAATCTCAAAAGCGTCGATATATTTTTGATTGATAAACTTCTGCACAGGGCGCGGAAATTTTACCCCAGCCACAGCCCCAAAACAGCGTGAAATTAGCTTTTTCATCACTCTCTCCTTAGTCTTAGTAGCGCGATTTCTGCGTCAGCAAAAATCCTCATCGGAGGTCCCCAAAAACCGACCCCACTACTCACATAAATTTGCTTTGCTCCGTCATTATATAGCCCATGGACATATTTTTGATCGAGTGCTACAAGCAGGCTAAATGGGAAAATTTGCCCGCCGTGCGTGTGTCCGCAAATACACAAATCCACCTCATCTTTTACATGTAAATTTATAAATTTTGGCTGATGAGCGAGTAAAATTTTAGGTTTATTTGGATCTGCCATTTTTAGGGCTGCCCTGAAATTTGGCTCTAATTCATTAAATCTCACACCGCTTAAATCGTGCGTGCCAAGCAGATTTATCCCCATAAACTCCACGCTCTCGTTTTGCAAAACCCTCACGCCCTCGCGCTCCAAAGCTTCGATTAGCCCCTTTGCGCCTCTGTAATACTCGTGATTTCCCGTTACAAAAAACACAGGCTTTTTTAGTTCGCGCAAAGGCTCCAAAATATCGCCAAGCTCGTTTGCGCGCAAATCAAACATATCGCCCACGATACACACAGCATCATGGCTGGTAGCGTTTATCTGCGCTACGATAGTTTGCAAAAAATCTTTTTTTAAAAATTCGCCCAAGTGTATGTCGCTCACCACAGCCAAATTCAGATCCTGGCTTAGATTTTTGATTTTGATATCGACCTCGTTTATTTTCGGAGTTTTAAGCGCGTTGTAAAAGCCCTTAAAAAGGTAGCTAAACGCCATTATTACGAAGGTTACATCTACGCAAATTTTAATAAATTTGCGCCTGCTCTCGCTAAATTTGGCAAATTTTGCGCTCACATTTAAAATATCATAAGCAAGGCATAAAAAGAAAAGTGAAAAGCTGCTAGCCACGCAAACTACGCAAATTTTGTATAAAATTTCATCTTTTAGCGCGCCGGCAAAAACGCTTCTAGTAAAAAACATACCCTCGAAAATCACCAAAAATAGGCAAAAAACTATCAAAAACGGCTTTATTTTTTTGAATTTATCGTAAATTTCAAACCTAGCTGAGATTGATTTGTAAATGTATAAATTCAAAAAAACAAAGAGCGTCGTCGCTACAATCGGAAAAATATATGGGATTTTCACTCTTACTCCAAATCAGATAAATTTTTCTAATTTTTCTCTATCAAAGCCTGAAATTTCACCATCTTTATCGACCAAAAGCGCGCCAGATTTTTTAAATTTCGTAATCGTGCGAGAAAATGTCTCAGGGGTGATATTTAAAATTTTGGCGATTTTAATGTGTTTTGAGCTGGTAAAAATATCAAAATTTTCGATGATAAATTTTGATATTTTTGCCTCGCTAGGTAGCACGACGCTGTTTTCAAACGCAAATTCTAGCGCCCTAAGCTTCGCCGAAATTGATTTTATAATGCTAATGCAAATCTCAGGCTCGCTCAAAAACTCTTCGACAAATTTTTCATAATCTATTTTTAAAACCTCGCCACCGCTAGCAAAGCGCGCGCTGGCTGGATAGGGGATATTTTCGAAATTTACAGCCTCAGCCACGAAAGACATCGGGCGGATTTCGTGGATATAGATTTCCTTGCCACTAGGGGCTGTTTTATAAATCTCGATTGTGCCTTTAAGCAAGATGATTAAATGAGAGCTTGTATCGCCCTCATAAAATAAAATTTCTCCCTTTTTAAAAGCCTTTTTGCTACTAATCTGCGCTAATCGCTCGATTTTGGCCTCATCAAGCCCCTTAAAAAAAGGGATAAATTTCAAAATTTCCATATTATTTTTTTAGTAAATCCCTGATTTCGCTTAGAAGTTTGATATCTTCGCTAGGCTCAGCTGGGGCCTCAGGCTCGGCTGGTTTTTCTTTTTTAAGCTTGTTAATCGCCTTAATAGCGCAAAAAATACAAAATGCGATAATGATAAAATCAACCGCTGTTTGGATAAACGAGCCGTAATTTATCGTCACGGCTGGTGTTTCGCCCACAGCCTCTTTTAAAACGATTTTTAAATCGGTAAAATTCATACCACCTGTGATAACTCCGACGATTGGCATAATGACATCGCCAACTAGTGAAGTTACGATCTTGCCAAAGGCTCCACCGATGACCACACCCACTGCCATATCGATGACATTGCCTTTCATTGCGAATTCTTTGAATTCTTGAATAAAGCTCATTACAAGCCTCCTTTGGGAAATAAAAGGATAGATAATAACCTAATTTTGCTTACTTTTTGCTTTTTATTAGGTAGAAAAAAGTATAATGGCAAATTTTGAAATTTAATAAAGAAAAGGAAAATTTATGTATAGATTTGCGCCATCACCCACAGGCGATATGCACATTGGAAACTTACGCGCCGCGATTTTTAACTATATCCGCTCGCTTCAAGATAAAAGTGGATTTATTTTGCGTATCGAGGATACCGATACTGCCCGCAATATCGAGGGCAAAGACAAAGATATAATGGAAATTTTAACCCTTTTTGGTATCAAATGGCAAACGCTATATTATCAAAGCAAAAATCTGAAATTTCACCAAGAATTCGCCGCTAAACTGCTCCAAGAGGGCAAGGCGTTTTGCTGCTTTTGTAGCGAAGAAGAACTTGCCGCCAAAAAAGAAAAAGCCAAAGAAAAGGGCGTAGCGTATCGCTACGACGGGACTTGCGAGCATTTAAGTGACGCTGAGGTCATAGACAATCCAAAGCCATTTACAATTAGACTTAAAAAACCAACCAGGGTTTTGAAATTCACAGACGCTATCAAGGGCGAGATTAGCTTCGAGCCCGAAAATATCGATAGTTTCGTCATCATGCGCGCGGATAAAACCCCGACATATAATTTCGCTTGCGCCACTGATGATATGTTAGAGGGTGTTACCTTCGTAATCAGGGGCGAGGATCATGTCAGTAACACCCCGAAACAAAACTGGATTAGGGAGTGTTTGGGATACACAGACGAGATTTCATACGCGCATTTGCCGATTATTTTGGGGCCTGATGGCAAAAAAATGTCCAAACGCGACGACGCAAGTAGCGTAAAATGGATGCTAGATACTGGATTTTTGCCTGAGGCGATTGCGAATTATTTGGTTTTGCTTGGAAATAAAACCCCGTGCGAGGTATTTAGTATCGAAGAAGCGGTGGAGTTTTTCGATATCGCCAAAATTTCAAAAGCACCTGCTAAATTTGACATCGACAAGCTTGCATTTATCAACCGCGAACATATCAAAAGAGCAAGCGCAGAGCGCATTTGCGAGCTTTTTGGCGTAGATGAGAGCAAGGTAGAGTTAGTGAAATTTTACACCCAAGAATCCAGCCTAATCCCAGAGATTAAAGCAAAAATTAGCGCAATTTTTAGCCAAAAAGAAATTCCAAGTGAATTTAGCCAAAACGCCGAAATTTTACGAAATGAAATTTTAAATTTAACCCAAATTCCAGCCGAATTTAGCGAGTTAAAAACAATTCTCATGGAAAAAACCGCTCTCAAAGGCAAGGCGTTTTTTATGCCACTTAGATTGCTTCTTACAGGCGCGCCTCACGGACCAGAGCTTGGTGAGCTTTACCCGCTCATAAAATCATCAATCAAGGAAATCCTAAATGCTAGCAAATAGCCTAATTTACGGCGTTTTAATCACTCTGCACTACGCCATACAAGCCTACATTTTGCTTGTGTTTGTCGCCTGCGTGCTTAGCTTCATACGCCCAAATCCGTTTAACAAATTTGTCCAAGCGATTTATAAGCTTACAACCCCAGCTTTCAAGCTCGTGCGCAGGTATATCCCAACCACGCTTGGCGGGTTTGATTTCGCCCCGCTTGTGATTTTAATCGGCCTTAGCGTGATTGATAATGCGATAATTTATGCCTTACAAAGGAGTGTTTTTTGAAATTTTTATTTAAATTTAGCCTAGCGGTGGCACTCTGCGCGAGTTTTGCCACAGCAAATGTCAAAAGCTACGAAGAGATAAAAAACGAGCCAAAATCTTTGGCAAAAGATTATTATATTTATCGCCTAGCCACCGAGACCAAATACGACAAAAACGAGCTAAAAGCCCTTAGAAAGGCTGGAATTTACCGCTATCGTGGCAAGATAAAAAAGGAACTTGATAAAATTTTAGGCGCGTTTAAAGCTCTGCCAAAGCCAGATAAGTGCGCAGGGATAACGAGCGCAAATATACTAGATGCGAATTTAACCTGCCAAAAGGCTAGAAGCTATCCAGCATTTGTGGCAAAGCTAAGCCCCAAAACTCGCTCGGCGCTAATTAGCAAATTTGAAAATAGCGGAAATTTGGGCGCGATGAGTGCGATAAATTTGCTAAAAGGCTTTAATTCAGGCTCGCCGGCGCAGTATTTTAAAGAGAGCGGTCATGCGCAAAATTATTTTTCATATTATCAATTCAAGGGCGATGAGAGCTTGCTAAACATAAACGCAAGCCCCGCTTTTATCACAGATATGGCGCAACTCTCTGGCTTTAAAAGCGTGCTTGAAGATGCTGTAATCAAGCGCAAATATCCAAATTTGCGCCAATCTATGCTAGGAATTGATCCGCAAAAAGTGGAAAAAGAGGTCGCGTTTTTGCTCGGCGTAAATGCTCTAACTTATGGCGATGAGGCGCAGGCTTTGGCGTATTTTGGGCGCGCAGCAGCTACGATAGAGAGCGTGCATAACTCGCACAATGCGAAATTTTGGGTCTATTTGCTAAGCAAAGACGAAAATATCTTGCGCGAGCTTGCCAAAAGCAACTATTATAGCCTCTATTCGCTCTACGCAAAGGAAATTTTGGGTGATAAAAGCCTAAATATCATAAATCCAACCCCAGCGCGCGATAAAATTTCAAACTATGATATCAAAAACCCATTTAACTGGGTTCGCACTAAGGTCAAAGCCGATAAAATGGGTAAAGCGGAGCTTTTGGAGTTTGCGAAGAAATTCGACACCAAAGAGAGCCTTGGCGAGTGGGCGTATATAATGAATAAGGCTAATGGCGGGCGCGACAACTACTATCTAACGCCATTTATGGAGCATATCGGCACTACTGATTTGCACCGCCAAGCGCTGATTTTAGCTCTTGGCCGCCAAGAATCACGCTTTATCCCAAGCGCCGTTTCGACCTCGTATGCGCTTGGTATGATGCAGTTTATGCCATTTGTAGCGAACGATATCGCCAAAAAGCAGGTTAGTATCGAGGGCTGGGATCAAGATATGATGTTTGATCCAAAAATCGCCTACAAATTCGCCAATATCCACATTGACACACTCGAAACAAAGCTACTTAGCCCCGTTTTTATCGCATACGCATACAACGGCGGACTAGGATTTACGAGCAAGCTTCTAAAACGAGCGGATTTGTTTAAGAGGGGCAAATACGAGCCGTTTTTGTCAATGGAGCTAGTAACATTTGCTGAGAGCAGGGATTATGGCAAAAAGGTTTTAGCAAATTATGTGATTTACTCGCATATTTTAAACCCAAATTCAAAGGTAAGCATGCGTGAGGAGCTAGATAAGCTTTTAATCCCAAGCAAGAGTGATAAAATTCGCTAAATTTATTACCATTGAAAGAAACGGCGTAAGCCGTTTCGAGGCAATCTACGAGTATAAAATTTAAAGCGTGTAAATTCGCTGTCATTGCGAGCTTTTGCAGAAAATGAAGCAATTCAGAGAAATTAGCGCACCCTCAATTTGTCATTGCGAGGCGACTTGTCGCCGAAGCAATCTATGAGTATAAAATTTAAAGCGTGTAAATTCGCTGTCATTGCGAGAAAACGAAGTTTTCGAAGCAATCCAGAAAAATTTAAATTCAAAATTCAACTCAAATTTAGCATTGAACGATTTTTAAATTTTAGGCTAAATTTTAATTTTCACTCAAATGCGGAGTTTAAATTTAGGCTTGGGATTATTTGCAAATTTTGCGGTGCGACAAAGCTTTGTTTGCGGTATTTCTCCAAACCTGCGCGCGCTATCATCGCAGCGTTATCCGAGCAAAATTTCAGTGGCGCAAATAAAAGTTCGCACTCGTGCGCATCGCATAAATTTGCCAAATTTTGCCTCAAATGCGTATTCGCACTAGCCCCACCCACGACGCCAAAACGCCTAAATTTGCGCTCATCAAAGACCCGAGAGAGTTTATCTATGATATGCTCGCAAGCACTTTTTTGAAAGGCGTAGGCGATATCGCACTTATCTTGCCCCGCTAGCTCGCCATTTTGCGATAGTTTTTCGATTTGCACGCGAACGGCATTTTTAAGGCCTGAGAAGCTGTATTGTAGGCGTTTATCGCCCTTTAAAGGCACTGGGAAGCTAAATTTTGGCTTACCATTTTTGGCTAAATTTTCGATTATCGCGCCACCTGGATAGCCAAGTCCTAGCATTTTGGCGCACTTGTCAAATGTTTCGCCAAAGCTATCATCGCTGGTGCTTGCAAGCACGCTGATTGCGCCCTGGGCGTTAATATCAAGAATCATCGTGTGCCCGCCACTTACTAGCAAAACCCCAAGCGGAAATTCTGCTTCTTTGTCCAAAAATAGCGAATAAATATGCCCGATTAGGTGATTTACGCCAATTAGTGGCAAATTTAGCGCAAGGCTAAGAGTTTTTGCCATATTCACACCCCCTATCAAACTCACGCTAAGGCCCGGTGCGTGCGTTACGGCGACGGCTTTAAGAGAGCCAAAAAAAGGCTTTGCGCGCTCTAAAATGCGAGGCAGTGCTTCTGTGTGAAGACGCGCAGCTAGTTCTGGCACGACACCGCCGTATTTGGAGTGTTCGAGTTCTTGGGAGATTTTTTCGTAAAATTCTAATGCGAAATTCGAGCTGTTTAGCACAGCAATCGAGCTGTCATCACAGCTACTTTCAATGGCTAAAATCATTATTTTCCTTTAATTTTTTTCTAAATTTAGCATTTTTGGGCTAAGTTTTGGGTAAAAATAAAACAGACTAATTAAATCTTTAAAATTTTAATAATTTTTACCATTTATAAATAAATTTTGATTATAATCAAAGGTTGTAAAATTTAACACAAAGGAAAAAAATGATAAATGTTTATGATGTAGTTGTCATCGGTGGCGGTCCTTGCGGAATCGCGGCCGTGGTCGAGGCCAAAAGAAAAGGCGTAGCCAAGGTGCTTTTGCTAGAAAAAGGCGATAATCACTCTCAAACAATCAGACAATTTTACAAAGATAAAAAACGCGTAGATAAAGAATACAAGGGCATGGATAGCGAAACAAAGGGCACGATTAGCTTCGAGACTGGCACGAAAGAGAGCGTGCTAGATTATTTCGATAGCTTGCTAGATCACGGCGATATCGATATTTACTTCAACAGTGAGGTCGAAAAGGTCGAAAAAAAGGACGACGGGCTTTTTTGCATAACCACAGCCTCAGCTGGCTTTGTAGCGCGCAATGTCATCATCTCAATCGGCCGTATGGGCAAACCAAACAAACCAAGCTACAAAATCCCGCCATCAATCACACAAAGGGTAAATTTCAACCTCGATAAATGTAGCGTCAATGAAAAAGTCCTAGTCGTGGGCGGTGGCAACTCAGCCGCCGAATACGCGCTTTCGCTATGCAAAACAAATACCGTTACCCTATGCTACCGCAAAGAGAGCTTTACTAGGCTAAATGAAATCAACGAAGAAGATATCAAAAAAGAGGCCAGAAACGGCGACATTATCCTGCGCCTTGGCCTTGATATCGAAGCGCTAGAAAACGAAAGTGGCAAGGTGCTAGTGAAATTCACAAACGGCATGGAGTTAGTTTATGATCGCATAATCTATGCAATCGGTGGCACGAGCCCTGTGGATTTCCTTAAAAAATGTGGCGTAGAATTCGACGAAAACGGCGTGCCTAGCGTCGATGAGAGGTGCGAAACAGCCACAAAAGGGCTTTTTGTGGGTGGAGATTTGATCACTAGAAACGGCGGTTCGATCGTCGTAGCCTTCAACCACGCTCACACAATCGTAGAAAATCTGCATTTATGAGACTTTTCCAGCTAAAAAGTGGGTATCGCTACACCAGCGATACCATTTTTTTATGGAATTTTATCTGCGAAAACTGGCTTAACTCTCGCGCCACAAATTCTCTTAAAATTTTAGATGTTGGGGCAGGATGCGGGATTTTGGGGCTGATGTTGAAGCGGGATTTTCCAAATTTAGATTTAAGCTTGCTTGAAATCCAAGAGCAAAATTTAGAAATTTTGCGTAAAAATTGCGAGCAAAATTCATTGCAAGCTCAAATTTTGCATGAAAATTTCGCAAATTTTAAAAGCGAGCAAAGATTTGATTTAATCGTTTCAAATCCGCCATTTTATAGGGAAAAAATCCTAACTAGCCAAAATTCGCATATTGCGCTAAGCAAAAGTGCCACAAGCCTAAGCCTTAGCGATTTCGTGCGTGTTAGCAACACTCATTTAAAGCCCAAAGGCGCGCTAATTTTTTGCTACGAGGCGGGCAAAATCGCGCAAATTTGCGAAATTTTGCAAAATTACAAGCTAAATTTGACAAAGCTTGCTTTCATCTATCCTAACGAAAACAAGCCTGCCAAACTCGCACTTTTTTTGGCGCAAAAAAGTTCGCGCTCACTTTGTGAAATTTGTGCGCCGATTTATACATTTCTTAATGGTGAAAAAAGTAAAATAACGGCTAAAATTTATGAAAAAGCCAATTTAGAAAGTGTCGATATTGAGTGAGTTTGACTATACCTTCGATAGTAGCGCCTGCGAAAGCTGCGGCGGCAAGTGTTGCACGGGCGAGAGCGGATATATTTGGATAAATGACGCAGAAATCGAGAAACTCAGCGAATTTATGGGGATAGATAAGGCAAATTTTATCCGCGTATTTTTAGAGCGAGTTGGGAATAAATTTAGCATAAAAGAAAAACCATACCTTGACGGTATGGCGTGTGTGTTTTTCGACGAAAAGCACCGAAACTGCGGGATTTATGAATACAGACCAAATCAATGTAGAACCTTTCCATTTTGGGAATATTTCAAAGAGCATAAAGATGAATTGGAGAAAGAATGTATTGGGGTAAAATTTTAACCGCTTTTTTGGCTCTTGGTGCCCTAAATTTGGGCGCTAGTGAAACCAAAAGCGACGCGATAAAAGATATGAATAAAAGCTCGGTTATCACAAATACTGCGCCGGTATCCGAGAACAACGCTAGTGAAAATGTAACGCAAAAGGCCACCACACCGCAAAAGTTAAAAGAGGCGATGAAGGCTTACGATGAGGCTGAGCTGAATTTCGATCTGCTAACTGCGCTAGAACTAGCCAACAAAGACCCGCAAAGCGCGATGAAACTCTACGAAAAAGCCTTTTTAAAGACAAATTCGCAGGTGTATTTGCTAGAAGCCTTAAAGCTTGCGTTTTTTTTAAAAGATAGCAAAGCAACCGCGCGCTACCTAGCTTTGGGCGATAAAATTTTGGCTGATGATAGCGAGTATTTGCGCGTAAAAGTGGGGTATTATATGGGGCAGGGCGAAATACTTAAAGCCAACACTACCGCGCTTCATTTAGCAAATTTAGAGGTAAATTCGAGAAATTACTCGATTTTGGGCGCGACATATTATGCTATGGATAATTTCGCCCTAGCCAAGCAGTATTTCGAAAAGGCCTATGAGCTGGAAAAATCAGAGGAAAATTTAATCCGCCTTAGCGATGTTCTTTTAAATAGGCTTGATAGTAGCGACGCTGCGGTGCGTATCATGGAGACACACAGGCGAATTTATGGCTGCGCTAGCGGTATGGTGTGCGAGGTTTTGGCTGATGTGTATCGCATGCAAAAAAAATACTTTGAGGTCGCCAAACTCGATGAGGCGCTGTATGAGAGCAAAAAAAATACGAAATTTTTAGACGATATGATTGGGATTTATTATTATATGAAGGAATTTGATAAAATCATCGAAATTTTGCAAAAATACGATTATAAAAAAGATCTCATAATTGACGCTT
This sequence comes from Campylobacter sp. VBCF_06 NA8, assembly GCF_027737825.1. Classification (NCBI taxonomy): domain Bacteria; kingdom Pseudomonadati; phylum Campylobacterota; class Epsilonproteobacteria; order Campylobacterales; family Campylobacteraceae; genus Campylobacter; species Campylobacter sp. VBCF_06 NA8. Next base: position 81,272 of record NZ_JAOVUB010000002.1, read on the forward strand.
ACGCCCAGAAAAAGGACTTCGCCACAGCTATGAGATTAGCGCGTGAGGAGTTTTCGAAAACCGAAAATTACGATTATTTGGCGAACGAGGCGATTTATCTGTATGAATCTTTTGGCGATAAAAAAACAGCTGCTCAGATTAACGAAGTCGTGGCGAAATTTGAAAACATAGCTAGCAAGCTAAAAGATCCGGTGCATTTGAATTACTACGGATACATTTTAATCGATCATGATTTGGATATCAAAAAGGGCATTGATTATGTCGAGCGCGCCCTAAAAGACGAGCCAAATTCGGTTTATTACATAGACTCGCTAGCATGGGGGTTTTACAAACTTGGCGAGTGCGAAAAAGCCAAAGAGTGGATGGACAAGATAAAAGACGATGAGTTTTACGCTAGCGACGAGGGCAAGGGGCATGTAAGCGCGATAGAGAGATGCGTGATAGATAAAAATATCCAAAAAATAGGCGAAATCGCAGGCGGAATAAAGGCACAAAAATGATTTTAGATGAAATTTTAGAAAAAACGCGCGAGGATTTAGCTAGGCGCAAAGAAAAATTTAGCTTTGATATGCTTGGTCGCACGCTAAGTGCTAATCCCATGATACCGCGCGATGCGAAAACTGCGCTAAAAAGCACCCCGGATAATCCGCTTCGCATAATCGCTGAGGTGAAAAAAGCAAGCCCTAGCAAAGGCGTCATCAGAGAGGATTTCGATCCGCTTAAAATCGCTATGGAGTATGAAAAATCAGGCGCTAGCGCGTTTTCTATTTTGACTGAGCCACACTATTTTAAGGGCGATATTAGCTACATTTCGCAAATCAGGCGTTACACAAACACGCCGATTTTGCGCAAAGATTTTATAATCGATGAGTATCAAATCCTAGAAGCGCTCGTGTATGGGGCGGATTTTGTGCTATTAATCGCAAAGGCTTTGGAGCAAAAAGAGCTTAAAAGACTTTTGGAATTTGCTAGGCATTTGGGCCTTGAAGCGCTTTTTGAAATTCACGATAAAGATGATTTGAAAAAGGCGATTTTCGCAGGGGCTGATATAATCGGCATAAATCACCGAAATTTGCAGACTTTCGAGGTTGATTTGAGTTTATCGGCAAATTTAATCCCGCTTATCCCAAATGGCAAAATTATCGTGGCTGAAAGTGGGCTAGGCTCGCACGAACAGCTACTCGAATTAAGCGCACGCGGGGTCGATGCGTTTTTAATCGGCGAGAGTTTTATGCGCCAAGATGATGTCGGTGCGGCGCTTAGAGCAGTGAAATTTGGCGAAAAATAGGGGGAGAATATGGATTATATTTGCGCGCCGTGGAGAAGTGATTATTTCACGCAAAAACGCAGCGGTTGCCCATTTTGCGCTGCCGCAAAGGCAAAAAAGGGAGAAAAGTGCGTAGGCGTGGTATTTCGCGCTAAATTTTGCTTCGGGCTTATGAATTTATATCCATACAATCCTGGGGCTTTTATGGTGATTCCTTACGAGCATACCGATAATATCGAGAATTTACCGCTAGAAGCGTGGTTAGAGATGAGCGAATATGTCCAAAAGGGCGTGCGAGTGCTAAAAACCGCCCTTGGCGCAAAGGGGGTAAATATCGGTATGAATCTAGGCGTGGCAGCTGGGGCTGGGATAGCCGAGCATGTGCATTATCATCTAGTTCCGCGCTGGGAAAGGGATACGAATTTCATCACTACAATCGCAAATGTGCGTGTAAATGGCGTGAGCTTCGCCCCGCTTTATGAAAAGATAAAAGCTGGATTTAAAAATTTGAATAAGGATTAAAAATGGTTAGCGTAGAACAAGCTATACAAGATATGAAAAATGGCAAGATGATTGTCATGGTCGATGATGTTGATCGCGAAAATGAGGGCGATTTGATTTTCCCTGCGACTTTTACGAGCGCGGAGAAGGTAAATTTCGCTATCACACACGCTCGTGGCGTGGTTTGCGTGGCACTGGACGAGGAAATCGCCAAAAGGCTAGATTTGCCCCTAATGGTCGATAAAAACACATCTTCGCACGAGACGGCCTTTACTATCACAATCGACGCAAAAGACGCAACCACGGGCGTGAGTGCGTATGAGCGAAATATGACAATCGAGCTTATGGCGCGCCCAAACTCCACCCCAAGCGACTTCGTGCGCCCTGGCCACATAAACCCGCTCATCGCCAAAAAAGGTGGAGTGCTCGTGCGCACAGGCCACACTGAGGGCTCTGTGGATTTGTGCAAGCTCGCTGGAATCGCGCCAAGTGCGGTGATTTGCGAGATTGTAAATGAAGACGGCACAATGGCAAGGCGCGATGATTTGGAGAAATTTTGCGAAAAATTTGGCATAAATATGATTTCAATCGCCCAAATCGTCGAATACAGATTAAAGCATGAAACTTTGGTTAAATTTGGCGAATTTAGCGAGGGCAAAATTTGCGGTAAATCGTGCAGAGTTTGCGAAATCACAGACCACGATGACAACGCTCACAAAGTCTTTATTTTCGGTAAAATTGGCGAAATTTGCAATGTAAAATTTCATAAAATCGGTAGCGATTTAGAATTTATGCAAGATGAAAATTACGATGATTTTATGCAAAATTTAGAAATTTTAAGCACGAGCGGTGGCGTGATTGTGGCGCTAAATTCGGCTTCGCACAAGGGCGATTTCAAAAGCTATGGTATCGGAGCGCAGATTTTAGCGCATTTGGGGATTAAAAAAATCAAAATTCTTTCAAATTCCAGCCCGAAGGAATACGCTGGACTTAGTGGATTTGGGATAGATATAGTTTGATAGCACATATCGATTTAGACTGCTTTTTCGTATCTGTCGCAAGGCTGATAAATCCCGCTCTTAGCGGACTTCCTGTCGCAGTTATCGGCGGAAATAATGAGGAAATTTTCGCTAATAAAGACGAGGGCTTTGGGGCGAAATTTCACTTCGATGAGAGCGCGCAAAATTTTAAAATTCAAGCCCAAAAAGAGCAAAATTTGCAAAATTTTGCCGATGAGCAAAAAAGGCTAAAATCTTTGCAAAAAGGTGTGGTTTTAAGTGCTAGTTACGAGGCTAGAAAATTTGGCGTGCATTCAGCGCAACCCCTAAAAATGGCGCTTCTAGCCTGTCCAGAGCTAGTGCTGGACGCGGCAAAGCACGGCGTGTATGGCAAGATTTCAAACCAAATTCACAAATTTTTACTAAATTTCACGCCAGAAATTGAAAAATTTAGCGTTGATGAGTTTTTTTTGGATTTGCGTGGCACGAAATACAACGAAAACGCGCGCGAGTTTGCGCTATTTTTGCAAAGCGAAATCAAGGCGAAATTCGGGCTTCCTAGCAGTGTGGGGCTAAGTGAGGCGAAATTTATCGCCAAGCTTGCCACTGATTTAGCCAAGCCTTTTGGGGTGCGCGAAATACCTCTCTCGCGCCTTAAAACCGAGCTTAGAGATGTCGAAATTTCAAAATTTCCAGGTGTGGGAAAATCTATGCAAAAAACGCTCGCAAAATACGGCATTAAAAGTATTGGCGACGCGTGGGGACATAGGGAAATTTTCGAAAAAATGGGCAAAAACGGCGAGCAAATTTTCGCTCAAATCAGTGGCGATACGAGCGAGCGGGTGCAGGTTAGCAGGGAGCGCAAAAGTATCGGTCTTGGGCGCAGTTTCGAGCCGTGCTTCGATAGGGACGAGATTAAAAGGCGCATTAAAATTCTCTCTCGCCACCTAGCTAGCGAGGTTTTAGAGGGTGGGTTAAATCCGCTGACATACGAGGTCAAAATCCGCTACAAATCGCGCGATGAGAGTTCTAAAAGGCTTAGTCAGCATAGGCCTTTTAGCCTAGATTTGCTTGATGAAACGGCGCTTTTGCTTTTTGAAGCTATTGATGTGCATAGGGGCGATGCGATAATTCATGCGTCGCTAAATTTGTCAAATTTTGGCGCAAATAGCGCAGAGTGTGCGACGCTGCTTTTCGATGAAATCGATAAAAAACGCCAAAGTTTGGATAAATCAATGAATCAAATTTGGTCAAAATTTGGTGTAGAAAAAATTAAAAAAGCTAGTGAAATTTAAGGAGAAAACATGAAAGTAGGGGAACTTTATTCGGTTATGTGTATAATTTTCGCGACGAATTTTAAAGGCGCGATAAGCAAGGAAAATTTCGAAAAACTTGCTAGCAAATGGATTATAATCAACGAAAATCCAGAAAACAAAAAAGGTCAAGAGCTTTGGGCAGGGGTTAAAAATAGCGATTATGAGGCTATTTGCGCTGATTTTGAAAATCTCAAAGAGGCCTTTGATATGAGCTATTTCAAGCTAATAAGTGCGAGCGAAGTGAGTATTTTTTACGAAAAATGTCGCTTCAAAAAGCCATTTGCGGATTTGCCAGATACACACGCTGCAAACATGCTAGGGCTGTTGGCGATGATTTTTAAGCAAGATACAAACGAAAAATCGCACAATATTTTGGGCGAGTATTTGACGAATTTTATCATGCCAAGCCTGCGTGGGCTAGCCGGACATTTGCAAATCAATGCTAAAAGCGATTATTACAAGGCGTTTGGGTATTTTTTGGCGGATTTTTGCGTGGTTGTGAAAAATAGCTTGGGGCTTAAAATTTAGCCAAATTTACAAATTTAATTAGGGGTGAGAGTTGGAGTTTTGGAACCACATTTACGAAAAATTTGACCCAGTTGCGTTTAGCGTTGCCGGTTTTAGCGTGCATTGGTATGGCATAATGTATGTTTTGGCCCTGCTAATCGCACTCTTTATGGCCAAATGGATTGCTAAGCGTGACGGGCTGAAATTTAGCAGTGCGGTGCTGGATAATTATTTCATCTGGGTCGAAATCGGCGTGATTTTGGGCGCTAGGCTCGGATATATCGCGATTTATTCGGGCGAGGCGCTGTGGTATTTCACTCACCCGTGGCGAATTTTCAACCCCTTTTATAACGGCGAATTTATCGGAATTCGCGGCATGAGCTACCATGGGGCGGTGGTTGGATTTATCATCGCCACAATAGCGTTTTGTCGTCGCCACGCCCAAAACCAGTGGGCGCTACTCGATCTTGTCGCGCTCAGCGTTCCGCTTGGGTATTTTTTCGGGCGGATTGGGAATTTTTTAAACCAAGAGCTAATCGGGCGCGCAACCGATGTGAGCTGGGGGATTTTTGTAGATGGTGTGCTTCGCCACCCTAGCCAAATTTACGAAGGTTTGCTCGAAGGAATTTTGATTTTTGTGATTTTATTTTTTAGCAGGAAATTTAAGAAATTCGACGGCGAACTGATTTGCAACTACGCTATTTTATACACTTTTATGCGCTTTGTGAGCGAATTTTTCAGAGAACCAGACGCTGGGATTGGGTTTGTAATCGCTGGATTTTCAATGGGGCAAATTTTATCGCTCGTTATGTTTTTGGCGGGCATTATATTAAAAATTTCTTTGAAATTTCAACTAATAGGGCGTAATTAACTTTACTTAAAGTTAAAAAATACTATAATGTCCTGTTAAAGTTAAATTTACAAATTGTTAGTAATTTAACTAACTAATTTTCTATAAGGAGAGCTCATGAGCGAGCAAATCGAAGGCTTCTTAGGTATCCGCACGGATCGCACAAAAAGCCGTATGCCAGCGCGCCTAGACTTAATCCAAAGTATCAGTGGTGGAATTTTGGGTCTATTTATGTGGGTGCATATGATGTTTGTTTCTACTGTATTGTTCGGTGGAGACTTTTTTACCAAAGTTGTTGAATTCTTAGAATTAAGATTTTTGAGCGACAGCCCTTCTATGAGCTATATTACATCTTTCTTAGCTCTTGCTGTATTTATCATTTTCTTTATTCACGCTGCGCTAGGTATGAGAAAAATGCCAATCAATTTCCGCCAATGGCAATCATATCGTGCTCACATGAAACGCTTCAAACACGAAGATACTTCACTTTGGTGGGTTCAAGCAATCACTGGCTTTATTATGTTCTTCTTGGGTGCTGCACACCTTATTTTCATCATCACAAACTCTGATAAAATTTCAGGTGATATGTCAGGTGCTCGTGTAGTAAGCCATTTTATGTGGTTGTTCTACCTAGTATTGCTTTTCGCTGTTGAACTTCACGGTAGCATTGGTTTATACAGACTATGCGTTAAATGGGGTATTTTCGAAGGTCCTGATGCAAAAGAAAGTCGTAAAAAACTTAAAAAATTAAAATGGATTGTTTCAGCTTTCTTCTTAATTTTAGGTCTTTTATCTTTGGCTGCATTTATCAAAATCGGTGTAAATTTATAAAATAGGGAATTGAAATATGAATGTTAAATATTATGATGCATTAGTTATCGGTGGTGGGCTTGCAGGCCTACGCGCTGCGGTAGCTGCTGGCGAAAAAGGGCTTAGTACAGTAGTTTTAAGCCTTATTCCTGTTAAACGCTCGCACTCAGCAGCAGCACAAGGTGGTATGCAAGCAAGTCTTGGTAATTCTAAAATGAGTGAAGGCGATAATGAAGATGTGCATTTCGCTGATACCGTAAAAGGTAGCGACTGGGGTTGCGATCAAGATGTAGCTAGAATGTTTGCTCAAACAGCTCCAAAAGCTATTCGTGAGCTAGCTGCGTGGGGCGTTCCATGGACTCGTATCACAAAAGGTAAAAGAAGCGCGATTATCAACGCTCAAAAAACAACAATCGAAGAAAAAGAAGAAGTTCATGGTCTAATTCACAGCCGTGACTTCGGTGGAACAAAAAAATGGAGAACTTGCTACACAGCTGACGCTACTGGTCACACTATGCTTTTCGCTGTTGCAAACGAGGCATTAAAACACAATGTCGATATCCACGATAGAAAAGAAGCAATCGCTCTAATCCACGAAAACAACCGCTGTTATGGCGCGATTGTTCGCGATTTGGTAACTGGCGAGCTTACAGCTTATGTCGCAAAAGGCACACTAATCGCAACTGGTGGTTATGGTCGTGTATATCGCCACACTACAAACGCTGTTGTTTGTGAGGGAACTGGTGCTGCTATCGCACTAGAAACAGGCGTAGCTCAATTAGGAAATATGGAAGCAGTTCAATTCCACCCAACTCCAATCGTTCCAAGTGGTATCTTGCTAACTGAGGGTTGCCGTGGTGATGGTGGTATCTTGCGTGATGTCGATGGATATCGCTTTATGCCTGATTATGAACCAGAGAAAAAAGAACTAGCTAGCCGCGATGTTGTTTCACGCCGTATTATGGAGCACATTAGAAATGGTAAAGGCGTTCCTAGTCCTTATGGATACCATGTTTGGCTTGATATTTCTATTTTGGGTCGTGAGCATATCGAGAAAAACCTTCGCGATGTTCAAGAAATTTGCCAAATTTTCAACGGTATCGATCCTGCTGATACAGAGACTTACACAGATGAAAATGGTCGCAAAAGAGGCAAAGGTTGGGCTCCAATCCTTCCAATGCAACACTACTCAATGGGTGGAATCAAAACAAAAGCAACAGGCGAAAGCCCAACACTAGCAGGTCTATTCTCAGCTGGTGAGGCTGCATGCTGGGATATGCACGGATTCAACCGCTTGGGTGGAAACTCAGTTTCTGAGACAGTTGTCGCTGGTATGATTGTAGGTGATTACTTCGCAGATTTCTGCGCAAGCCACGAAATCGATATCAAAACAACTTCAATTGAGAAATTTGTAAATAAATCACAAGCTTATCTACAAAGCCTACTTGATAAAGATGGCAAATACAATGTATTTGAGATCAAAAACAAAATGAAAGATATCATGTGGGAACATGTTGCGATTTTCCGCACAGGCGAGGGCTTGGCAAAAGCTGTAAAAGAGCTAGAAGAGCTTTACAAAGAATCAACAAATGTTAAAATTTCAAACAAAGAGCTATTTGGAAACCCAGAGCTAGAAGAGGCTTATCGTGTTCCTATGATGCTTAAACTTGCACTTTGCGTTGCAAAAGGTGCACTAGATCGCAAAGAGAGCCGTGGCGCTCACTACCGCGAAGACTTCACAAAACGCGATGACGCAAACTGGCTAAAACGCACACTAGCGACTTGGAAAGACGGCGATACATTGCCAACTCTAACTTACGAGCCACTAGATATTATGAAAATGGAAATCCCACCAGCGTTCCGTGGTTATGGCGCTAAGGGTAACATTATCGAGCACCCAGATAGTGCTAAACGCCAAAAAGAAGTTGATGACATTAGAGCAAAAATGGAATCAGAGGGCAGAGGACGCTATGAAATCCAAGAAGCACTAATGCATTATGAGTTGCAACCAAAATATAAAGCACCAAATGAAAGAGCAGGTATAGGATATGAGTAGAAAAATCACAATTAAAGCGTTTAAATTTAATCCGCTAAGCAAGGTTTCTAAACCTCACTTTGCGACTTATGAGCTTGAAGAAACAGATGGTATGACACTATTTATCGCACTTAATGTCATCCGCGAAAAATTTGACCCAGAGCTAAGCTTCGACTTCGTATGTCGTGCTGGTATCTGCGGTAGCTGCGGTATGTTAGTCAATGGTAAGCCAGCACTTGCTTGTCGCACACTAACAAAAGACTATCCAGAGGGCGTCATCGAGCTTATGCCACTTCCTGTATTCAAACTACTAAAAGATTTGAGCGTAGATACAGGTAACTGGATGAACGCGATGAGTAAGAGAGTCGAGAGCTGGATCCACACTGACCATGTAACTGACATCTCTAAATTAGAAGAAAAAGTCGAACCAGAAGTAGCACAAGAGGTTTTCGAGCTAGATCGTTGTATCGAGTGCGGTATCTGCGTGGCAGCATGCGGAACTGCGATTATGAGAGAGGATTTTATCGGTGCTGTTGGTATCAACCGCGTAGCTAGATTTAAAATCGACGCTCTTGATAACAGAACAGACGATGATTTCTACGAGTTAATCGGCGATGATGACGGTGTGTTTGGTTGTATGAGTTTGCTAGGTTGCGAAGACAACTGTCCTAAACACCTTCCATTACAATCTCGCATTGCTTATATGCGTAGAAAACTTGCTGCAAAAGGCAAATAATCCTATGACGCTTGCAAAATTTTTGCAGGCGTCTTTCTACTTTTATAAAATTTTGAAATTTTATTGCAAAACTTATCAAATTTCTAACCATTTCAACCCAAAAAAGGTAGTTTATGAATAATTTTATGAGTAAAATTTGGGGTTCAAAGAGGCTTTTTATCGATGAGAGCCTAACTCGCACTATGCCTAGCGATATCGCTGCGCTTATGTTATGCACAAATTCGCAAAATTTTGAAAAATTTAAATCGTTGCAAAGTTTTAGAGAAATTTTAAAAGAGCTTGGCGAAGAGATTGGAATCTATGCGATTCAGTCCCTGCAAATCGGCGCAATCAATGCGATTTGCAAGCTTAAAATTTCCAAATTAAGCGTTTTGATGATGGTTGAAAATTTAAGCAAAGAAGGAATTATTAGCAAAAGCGAGTATGATGAAATTTCAAAATTTTTGCTTCAACTTCAAAGCGATTTGAACGAAAACGAAACCCTAAATTCGCCCGCAAATTTCGCATTTTACGGTAAATTAGAGAGTTTGGATATTATTAGCGATGAGCTAAAAGCACTTTTGAGCGCCAAAAGCGAAGATGAACTTGCAAATTTGGTTTCAGGCACAGATACTGGCGCGGGCGCAAATTTAGGCGCAAATTTGGGCGAGTATTTGGATACTAGCGCGAGCGAAAATGCGAGCGAAAATTCAGATACAAACCCAGGTGCAGGTTTTCTCGTTTGCGCGAGCGAATTTGAAAATTCGCTCTTTGAGCGCACAAACGCCGCCAAATTAAACGCCAAAGATGCAAATTTCACGCTCTCGGTTACTGGCGTAATCAACGCTGGGAAATCTAGCATGCTAAATCGCCTTTTGGGATTTGATATTTTAGGGACTTCAAATATCCCTGAAACGGCGAATTTAACGCTTCTTAAAGGTAGCGATAAGCCTTATGCTAAGGTCAAATTTTACGATGATGAGGAGCTTGAAATTTTGGGTTTTGCGCAGGAATTTCGCTCGAAATTTCAAAACCAAAGCGAAGCCATAATCGAGCCAGAAAAATTGCAAGAATTCACCTCTGCCAAGTATGAAATTTCAAAATTTATCAAATTTATCGAACTTGGCATAAAAAGCGATTTTCTAAGCGATAAAATCACCGTCGTCGATACCCCAGGTTTGGACGATAGCGTGGTTTTGCGCGAGGAGCTGACGAAAAACTTTATGTTTTCAAGCGACGCGATAATCCACCTAATGAACGCCTCTCAAAGCTCGACCAAAAAGGATATGAGCTTTATCGCAAGCACTCTAAAAAGCTCGAAAAACAACTCGCTCATTGTCGTTTTAACACACGCTGATTTGCTTAGCCAGACCGAGCTAATCGACGCGCTAAGATACGCTAGGGCTAGTATTTGCGAGGAGCTTGGGGCGTTTGGGTTCGATGAGGGACTGATAGAAAATGTGAGCTATTTTTGCATAGATAGCCACAGCGGACGGGGCATTGGCGAGCTGAAATCTCATCTTTTCGAGCGATTTTTCGGCGAAAATTCAGCCAAAGCAGATGAAATTTTATCCTCATACAAAAAAGAGTTATCGCTGATTTGCGAGGTGTATTTGGCTGATTTGCAGGAGCAAAACGCTGATTTTAGCGCGAATAAAAGCGAACTAGCCCAAAAATGCGAGAATATAAACGCCGAAATTAGCGCGCTAAATGCAAATTTAGCTAAGCTAAAAAACGATTTAACCGGCGCAATTAGCAAGCTTAGCTACGATGATAGCACGCTTTTTGCGCCGTTAAAATCAGCGATTTTGACGATTAAAGACAGGGTTTTAACCGACATAAATTACTCGAAAAAAAATAAAAAGCAGATTGATTTTTCTAGGCTAGAAGTCATCGCAAATTCGGGCGTCAAAGATGTCATCACGGACATTTTCCGCTCGTTTTCGCAAAAGATTTCGCGCGATATTTCTGATATAAAAGAGCTTTTAGGAAGCGATTTTAGCGAGGTAAATTCGCTTAAATTTGACACGAAAAAATACATGGACGAAAATTTCGCCCAGCCAAATTTCGCTAAATTTAACGAAAGCCTGCGTGAAATCGTGCGCAAAAACAGCGATTTTGGCGCATTATCGGCGAGTTTTGACGCGCTATTTAGCGAGTTTTTCGCTAAGCTAAATTTAAAATCTAGTTTCGAAAACATCGCCAAAACCTGCACCGCAGAGTTTAAAGAAAATGTCCTAGCCCTTTTTGCTAGCAAAAAATCTAGCCTAGATTTGCGCCAAAGCGAGCTTGAAAACGCGCTTAAAGCAGGCGATGAAAACGCCGAGCAAATTGCCAAAAACGCGCGATTGGTGCGAGAAAAAATAAATTTGGTAAATGGATTAATTAAAAGGATCGAGCAATGCTAAGGGAATTTATCAGCGAGTATAGGGCGAAATTTTTACCCAGCACGAAGCAGGGATTTTGGGGCGATATGAGCAGGGCTGTGAGCGAGCTAAAAGACCCGAGTCTGCACCCTAGCGCGCATTTAAGCAAGGTTTTAGATGAAATTTTGCTCGTCGAGTCTGAGCCTCTTAAAATCGCGGTTGTAGGGCAGTTTAGCAGCGGTAAATCGACATTTTTAAACACCTTGCTTTCTAGCGAAGTTTTGCCAACTGGCGTCGTGCCAGTCACTGCCAAGGCCACTCACATCAAATACGCCCCTTATGAAATGATGAGCGTAGCGTATAAAAACGGCTACACCCAAACCTTAGAAAGCTCGCAAATTTCGGATTTCGTCGATCAAAGGCGGGAGTTAAAAGATATCAAAAATATAAATATGTTTTTGCCGCACGAGCTTTTGAAAAAGATAAATTTCATCGACACCCCAGGGCTAAATTCACGCTCGAACGCCGATACTAGGGAGACTTTGGAGATTTTCGACGAGGTTTTTGGCGTGCTTTGGATTTCACTCATCGACAACGCCGCCAGAAAGAGCGAAACAGCTCAAATTTCGCTTTTGCCAAAATTTTTAAGCAAAAACTCCATTGCAATTTTGAGCCAAAAAGATAGACTTGGCGCCGAAGAAATCGAGCGCGTGCATAATTACGCCAAAACGATTTTTGGCGCGAATTTCGCCTCTATCGTGCCAATATCATCAAAGCTAGAAAAAGCTGGCGATAGCCAAAACAGTGGGTTTAGCGAGGTTAGAGAGTTTTTAGACGGGCTTGATAAAAACCGCATTAGCTTTGCCAAATCTAGGCTAAATTTCATACTTGCCGAGCTTAAAAACGAGCGGGCAGGGTATTTGGAAATACATAAAATTTTAGAAAACATTATCGCTTCAAACAAAGATAAAATCGCCGAATTTTGCGCCAGCGAGCGTGAAATTTACAAAGAGGAATTTAGCAAAATTTACGCTTCGATTAAAGAGACCTCGAAATTTATCGCCCAGACAATGCAAGAAGCCCTAAGCTCGAAGCAAAACGAGTATTTCATAAGCGCGACACAGACGAAAAAGAGCTTTTTTGGCACGCAAACCTCGAAGGGATACGAAAAGGTAGCCTACGAGGCGCCGTATTTCAACACCGACGCCGCGCTTTCGAAGCTGATTTACAACGACGATAGGCTAAATGTGATTTTTCGCCGTTTCAAAGGCGAGCTAGTCAAAACGCAAAACGCCATGAGCGAGGCGATAGAGCGCATTTATGCGGGGTTTGAGAGGGAAATTTTGCTATTTAAAGGTAGGTTTGAAAACTACGAGCGCCAAAGCGATTTAGCCTCTATCATAGAGGCTTCAAACATCGCTAAAATCGCAAGCGAAGTCTATGGGCTGTTTTTAAAAGACGGCGAGAGAGCTGTTTTTCAAATCTGTCAAAAAATCGCGCTGTTTTTCGAGCAAATTATGATAAAAATCGCCTCAAACTACACAAACGCCGTAACCCTAAGCGCGAATTTCATCGCAAACAAAATCGCAAAATCAATCAGCGATTACGAGGAAGAACCAGGACTTTATCAGCTTTTTTATCCATCTTATGAGGATTTTGAAAAGGCGGTTTTGGGGGGACTTCATTACTATGAGTTCGAAAATGACTTCGTAGGGTCTAGCTCGTTTGTGGATAAAATTTACTCAGATTTTAGCGCGCAGATTGCGCAAATTTTCGAGGAAAATTTAGCCAAAATCGCGGATTTTAAAGCCACGCAAGAAAATGCGCTTGCGATTTTTAGCGCACTTGAAAATTTGCAAAGTCAAAATTAGTCTAAATTTCTAAATTTAGACTAATTTCGCAAACTCACTTCCTAGTTTTTCGCGCCAATTATCGGCGATTTTTTCGCCCTCTTTGGCGTATTTTAAAATCACGCCCTCGCATTTTTGCAAAAATTTAAAGAGCTTTTCCTCCCAAATTTCGGGGCTTTGATTATTTTTGTGCATGGTTTGGATAAAGACTAATTCCTTGCTAAGATTTGCGATTTCATCGAGTGCTTCGTCCCTTTGGCTCTCATCTTTTAGCTCTAAATTTTGCAAAGCTAAAATTTCGCCATCAAGTATGTCGCAAAAGCTCAGATATTTGGCGTTATTTGGCACTTCTTCTATCATATCAGCGCGCGAGGCTGCGCGCATTACCTGCGAATAAACGATAAAACCTACTATCAAAAAAACCGCCAAAATCAGCGTTATATTAACCATTTTTCCTCCTTTTTAAGCTATCAAATCCCACTATCGCAAGCCCTAGCCAAATGAGCGAAAAGCTGAAAATTTTGTAAAAACTAAGCTCCTCGCCGTATAAAAACACAGCGATTAGCATGCTCATCGAGGGGCTAAGATACTGCATAAATCCGATTGTCGAAAGCGGCAGATACACAGTCGAAATCGCGAAAGTAATCAGTGGCAAAACCGTGATAACTCCGCTAAATGCGAGCAGTGCGCCGGTGCTGTGTGCCCCAAATGCGCTAGTGCCCGAATACGCGCAAAACCCCAAATACGCGCACGCAAGCGGGAGCATGAGTGCGGTCTCGCAAAACAGCCCCTCGAAGCTAGGCACGGCGATTTTTTTGCGAATTAATCCGTAAAATGCGAAACTTGTCGGCAAAATCAGCGACACAAATGGCAGTCTGCCAAGTGCGTAAATTTGCACGCAGATCGCCAAAAACGCCAAAAATAGCGAAACTCTCCCTGCCACGCTTAGCCGTTCTTTTAGAAAAATTGCGCCCAAAAGCACCGATAATAGGGGGTTTATGAAATACCCTAGGCTCGTGGATAAAATATCGCCCAGATTTACCGCCCAGATAAAAATCCCCCAATTTATGCTAATCAAACAGCCTGTGCAAAGAAGCGCCAATGCTTTTTTGCGGTCTGATAACAAAAGCGAGATATTTTTTAGCTTTTTTGTAAAAAACAAAAATAAAAAAAGCAAAACAAAGGACCAAAAAATTCTGTGCGCTAAAATTTGCGTGGCATCTACATCTTGGATAAATTTGAAATAAATCGGAAAAACGCCCCACATAAAAAAGGTCAAAAACGCGATTATTAGCCCTTTTGTGCGGTCATCTTTCATAAAATTCCTTAAATTTGCGATTGATTTAAAAGGCTTGCATTTTAAAATTTAATTGATTAATAACTGCTTATTTTTGGCGTGAAATTTAGGAGTAAATTTATATTTTTGAAATGAAATTTAGTCATATTTAGGTATAATGGCAAAATTTTTAAAACCAAAAAAGGAGAATTTATGAGTTGGGATAGATCGTCTTGGAAAAATTTCAATATCTTACAGCAGCCCACATACCCTGATATGGGCGCAGTCGAGGCCGTCAAAGAAAGGCTCTATAACTTCCCGCCACTAGTTTTTGCTGGCGAGGTCAGATCTTTAAAAAGCGATCTTGCAAGAGCCACAAGGGGCGAGGCGTTTTTGCTTCAAGGTGGGGATTGCGCTGAGAGTTTTGCGAATTTTAGCGCAAATAATATCCGCGATATGTTTAAGGTAATGCTCCAAATGGCGATTGTAATGACCTTCGCCGCTGGCAAGCCTATCGTAAAGGTCGGACGCCTAGCAGGTCAGTTTGCCAAACCACGCAGTAGCGATTACGAAGAGGTTGGCGGTGTGAAGCTCCCTAGCTATCGTGGCGATATCATAAATGGCTTTGAGTTTAACGAAGCTGCGCGCGTGCCAAATCCAGAGCGTATGATTGAGGCATATCACCAAAGTGCGGCTACGATGAACCTTTTGCGTGCCTTTTCGCGCGGTGGTCTAGCCAATCTGCACGAGGTGCATAAGTGGAATTTGGGCTTTTTGAAAAGGGCTGAGTTGCAGGCGAAATTCAACGCTCTAAGCGATTCTATCTCAAATGCGCTGAAATTTATGGACGCATGTGGCATAAATACGCAAAGCGCGCCAACGCTAAATGAGACGAAATTTTACACTTCACACGAGGCGCTTTTGCTAAATTACGAAGAGTGCCTTACGCGCATAGACAGCACGAGCGGGGATTGGTATGACTGCTCGGCGCACATGGTTTGGATAGGCGAGCGCACTAGGGGAGTTGGTGATGCGCATGTGCATTTTATGAGCGGTATCAAAAACCCTATCGGCGTAAAAATCGGACCAAACGCCAGTGCGCAGGATATTTTGCGCTTAGCTGACGCGCTAAATCCAGAAAACGAGGCTGGTAGGCTAAATATCATCATTCGTATGGGCGCAGATAAAATCGGCGATAGGCTACCAAAAATACTGCGCGAGCTAAAAAGCGAGGGCAGGGAAATTTTATACAGTATCGATCCTATGCACGGAAACACCGTCAAAGCGGGCAATTACAAAACGCGCGAGTTCGATATGATTTTAAAAGAGGTTCAAAGCTTCTTTGAAATCCACAAGGCTGAGGGCACGAAAGCTGGCGGAATCCACCTAGAAATGACAGGCCAAGATGTTACAGAATGCACAGGCGGGGCGTTTAATGTAACCGAAGAGACGCTAAAAGAGCGCTACGAAACCCAGTGCGATCCGCGCCTAAACGCTGATCAAGCGCTCGAACTTGCCTTTGTAATCGCTGATAATTTAAAGGCAGTGGAGTAAAATTTCAAAATTTAAATTTTGCCTATAAGCCAAATTTGCCATTTTTGGTGAATTTGGCTTTTTTAATGGTTAAATTTTATGTTTATTAAAATTGTATATTTTTAAAAATTCTACTCAGCAATTCTAAATTTAGCGCATATTTAATCACTGGGTTTATAAGTAGTAATTAAGTTTTATTTTGTCATTATGTCGTATCCAATTATCAAGGAGGATACGATATGGATAAATCAAGACGAAATTTTCTCAAAGGTAGCGCAGGAATCGGCACACTAGCCGCTTTTAAGCTCCAAGCAGGCGCAAATACGGCTGATTTGCTCGGCAAAGAGAGCAAAAAGGTCGCAAGTGTGTGCGAAATGTGCTCTTCGCGCTGTCCGATTGAGGTTAGAGTAGAAGACGGCAAGGGGGTTTTCATCCAAGGAAATCCAAAATTTGGCAATAAAACCTCGGTTTGTGCCAGAGGCGGCGCAGGTGTAAATCAACTCTACGATGATCAAAGACTCGTAAAACCGCTAATCCGCGTGGGTGCGCGTGGGGAAGGCAAATGGAAGGAAGTAAGCTGGGAAGAGGCGTTTAAATTTGCCGCGCAAAAACTCGCTGAAATTTCTGAAAAATACGGCCCGCAGAGTGTCGTTTTCACCTCCAAAGCAAGCGAAAATCACAACCAAATGATAAATTTCGCCTGTGCCTATGGTAGCCCAAATATCTACTCACACTGGTCATGCTGTCCTGTGGCGTATCGTATCGCGCTTCCGCATACTTTCGGCTCTGATATGCAAAGGGATTATGGCGACGCCAAATATATCGTAAATTTCGGCCACAATCTTTTCGAGGGAATTGATATTTCAAAAACCAAAAAGCTAGCCAAAACAGCCGCGAAAAAAGACGCAAAACTGCTAGTTTTAGAACCGCGTTTTAGCGTGGTTGCAGCCAAAGCCGATGAGTGGCTTCCTGTAAAACCTGGCACCGATTTGGCGTTTGTAATGGCGCTAATTCATGTTTGGATTAGGGACGGAAAATACGACAAAGAATTTGTCGAAAAATTTACCACTGGAATCGAGCAAGTCATCGAAGCGACCAAAGAAACCACGCCAAAATGGCAAGAGAGCATCACCGGCATAAAAGCAGCCGATGTCGAGCGAATCGCAGATGAAATTTGGGCCGCTGCGCCAAAAGTCATTATCGACTGGGGTCATAAAACCACCACCACAAGGGCAGAGTATCAGCGCACAAGGGCCATAGCAATCGCAAATGCGCTAATGGGAAATGTCGAGAAAAAGGGCGGAATTTATTATAGTAAGGATTCGAAAGTTTTCAACAAACTCTGCAAAGAAGAGCTATTTCCGACTATTGCAGACCCTGATAAAAATTTTAAAATTCCAAAAACGGCTAGGATTGACGGGTGTGGTGAAGAAGGTAGCGTAAATTTCTTTATGCCACGCAAACACGGCGTTTTAATGGAAATTCCAAAGGCAATTTTGAGCGAAAAACCATACCCTGTCAAAGGCTGGGTAAGCACGAGATTTAACCACCTAATCAATGTCGCTGATACAAACACGACGCTAAAAGCGATAGAAAAACTCGATTTTATCATGGTTACGGACATTTATATGAGCGATTTCGCAAATTTAGCCGATGTGGTTTTCCCTGAGGCTAGTTATTTAGAGCGCGATGAGAGTATCCAAAACAAAGGCGGCACCGCACCTGGATTTGTCATGCGAAATAAAGTTGTCGAGCCAATCGGCGGGACAAAAAGCGCGTATGAAATTTTTAGAGAGTTAGCCAGAGTTATGAAAATCGACGAGCTTTATACTTGGAAAGATATAAATGAATTCCGTATGCAACAAGCAAAAGGAAACGCTGAATTACTAGCAAATTTGATGAAAGACGGATATGTAACTTGGAAGGTGCCAAAAGTGTATTATTTGGAAAAAGAAAATGTAGCGAAATTTGTCGAAAAATACCCTGTCGCGGCTGAATTTGTAGATGAAAATGGGCAAATGAGCTCGCAGATGAAATGCAAAACTCCAAGCGGAAAAATCGAGCTTTTTAGCGAACAGGTTGAAAAAGTTTTCCCGGGGGAAGGCTGTATCAATGCAAACGATATGGATGTTTATAACGGCCACAAATACTGTCTCACAAGCGGTAAAATCGCCACTCACACAAACGGTCACACACAAAATGTCAAAATTTTAAACGAAATGACAAAGGAATCACCGCTTTGGATTAGCCCAAATACGGCTAAGGCCGAAGGGCTAAAAACAGGCGATTTGGTGCTAGTCAAAAACGAATTTGGCGAACAAAAGGTCAAAGTTTTCGTAACCCAGGGTATTAGAGATGATACGCTTTTTGTATATCATGGCTTTGGACACGCAGGAAGTGGTATGAGACGGGCAGAGGGTCTAGGAATGAACGATAGCGTGCTTCTTGATCCCAAAGCAGGGGCAGTTTGCGCGACAATGGTTACAAATATCGGCGTTGATATAGTTAAAATTTAAGGGTGTGAAATGAAAAAATTTGTAATGGTTCATGATGAAAATTTATGTATAGGTTGCCAAGGTTGCGTGGTAGCGTGCAAGAACGAAAACGGCGTAGGCGAGGGCGTTAGTAGGCTTGAAATTTACGGCGTTAGTAGCGGTGTTTTTCCAAATTTGAAACTTGATATAAAAAGACAAAGTTGCGTAATGTGCGAAGAAAGCCCGTGCGTGAGCGTCTGCCCGACAAATGCGAGTTTTAAAACCGCTGACGGCGTGGTGATGATAGATGAGAGAGAGTGCATAGGGTGCAAATACTGCATTTTGGCCTGTCCTTACGAGGCAAGGTATGTCAATCCAGTCACAGGTAAAGTGGATAAATGCACATTTTGCTACGATAACCGCGTAGCAAAGGGCGAAAATCCAGCCTGTGTGAGCGTATGCCCGACAGATGCGCTAATCTTTGGCGATGCGAACGACGAAAACTCAGCCGTAGCTAAAATTTTAGCCTCTGGCGTAAAATATCCAAAGGAAAATTTGGGCTTAAAACCGCGACTTGGCGTGATTGAGAACTACAAAGGATAGATTATGGAAAAGATAAAATTTATATTTTTGAGTTTGGTTTTGAGCTCATTTGCGTGGGCTGAAAATTTCAGCGTAGGTTCGACCTCGTTGTGGGAAGAGTCGAAATTTAGCGCGCCTGATACATACGCTAGTGGATATGCGCCATTATTTGTAAATTTGCAAAGTGGGGCTAGCAAAATCGCCTTAATCGCGCTAGTTGCGCTAGTTGCTATTTTTGCGTTTCACTATTTTGTATTTGGATCAAAGAAATTTTCGCATAACGGAGAGAGAGTTTTAGCATTTAGTGGATTTGAGCGTTTGATACACTTCGTCGCTGCGATTTCGTGGGTAGTGCTCGTGCCAACTGGGCTAATAATGCTCTTTGGCAAAAGCTTTGGCGGAGGGCTCGCTGGGGTTTGCAAATGCCTGCACCAAATCGCCACAATCGGCTTTGGCGTAGCGATAATCCCGATGTTTTTAATGTGGGTTTTGAAAATGTTTCCAAGCGCGTATGACATAAAATGGCTAGCGATTTTGGGTGGATATTTAAGCAAGGCTAAAAAACCAGTCCCAGCTGGCAAATTTAACGCAGGGCAAAAAATGTGGTTTTGGGTCGCGATTTTAGGCGGAGGCGTGATGATAGCAAGTGGCGCGCTAATGTATTTTAGCGACTATTACGCGGCTTCTAGCACGCAAATTTTAGGCTTAAACGGCCTTGAAGCCTTGCGCCTTAGCGCGACGCTCCATACGATTTTGGGTATTGTTTGCGTGGTGTTTTTTATCGTGCATATTTATATGTCGGTTTTCGGTGTCAAAGGCTCGATTTCATCGATGATCGACGGATATAAATGCGAAGAAGAAATTTATTTGCTCCACAACTACTGGTATCAAAACCTCGTAAAACAGGGCAAAATGCAAAAATCTCAGTTCGAGAGTCAATACAAAAATCTATAAATTTAATCCGAATTTGGCTTTGGCTAAATTCGGAAATTCTTTTAAAATTTCAAAATTTTGCGTGAAATTTGTGGGTAAAATTTAGCTTAAATTCGCTGTTGCGCTTGGTTTTTTCAGCCCTGCTGTGCGGGAAAATAGTATCAAATCCTCCGTGCTTTGCACGCTCCATGGAAGTGCGCTTATGGCGTGAGCGAAGATTTCCTTGCACGAAATAGCGTCGCTATAAGCCCTATGGTGGGTGTTTTCGATACCCAAAAGCTCTTTTAGGGCGCCGAGATTGTATTTAGGCGACTCTATCGTGCGACGCGCTAGCTCGACGGTGCAAATTTTGCGGTTTAGCAGCATGCCAAATCCGCATTTTTGCATACTTGCGTCGATAAAACCATAATCAAATTTGACATTATGCGCCACGAAAATCGCATCGCCTAAAAATAGTCGAAACCGCTCCAAAACGCTAGCTAGGCTTGGTGCGCCCACTAAATCGCGCGCGCTAATTCCGGTTAGTTCGGTGATACCCTCTGGCACGAAATTTGCATAGACAAAGCTCTCAAATCTATCCAAAACTCGCCCGCCTTGCACCTTTATCGCGCCGATTTCGATGATTTGACCGCTACTTAGCCCGCCACTGGTCTCAATATCCACAAAGCAAAAAATCTCGTCCTCGATATCGGTTTCGCGGGTTTTAAGCGTGATTTTGCCGTTGTCTAGCTTGATGACATTTAGCCCCATGGCGCGCCACATGCTAAAATCTTTTGGCTCAAAAAGTTCCGCAATTAGCTCGATTTTTTGCGCTTTGGCGATAAAATCGTGGTAGTTTATGCTTTTTTGCGCCAAAAGTTCGATTAGGTTATCAAGCCCTTTTCTGCTGTCTTGGCTCATACTTTTAGGGCTTTGATAGCTTCGCTGTAATCGTTTGATGAAAATACGAAATTTCCAGCCACGACGATGTCTGCGCCTGCGCTATCTAGCTCGGCGACATTTAGTCCATTTACGCCACCATCGACTTCGATCATACATTTCGCGCCCCGTTTTTCGATCAAATTTCTAAGTTCTGAAATTTTACGCAGGGCTGATGGGATAAATTTTTGCCCGCCAAAGCCCGGATTTACGCTCATTAAAAGCACCATATCAACCTCGTCTATGATGTAATCAAGCGCGCTAATTGGTGTGTGTGGATTGAGCGTGATAGCGGGGCTGACGCCGTTTTTGCGGATATGATCTATCAAGCGCAAAGGGTGTTTTTCTTCCTCGATATGAAAGCTTAAAAATTTCGGTTTTAGTGGCAAAAATAAATCAGCAAAAAACGGCACATTTTGCACCATTAAATGAATATCAAGAGGCTTTGTGGAGGCCTTGGCTACGGCATTTACGACAAGTGGGCCGATTGTGAGATTTGGCACGAAGTGTCCGTCCATGACATCGACATGGATTAGATCTGCTCCCGCGTCGCATACTGCGCGCACTTCTTCGCTAAGCCTGCCAAAATCAGCTGATAAAATACTAGGGGCTACATACATATCAAATTTCCTTATCAAATTTATAAAACTTGCAATTCTACTAATTTTTCTCATAAATTTTGCTAAATTTAATACTTTGTATAATTTAAGCAAATTTTGAAATTTTTTAAGATATAATCGCTGTTTATTTTCAAATTATAAGGATTTATTATGGCAAGAAGATGCGCAATCACTGGCAAAGGTGCGATGGTAGGAAACAATGTAAGCCACGCAAACAACAGAACTAAGAAAAAATTCCAAGTCAATCTACGCACAGTTCGCGTTCAGCTAGAAGACGGCACTACAAGAAAAATCAAAGTAGCTGCTTCAACTCTAAGAACAATGAAAAAACAATCAAGATAACCTTAAAAAGAGGAATTTATGTCTATTTTAGGCAGAATAAAATTATTCCTCAACTGGTCCGGCTCTACTAAACCGGACATTAACCTTTATAGCGAAATTTACGACGAACTACGCCCATTTAGACTTCCACTAATTATCATTGTTTTAATGCAGTTAGTGGGGACTTTGGGCTATATATTCACCGCTGGATTTTCGCTAGTTGATGCAATTTATCAAGCAGGCATGACATTTACCACCGTCGGATTTACCGAAGTGGCGCCAATCCCGCCTGCTGGCAGACTTTTTACAATCGCATTTATTTTGATGGGCTTTGGGACATTTTCGTTTTGTCTGGGTGTCGTCGTCGAAGTTATCAAAAAAGGAACACTGCAAAATTTAATCAGGGAGCAAGCTATGATAAACAATATCGCAAGGCTCAAAAATCACTACATTATATGCTATAACAACTCGTATTGTGCGGAGTTGGCGAAGGAATTTCGCGCCAATCATATCCCATTTGTCGTCATTGATCCAAACCCAGATTTGGCAAAAAGCGCTGATGAAAATTTATACCCATACTACATAATCGGCGATCCGCACGAGCAAAAAACGCTTTTAAAAGCGCACCTTTCAAGCGCAAAATCAATAATCACGCTAAGTCCAAATTTAGCCGATAATATCGCTATTATCACGCTTGTTAGGCTTTATGAAAAAGAGCTAGGGCGTATTACGCCGTATTTTATCATGGCGAATTCTGACAGCGACAGCGACAGCGAACGCCTCAAAAAACTTGGGGCAAATTCTGTCGTATTGCCGTCCAAACTCGCCGCACAGCGCCTTTCAGCGATTAGCGTGCGCCCAGATATGGAAAATATCCTAGAACGCCTCGTTTATCAAAAAGACTCTCCGATTGATATCGAAGAAATTTTAGTCCCTGAGTTTTCGTGGATGAGGTTCAAACGCCTCAAAGAAACCCGCCTCAAAGAGATGACAAACGCAAATATCGTGGGCGTGAAGGAAGCTAACAATCGCTTTGTAGCTATGCCTGATGGGGATTATCTAATCGGCACTGGCGCGAAACTGCTAGTCATCGGCACAGCCGAGGGTATCAGGGATACCAAAAAGCTAATTAGAAGCAAATACAAACCGCAGGAGATGAAATATGTATAAAATCGCCCCTTTGCAAAACGGCCTCGAAAATATCGACGGATTTTATTTTGGCGGGCTAAATTCGGGCTTTAAAAAGGTCGGAAATGATTTGGGATTTATCAGAGCTGACGAGCCGTTTGCTATAAGCGCGATTTTTACGAGTAATAAATTTGCCGCTGCGCCAATAGCGCATTTTAGGCGAATTTTAGAGAAAAACGGCGGGGAATTTCGCACGAATTTCATTTTGATAAATTCTAAAAACGCAAACGCAATGACCGGCGAAGCTGGTATTGGCGATATAGATGAAATTTTCTCTGAAATTTCAAAATTTACGCCCTTAGTAAATCCTGTGATGAGCTCAACTGGCGTCATTGGATATAGATTAAAAAAAGAAAAAATCATAGCTGCTGCGAAAAATTTCGACCTTATGGCGCGCGATTCTGAGGCCATAGCTACGGCGATTATGACGACAGACACGCTAAAAAAGGAGTTTGCTTACGAAGTAAGCTTAGATAGTGGCGAGAAATTTCACATAGCAGGGATTTGCAAGGGTGCGGGTATGATAAATCCGGCTTTGGCGACTATGCTTTGCTATATTTTAACCGACGCGAAAATCCCGCACTCTGATATGGGCGAGCTTTTAAGCGAGGCTGTGGAGGATAGCTTTAATAGGGTCAGTGTCGATGGCGATACGAGCACGAACGATACCGTCATGCTAGCGACCAGTGCGCGTGCTAGCTATGATAAAGAGGCGTTTCGTGCCGCGCTGAAAAAACTCACACTCGACCTTGCCTTAATGCTAGTGCGCGATGGCGAGGGTGCGAATAAGCTAGTCAAATTCAGAGTTTTTGGCGCGAAAAATGATAATGAAGCCAAAAAAGCTGCTAAGGCTTTGTCAAATTCTCCGCTTGTCAAAACAGCGATTTATGGCGAGGATCCAAACTGGGGGCGCATAGCCTCTACAATCGGTGCGTGCGGGATAGAGTGCGACGCCGAAAAACTCGTGATAAAATACGACGATGCGCTTGTGTATGATAGCGCGCACCGCGAGCTAGATGAGGAGCGCGAAAGGCTAGCGCACGAAGTAATGCAAAAGGCCGAATTTGAAATTTCATGCGATTTGGGGCTAGGAGCGGGCGAATTTAGCGCGTATGGCTGTGATCTCAGCTATGAATATGTCAAAATAAACGCAGATTACAGGTCGTAAATTTAGCGAAATTTGCGCCTGTGAGGGTGGTTTATCCAAGAAAAGAAAAAAATGAAAGCAGGTATTAGGGATTTTTTGTTTGTAATTATTGGTTTTTTGATATGTATTATAGTTTTTGGTGGTGCCAATAGAATATCCTATCAAGTTGCAATCAAAGAAGACCCATGTTATCGATATAATTATATGGATAACATGCGATTAGACAGCAATTATAGTCAAGTATTTGTGTATTGTGCAAATCGTGAATTAAATGGAACTAAAAATATGTTAAATTTTTATTTTAGAAATTTACCAAAAGAAGCAAATTTTACTTCCCAAGAACAAATAGTGGTTGATAAGGTAAAAAAAATTATAAATGATGAATTTATTGAAAATAATAATAACAAAACAGCAACCGAAAATTCAAAAATTTCAAATAAGAAAATGAGATGAAATTTTTAAAAAAAATATTAAAAATATTAAAAATAATCTTTTATTTGATTTCAACTATTTTGATATTGCTTGTGACAGCACCTTATTTATTAGACAAAAGTAGATGTTTATTTGCAGAAAAACGGCTTTTGTCTAGACTAAAAGAAGCAAATGAAACTAAAAATATACTTTTATTACAAGGCATTGTTTTTGATAGTAGAATTTGCAGACAAGAAGAAATTTGCAATCAAGCTTCTGTATTGATATGCGCCGATTTTAATTATAACGATTTTATTAAAGAGCTGAATGAGGCAAATAAAACGAAAAATAGAGATAGATTGTTAGAACTTGATGTACAATCTAAATTTTGTATAAAAAATATGGACATAAGAGATAAGATATGGAAAGAATTTGAATTATATAAGCTATATTAGCGGGAGTAAAAATGATTTGAAACGATACAAAAACATTATTTTATTACCTTTTGTGATAATTGTTGCGTTTTTTGTTTTTCGTATGGTTTATATGGAAATGATTAGCGAGTGTGCTCCAAAAAATCTTTTTTCAGACAATTCTATAAGCAATAACGATAATATTAAACTGAAAGCAAAGTGCATAAAAAAGGCTTTGGAAAATGATGATAAACACCTTATTATGCAGTATTTTAAAAGAGAAACAAATGAGTGTTTTAAAATTATCGATGAACCATCAAGAATTCCGCAAATTTTAGTTAAAGTTAATAGTTTTGACGAGTGGAAAAAGTTAAGACTTACAGATACTGACAATATAATTTGTGCTATTGGTAATACTAAAAAAGGTAATATCGATGAAATCAAATAAATTTATACAATTTATCTTGGAAAACATTTATTACATTTTGTTTTCTGGGGTGCTGTTTTTTATATCGTTTAATATAGAAACTAATTTGAAAAACACCGAATATATCGAAGGAAAAGTAACATCTATCAAGGAAATAGCGGTAAAAAGTTTTAGAGATGAGGTTTTATCGCCTAGAAAATATTACAATGTCTGCATTAAAAATAACGCCGGGAATAGCTGTATTAAGGTCGTAGAGCCAAATTTGGGATTTGAGCCGATAGTTAGTTCTTTGAGCAAAAATAATTATTTTTTTACATTTTGGGTAAAAAAGGAAAGCTTTGGCGATGTTTATAAAATTTACAAAGCGCTTGTTTATGAAGACGAGCAGAAAACAAAAATTCTAAAATTTTATAGTGGAAAAGACGCCCAAATCGTAAAATTTTCACAAAAAGAGCTTCGATTATACAAAAATTTTACCTTGTTTTTGGCGATTGCGTTTTTGTGGTTTGTATTTCGAAAAAGAAAGTTAGTTCGAAATTGGTTATAAAATATCGAATAAATAGTGATAAAAGTTTTAGAGTAGTTAAATTTGACGCAAATTTCAAAATTTTGCGCCAAATTTCAATCATACTTCACAAAAAGATGATGATTTTAAAACCATTTTTCCATTGAGATAGTTAAGTTGGATATCTATCACCAATACGCCTTTTTTGAAAATCATTGATTTGAAATTCTTTTGCAATTCCTCAAACGCTGGCGTTTTGGCGCAAGAAAACAGAGCAATTTCTTGGTTTTGCACATAGATCGAAACGACGAAATTCCCAGGATTTTCATCGTCTTTTGCCGTGTTTAAAAAAATCTCTTTTGCATCGAAAGCCTTGGTTTGCGGACAGCCGTCTCCTGGAAATTCGTTGATTAAAATTCGCACATTAACTCCTTTTGATAGAATTTCGTAATTTTATCCAAAACAAAAGAATTTTGGCGCAAAATTTTAGAATTTTAAAATTTTGCATCAAATTTTGAAAATTTTATCTAAATTTATTCGGATTTAATCCGCCGATTCGTGTGCCTTTGGCTGTTTTGTTCGCGCCGGTTTCGTCTGTGTATGTGAAACTCGCATCGCGCATTGATTTCATCGTGGCTTGATTGTGCGCTAGTTCGCACGCATTTGAGGCACCTGCGCTCATACCATCTATGCGCACCCAAGCACCCATGTATTCGCTCACGCCGTAAGTTAGGGCATAGCAAGGTTTGTTTTTGACTCTGATGTGCATTGACACGCTACCGCCGTTAGCTAGGCACGAGCCGTTGCCTGCGTGCGCGCCACCAGCGGCTGAGCTAAATGTGGCGACATTGCTCATAAAATTTGGATTGTTGCTAAGACAGCCGTTTGCGTTGTAGTAGTTTGTGATATCGCTAGTAAGGGTCTTTATATTTGTCATCAATCGCACGATTTCGGCATCGTCCCTGCTGGCGTTCATTCTAGGCAGAGCGATACTAGATAAAATTCCTAAAACAACGATAACAAAAACAAGTTCGATCATAGTAAAAGCATTTTTCATAACCTGCTCCTAGCTAAATTTTGGGTGATTATACAAAAATTTGAAAAATAAAAAAAGAGTAGGGCGCGTTTGCGCCCATAAATTTAGATTTTTGGAATTCTGATTTTTTGACCTGGATAGATTAGGTTCGCGTCTTTGATGACTTCGCGATTGGCCTCGAAAATCACAGGGTATTTGTTAGCATCGCCGTAGAATTTCTTAGCGATTTTTGAAAGGTTGTCGCCTTTGACGATAGTGTAGTAGTTCTCTTCGCTATCTTCATTGACGCCTTCGATTTCTACGCTTGAAATTCCATTTACATTTCCTGCGATTAGAGCGGCTTTTTCAAGAGTTTCTTTGTCGGCGTTTCCGCTTACTTTAACGACATCGCCCTCGATTTTGACATCTAAGCCCTCGATTGGGGTAGAAGAGAGGTTTTTGGTAATCTCGTCTTTGACATTTTGCTCGTCGTTTCCGATACCAAGTAGCTTTTTACCAGCATTTGCAACAAATGAAAGTAATCCCATTTTTTCTCCTTTGATGAAAAATAAAATGTGATTTTAACGCAAGATAGTAAATATTTGAAAAAATGAAAATTTGTGATTATATTGCAAGAAATGAGAAATAATTTATGAAATTTTAGTTTTGTAAATTTTGCATAATTTGTCATTGCGAGCTTTTGCAGAAAGCGAAGCAATCCAGGGAAATTTAAATTCGAAATTCAACCTAAATTTAGCATTGAACGATTTTTTGAATTTTAGGCGAAATTTTGAAATTCTCCGTAAGGGGGAGGGCGCGCTTTTTGCGAGACGCTACCCTCCCCCTTACCAACCCCCACCCCTGTAAAACGCTAGAAGTGGCTGAATTTAGAAAAACTTCGTTTTTCTAAATTCAGCTGGTTTTATTTTTACGGAAATGCTTCGCATTTCTTTGCAAATTTTACTTTTGGGTAGCGATTTTGCCTTTTAGCTCTTCGAGTTTTGCGATACGGTCGCTTGTGCTAGGGTGTGTGCTAAAAAGCTGAGAGAAATTCGCCTTAATCCCGCTAAATGGGTTTATGATAAACATGTGCGCAGTCGATCCCGTTGCAGAGTGCATGCGGTAGTTTTTGGCGTAATTATCTAGCTTGGATAGAGCGGAAATCAGCCACTCGGGGTGCCCTGTAAGTGCGGCTGCACCGGCGTCTGCTTTGAATTCTCTGGTGCGTGAGATCGCCATTTGGATTACGCTAGCAGCTAGAGGCATTATCACGGCTCCAATTAGCAAGAAAATTCCGTTTGCGCCACCGCGATTTTGCGAGTTTGAGCCCGCAATCGCGCCAAATTTGGCGAAATTCGCTAGCATTGCGATTGCGCCTGCAAACATCGCAGCGACCGAGCCGATTAGGATATCGTAGTGATTAACATGGCTTAGCTCGTGAGCTAGCACGCCCTCGATTTCTTGCGGGCTCATTAGATTTAGCAGGCCTTGTGTAACGGCGACTGCGGCGTTGTTTGGGTTGCGACCTGTGGCAAAGGCGTTTGGAACCTGCTCGTTGATGATATAGATTTTTGGCATTGGCAAATTCGCCTTAGCGCAAAGGCGATCGATTATGTCGTATAACATAGGCTGACTTTCGGCAGTTACAGGCGTAGCGCGGTAGTGTTTCAAGACTAGTTTGTCGCTGAAAAAATAGCTGAAAAAATTCATACCGCACGCCACGACAAACGCCATAATCATACCCTTTTGTCCGCCAATTAGGCTACCGACGAACATAAAAAGTAGCACGAGCCCGCTCATTAGCAGGGCGGTTTTTATTTTTTCCATATATCCTCCTTGGATAAATTTTTCGCACTGATTTTTGTGTCTAAATTTTTGATTTTTCCGCCTAAATTTTTGGTTAGACCGATTAGGCCTTGCGGATTGATATGCGGCAGGTGAAATTTACGCCCGCCAGCAAAAAGCCCGCTTAAAAAGGATTTTGGGCGGTTTGCGATGGCTTCTTTGAAAACCACAGCGTCGATTCCAAGCTCGGCAAGCTGTTTTAGGGCGCGAGTGGAGCTGGCAAACATCGCGATTTTAGCGTCAAAAAGATAGTCGTTGGCTAGCTTTTGCGCGAGTGGGGCGGTTTTTTTATTTACGATGATAAATCTCGCACCTGCGCCGTTTGCGAGCAAAATTTCGTTTAGGTTGTTTGTAATGACGCTGAAATTTTTCTCCGTGCTTTTGGCTAGCGAGATTAATTTAGGATCAAATTTAAAGAGCAAATTATCGTATCTGAAAACCTCGTCTGTGTGTTTGATAGCGTAAAACGGCTCGTAATCAACCAATTCATGCCCTAGAATAATCATTTTTTTTCCTTTATTTTTGCCAAGCAAGATTTGCAAATTTGGCGAGAATTATGCGAGATAAGCGCGCTAGTTTCGTAGTATGTCCCGCACTCATCGCAAGGCATTAGCGCTGTTGGCTCTTGCTCGCCATTTGTGTCTGCGCTCTCGCCCTTTTTGGCGCGAAATTTCGGCACGATTAAAAAATAAATTAACGCAATAATTATCGCTAATGATAAAATTTTTCCCATTTTTGGCCTTTTAAATTGGTTTTGAAATTTCACTTATTAAAAGATAATTTCTATTCTCTTCGTTAAAAACTTGCGTCTTTGCGCCTGTGAATTTTACCCTAAATTCGGTGATTTCATCATCTACGTTGCTGCCTTTATAGAGCAAAAAGTGCGTATTGCTATCATAAAATCCATCGCAAATTTCGACTAAATTTTTCGTTTTCATCACAGCTCTTGAAGTTATCAAATCAGCCCTAAATTTTAGCGAATTTTCGATTTTTTCTCTATGAATTTCGACATTTTTTAGCCCCAAATTTACCTTCGCGTATGTCAAAAATGACGCTTTTTTGGCGATTGGCTCGTATAAATGCCATTTCGTGTGGTTTAAAACCATAGCCAAAAATATCGCCGGAAACCCAGCCCCACTACCGATGTCAATGGCGATTTTAGGGTATTTTGGGATAAATTTCACCCCACCGATACTATCAGCGATAATTTCGCTTAAATCATCGTAATTCGTAAGGCTGTGGATTGCGTTAAATTTACGCAGACACTCGCCGAATTTATCGCATTTTTCGTCGAAATTTTCAGGCAAAATCAAATTCACAGTAAATGCCCCATTTTATCTTTTTTAGTTCGCAGATAATTCTCGCTAAATTCGTTAGCTTTGATTATAATCGGTATGCGCTCGACGATCTCCACACAGTGCAAATTTGATAGCTTTTCAGGGTTGTTTGTGAGTAAATTTATCTTTTTGATTTCATAGTGTTTTAGGATAAAATCCACGATTTCGTAAGTTCGCTCATCTGCCTTGAAACCTAGCTGATGATTTGCCTCGATTGTATCAAATCCCTTATCTTGGAGCGCGTAGGCGTTGATTTTATTTAGTAGCCCGATATTTCGCCCCTCTTGGCGCAGGTATATCACCATACCGCCGTTTTTTTCTATGTATTTTAGGCTCTCTTCGAGTTGGTCTCTACAATCGCATTTTAGGCTTCCGATCGCATCTCCCGTGAGGCACTCGGAGTGGATTCGCACATTTACGATTTCATTTAACGGCATTTTTGCGATTACTAAGTGTTCTTTTTCGTTTTCTTTGAAGGACTGCACCTTAAATTTACCGAAGCGTGAGGGCAAATTTGCAATCTGCGAAATTTGAATATTCATATAAAATTTACTCCATTTGTGATATTATAAATCGATGATTTTACCCAAAAAAGGAAAAACAATGTTTAAACGATTTAGAAGAGTGCGCATAAATCCCGTAGTAAGGGAACTCGTGCGCGAAACTTCGTTAGAGATGAGAAATTTTATTTACCCGCTTTTTGTCGTTCCTGGAAAAGGTGTCAAAAACGAGATAAGCTCCATGCCGGGCGTTTTCCAGCTGAGTTTGGACGAAATTTTAAAAGAGTGTGAAATTTTATCAAATTTGGGAATTAATAAAATTTTACTTTTTGGAATTCCAGAGGTTAAAGACAGCATTGGCTCTGACGCGCTTAGCGATGATGGCATAATCGCCACTGCGCTTCGTGCGATTAAGGATAAATTTCCAAAATTTATGGTGATTACAGATTTGTGCTTTTGCGAATACACTGACCACGGACACTGCGGGATACTAGATCATGTTCATCAAACCGTAAATAACGACGCCACGCTTGAAATTTCAGCCAAACAAGCCCTAATCCACGCCAAAAACGGCGCTGATATGATAGCCCCAAGCGGTATGATGGACGGCATAATCACCACTTTACGCTGCGCACTTGATAGCAATGGATTTGAAAATTTACCGATTATGGCGTATTCGACGAAATTTGCGAGCGGGTATTACGGGCCGTTTCGCGATGTGGCGGAGAGTGCGCCTAGCTTTGGCGATAGAAGCTCGTATCAAATGGATCCAGCAAACCGCCTAGAAGCGATAAATGAGAGTTTAGAAGACGAGGCACAAGGGGCTGATATTTTAATGGTAAAACCAGTACTTGCATATTTGGATATAATCCGTGATTTGCGCGAGCGCACACTGCTTCCGATTTGTGCGTATAATGTCAGTGGCGAATACGCGCTTTTAAAAGGCGGAGCGAAGCTTGGATTGATCGATTATGAGCGGGTTTTAATGGAGACTATGATAAGCATAAAACGCGCAGGAGCGGATATGATAATCTCATATCACGCAAAAGAAATAGCTGAGCTTTTGCGTAAATTTAGCTAAATTTAGGAGTGAGTATGCGACATTTTTTGACTTTTGAAGATTTTAGCAAAGATGAAATTTTTGAAATTTTGCGCCTTGCGGCTGAGATTAAAAAAGAAGCCAAAGCGAAGGATTACAAACCGTATCTAAAAAACCAAACCCTAGCAATGATTTTTGAAAAAAGCTCGACTAGAACGCGCGTGAGCTTTGAGACTGGTATGTATCAGCTAGGCGGACAAGCGCTGTTTTTAAGCTCGAAAGATATTCAACTAGGTCGTGGCGAGCCTGTGCGTGATACTGCGCGCGTGATTTCTAGCATGGTCGATATGGCTATGCTTAGGGTTTATAAACAAAGTGATTTGGAGGAATTTGCCAAATACTCAGCTGTGCCTGTGATAAACGGCCTTAGCGATTATTTGCACCCTGTGCAGTTAATCGCGGATTATCTTACTATGCAAGAGCGCGCGAACGGCGATTGCGTGGCGTATATCGGGGACGGAAACAATATGGCGCACACTTGGATTTCGCTGGCTTCGATTTTGGGATTTGAGCTTAGAATCGCTACGCCAAAGGGCTATGAAGCTGACGCTTCTATCGTAGCGCAAGCTGAGAAAAACGCCAAAATTTCAGGGGCAAAAATCATCTACACTCACGATCCGCGCGAGGCAGTCTGTGGCGTAGATGTGGTTACGACTGATACTTGGGTTTCAATGGGACAAGAGAGCGAAAAAGAGCGCAAGGTTAAGCTCTTCGAGGGATTTTGCGTAGATAAAGATATGATGAGCCTAGCCAAAAAAGATGCTATTTTCTTGCACTGCTTGCCAGCGTATCGCGGATACGAGGTCAGCGATGAGGTGATAGAAGGCCACGCAGGCGATGTTTTTAGCGAGGCTGAAAACAGACTGCACGGCCAAAAGGGCGTAATGGTATGGCTAGATAGACACAGAGGTAATTAAGTGGAAAAAAACGACAAAGCATTAACAAAAATTGATCAAATCAATGAATTTTTCGGTATCGAGGACGCTAATAGCACGGTTTTTGAGATTTCGCACGACCCGCAAACAAACGAAAAAAAACTAACACTAAAAAAGGGTTCATGGAGCGACGAGGAGCCGTGGTTTGGGATAGATGAGAGTGGCGAGCTGCACACAATGGTATCTTTAAAATCGCTAAATAATCTAATCCAAGTCGCAAAAGGGGCGATTGCAGAGAATTTCAACCTAAAATTAGAGCGCTCGATTTTACAGCAAGCCCCAGTGGATTTTGGCGATGCGTGGATCGTGTGCATGGACGAGATCCGCAAAATCACGAGCGAAAACCCAAGCATAAAAAAGATAAATTTAGATTTAGACGCCATAGTTTCGCGCGTGAAGCAATCACACCCAAATTTATTTATTGATATCGAAGAGTTAGTAAGGAGCAGAAATGGCAAACATTGATTTTGACGCGTATGCTAAATTTTCGCGCCCAGGACCGCGCTATACGAGCTATCCCACTGCGCTAGAATTTAGCCAAAATTTCAGCTACGAGCAGTATATAAACGAGCTAAAAACCCAAGATAAAAACGCCCCGCTTTCGCTTTATTTTCACATGCCGTTTTGCCGTTCGGCGTGCTATTTTTGTGGCTGTAATGTCATCTACACTGGCAAACGCGATAAAATGGACAGGTATTTAGACTACATAAATCGCGAAATGGATATTTTGTGCGAGCATTTAGACGCTAGCAGGATTGTTACGCAAATGCACTTTGGTGGTGGCACACCGACATATTTCGACGCGAATCAACTTGATCGCCACATAAAAAACATAAAAAAACATTTCAAAAATTTCAGTGCTGATGCTGAGATTAGCTGTGAGATTGACCCTAGATTTCTTTCGCA
This sequence comes from Campylobacter sp. VBCF_06 NA8, assembly GCF_027737825.1. NCBI lineage: Bacteria > Pseudomonadati > Campylobacterota > Epsilonproteobacteria > Campylobacterales > Campylobacteraceae > Campylobacter > Campylobacter sp. VBCF_06 NA8. Next base: position 114,872 of record NZ_JAOVUB010000002.1, read on the forward strand.
GCAGCAGCTTGATGTGCTTATTTCGCATGGATTTAACCGCATAAGTTATGGCGTGCAGGACTTCAACGAGCGCGTGCAAAAAGAAATCCATAGAATTCAGCCTTATGAGCTGACAAAAAGCGTAATGGATATGGCGCGAAAGGCTGGGATAAAGTCGATTAATATGGATTTGATTTATGGTTTGCCATATCAAAATTTAGCGACTTTCCAAGAAACGCTAAATTTAGCCCTTAGCCTTAACCCAGATCGTTTTGCGATATTTAATTACGCCCATGTTCCATGGATAAAAAAATCTATGCGAAAATTTGACGAAAGCACGCTTCCTGCGCCAAAAATCAAGCTTGAAATTTTAAAATTTACCCATGATTTTTTGACCGCTAATGGATACGAGCCAATCGGCATGGATCACTACTCTAAGCCAAGCGACGAGCTTCATGCTGCGCTTAAAGACGGCACGCTTCATAGAAATTTCCAAGGTTACACCACAAAAGGTGGCGCGGATTTGGTGGGCATTGGGCTTACTAGTATCGGCGAGGGCGTGAGGCATTATGCGCAAAATTTCAAAGATATGGCGCCGTATGAGGAGGCGATTGATAGCGGTAAATTGCCGTTTTTCAAAGGAATTTTGCTAAATAGCGAGGATTTGCTTCGCAAAGATATCGTAATGAGCCTAATGGCGAATTTTAGGGTAAATATCAAAGAGATCGAAGCCAAGCATAATATTAAATTTTTTGAGCATTTTGCAAATTCGCTAAAAGAGCTTGAATATCTTAAAGATTTTGTGAAAATTTCAGATGATGAGCTTAGCGTAACGCCGACTGGAACGCTTCTAATCCGCAATATCGCAATGTGCTTTGATGAGTATATGCACAAAAATTTGGGCGAGAAAAAATTCTCAAAAACGGTGTAAAAAATGTATGATTTCAAAACCCTAAGCGATAAATGCGTAAAATGTGGCAAATGTATCCCCTCATGCACGATTCATAATATCAATAGCGACGAAGTTACCAGCCCGCGCGGGTTTTTGGACCTGCTTGGTGCGGTCGAGCGGGGCGAACTCGAACTTGATAAAAATATGAAAAATATCTTTGAGAGCTGTTTTTTATGCACAAGCTGCGTCGATGTGTGCAACGATTCCCTACCTACCGATACTGCGATTGAAAATATGCGCCACAAAATTGCGCAAAAATTTGGCATAGCGTGGTATAAAAGGGCTGCGTTTTGGTTTTTATCTCACCGCAAAATTTTGGATTTGGCAGCTAGGCTAGGGTATTTTTTCGTGCCGTGCGCCTTTAAGACACAAAAAGACAGCGAGCGCGGAAATACGATGAGACCGCGATTTTCGGTGCCGATGATGAGCGTGGAGCGCACACTGCCTAGCTTAGCAAAAAAAAGCTTTATGAGCTCGCACGCCGAATTTATCGACAATGGCGGGAGCAAAACTATCGGGCTTTTTATCGGCTGTATGGGAAACTACGCATATACAGGCATTGGCGAGGCGTTTTTGAAAATCGCAAAAGAGCTTAAAATCAATGTGAATTTGATGAAAAAGCAAGCCTGCTGTGGCGCGCCGCAGTATTTCACGGGGGATTTTGCCTCTGTGGAGAAAAATGCGAAATTTAACATAGAGTATTTTGAAAAAATGCTAGTTAATCTCGACGCTATCGTCGTTCCAGAAGCCACATGCTCTGGTATGCTAAAAGTCGATTATGTGCATTTTTTCGAGGGCGATTCGCATTGGCAGGAGCGCGCAAAGGCTGTGGCGAGTAAAATTTATCTAGCGACGGAGTATTTTGATAAATTTACAAATTTAAAAGAAATTTTATCAGAGCGCGGAAAAATAGGGCAAATCACTTACCACGATCCGTGCCACTCACGCAAAATGCAAGGAATTTGGCGCGAACCACGAAATTTGCTCTTGCAAAATTATGAAATAATCGAAATGCCAAACGCCGATCAATGCTGTGGATTTGGCGGTGTAACAATGCAGAGCGAAAAATATCATCTCTCGCGCAAGGCTGGGCTTGATAAGGTCGCCTCGCTCAAAGATACTCCCCTAAAAATCGTAAGTGCGGAGTGTAGCGCGTGCAGAATGCAACTAAATAACGCCTTTGGCTTATCTGAGATCGATATGAAATGTGTAAATCCGTTAGAATTGATTGCTAGGGCGTTGGGGTAGCATGGGTTAAACCTAAATTTAACCCCAAATTTCAATCTTCGTAGGCGTTTTCTTCTGCTTCTGGCTCTTTTGGGCTGTTTTCTTGGATTAGCATGCGGTTGGTTTCGATCTGTTTTTTTAGCTCGTCGTAGTTGCTCTCGGCTTGGTTTAGTCGCTTTTCTAGCGCTGTGATGCGCTTTTCGGAACGAGAAATAAAATAATACACCACATAAATCATAAATATAACGATAATCCAAGGAACGATTTTCATCTTTTTACCTTTTTGTAAATTTCAAAGCGTGATTATAGCATAAGTTAAATTTACCAAAATTTTAACTTTTAATTGCTTGGTTTTAAGGCGAAAAAAGATACAATATAAGCTTTATTTTTAGGTAATGGACAATGAAAAAGATAATGGGCAAAACCAAAGATAGTCGCGAAAATATCGCCATTAGGCTTGTTAGATTTATGCAGTTAGCATTTTTAGGTGAGAGTTTTAGAAAGAAAGATTTAGAAAACGAATTTGGCGTGGGCGATAGGACTATACAAAGGGATTTAAAGGCGCTTAGAGCGCACGGCTTTGAGTTTGAAACCAAAAACGGCATAACTCACGCAACTGCGTTGGGGGGGGCTTTTTAAACACTCACTCGCTTAGCCTAGCACGAAATTTAGGCGTTAGCGAGATTTTCCCTAGCTTTGGGGAGAACGAAATCACAGACCTTTTAAACGGCGTTTATAAAATCGACGCTAAATTTGAAAAATTCATTGCAAATTCTACGCTGAAAAATGATTTCAACGACATTTGCAGTGCTATCAAAAATCACTATATTTTAAATTTCACTTACGCCGAAAAACCACGCACGGCTAATCCCTATGCTTTTATTTTCCGTCTTGGGGTTTGGTATGTGCTATGCGATGAAAAGGGCGTTTTAAAGACATTTACATTTGAGAAAATTTCAAATTTAGATGTTTTGGAACAAACTTTTTCGCCAGAAAATGAAAAACTAGCACAAATCAAAGAAAACAAAAACCACTGGTTTTCATCGGCTCCTGTGGAAGCTATTTTGCGACTAAGTATCACAGCAACGGCATATCTAAATCACAAGCAGTTTTTTATAAAACAAAAAATCACAAAAAAAGATGAAAAATTTGCCTATCTTAGCGTAACGGCGGCATTTGAAGATGAAATTTTAAATTTCGCAAAACTTTACCTGCCGTATGTGAAAATCATCGAACCTGCGAATTTGCAAAGTAAATTTGAAAAAATTCTGCAAGATTATTTGGAAAAAAGTGCCAATGCGACAAATACTGACGGGAAAATTTCTTAAAATGAGTAAATTTATTGTGCTTTTTGGTGCGATAAAAATTTACTTTAAGGAAAGAAAAATGAACGAATTTGTCACAGCTACGGAAAAAAGGGTAATGGAGTTGAAGTTAAAATTTGCCAAAAAACGGGGTTTATTAAAAAAGATTGAAGAAATAACACCTGAGTTTTTAAAAATCATAGCCCAAAAAACAAACGGCGATGATACAGAGCTAGAAAACGAAGCGATTTTATATATAAAGCAAAAATATGGAATTAAGCTTGTGTCTGAAATCAAACACTTGATTTCAGGCGATTTTTATCGTAATCATAGCGATGAAGCCATACATATCGCAGATATTTTAATGCCAGAACGACCCATTATATCAGCAGAAATCGATAAAATCAAAGAAGAAATTCTATATTTGAAAACGAAAGAGCTTCAAAAAGAAATCGATTTTAAAAAGGAAAGCATTGAGAGATTTAAAGAAGAGATTAAGGATTTACAAGCAAGATTGAAGATGAAAAAGGCGATAGTGGAAGCATATTTGATAATATGACAAATCCTGTCGCAAGAGTTTCGTAAAATACCATAAATTTTTTACGAAAGGATTGAAAATGCTAAAACTTTGTTTAGGTTTGGTTGGCGGCGAGTTATTGTGTTTTGTAAATAGACACGAAGAAAATGATAAATTCGCTAAAAAAGTGAATAAGTTTTTAGAACGAATTTATGGTAGCCAAGAGTGCATAGATAAAATAGCCCTTAGGCTTTGGCTGAGTGGTGGCGGATATTTTGACTTTGGCAAGAGTGCAAAAAGTTGCAGGGCGTAAAGTCAAGATTAGAAAAAATTTAAATTTGTGAAAGGATAAAAAATGTGGAAGTTTTTCTTAGGTTTAGGCGTAGGTGCGATAGCAGGAGTAGGTGCGTTAGCGTATGTCAAAACTAGGTGCGAAGAAGACGCCGAATTCGCCGAAAAAGTAGATGATATTTTAGAAAGTGTTTATAGTGGCTTTGAGAGTGCAAAAAATGCCATAGAAAGCACGGCTTCAAACATTTCTGAGATAGTCGATGAAAAATGCGAAGAAATAGATAAAGCCTTTGGCTGGGGCGAGAAAAAGGAACAAATAGTTTCATAAAGCCAAAATAGCGTGATTTGCAAGATTTTTATCTTGCAAATTCGCCGTGTTCGCACAAGTGCAAACGAAATTTAAAAGGAATAAAACATGAAAGAAAATTTGTCAATTTGTAACGATAATGATTTTTATGAAATAATGAAAATGAAAGATATAAAGATAATATTAGAAAATACCGAATTTACATTTGGAGAGTTAGAGACCTTGTTTAATGTGCCAGATGATGAATTAGACGAGAATTCTAAAAAAAGAAAACAACAAATAATAGAAGATGTAAAAAAAGCAAATATTGAATTAGAGAAATTAGAGAAATCGTGTCAAGAAAATGAAAAGAAATGGATAAAATTAGAAAAAAAACTTACGAAACAAGTAGAACAAATGGAGCAAATAGCACAACGATGGGAAAAACTATGTGGCGAAGACAAATATGAGTAGATAATAAATTGGTTTTTAAGAAATTTAACTTTTTACGAAAGGACTGAAAATGTTTAAATTTATTTTGGGTGTTGGTTGTGGTGCGATACTAACGATAAAAGCCATAAAATCACAGCGATTGTTGCAAGTATGGTTGATGAGAGATTTAAGAAAATAATTTTTTTAAAGGCAGGATTAAATGGTAAATATTTACGATAGAGTAAAGTCGGAGATTGAAAATATAGAAAAAAATTTAGAAGTTACAGATGATTTCAATACTAGCGAAAATAAAGCAAAAACAGAAGCTCTTAAACAGATACAAGAATTTCGTCAAAATTCATTTGAGAAATTGAAAAAGTTACAATCAAATCAGGATTGGAAAAAATTTTGTATAGCATTTTACGGTGAAACAAATGCTGGCAAATCTACGCTTATAGAAGCTTTGAGATTATATCTAAATGAAAAAAATAAAATAAAAGAACATGAAAATTTAATTTTGTTACAAAATGAGATTAAAAAAGAGATAAAAGATTTTAAAAACAATATAAAAAATTTATCTATTTTTGAAAAGATAACGAATTTTATCAAAGGTAAAAATGTAAAAATAGAATTTCGCAATTTCTTGAAAGTAATGAAACAAAAACACATAGCATTGCCATTTGACGGAACAATAATTGGTGATGGTAGAAGTGATTTTACTAGAAAAAGTGCGAAATACGATTTTGCACATGATGGTAAAGAATTTATCATTATGGATTTACCCGGTATCGAAGGTAAAGAGAGTGAAGTAATAGATGAAATTCTATCAAGCACACAAAAAGCCCATATTGTATTTTATATAAAAAATGAGCCAAGACCACCACAAAAAGGCGATGAAAAAACTATCGGAACGATTGAAAAGATAAAAAGTCATTTGGATGATATGACAGATGTTTATGCCATTTATAATAAAAGCATTACAAATACTAGATTTTTAAAAAGAGAATTTTTAAATGACGGCGAAATAGCTGGGCTCAAAGAATTAGATGAAAAAATGGGTGAAATTTTAGGAAAACATTACAAAGGACATTTTGCCATATCGGCACAACCAGCTTTTTATGCTAATGCTAAATATTTGCAACCAAATTCTAAATTTAAAAATGATAGCAATAAATTTTTAAAAGAATTTAGTAAAGATGAAATTTTGCAAAAAACACTTTTTATAGAATTTGTAAATTTTATAAAAAATAACTTAATACCAAATAGTGAAAAAAAGATAAAACAGGCAAATTTATATAAAATACAAATGGTATTAGACAATGGGATAAATATGCTAAATAAACTTTTGAACGAAATGTTTATCCCGCTTCGTGATAAATTTAAAAGCGAATTAGCAAATGTAAATTTTAAGTTAGATGAGACTGTTAATATTACCAAAGATGAAATAAAACGAGAACTGAAAGATACGATATATAGCTATATAGTCGATGCTAGAAAAAGACTTTATGAATTTGTAGATTCTGATATAAGCAATGATGAATTAAAAAATCGCATAGATGATGAAATTAAAAATGTTAATAAAAAAATGGAAAGTGAATATAAAAATATAATTGATAAAAATATTATTAGTATGAATAATGAAATAAAGAGAATAATTGAAAATTTGGAGCGTAGAGCAAAATCAATAATTGAAAATATAAATTCACAAATAAATCTAACTAAAACAAGCAATGAAGTAGATACAAAAAGCGGTTTTGATATGTTAAAATTTATTGGTGGTATAACTAGTATTGGTGGCGGTATAGCAATATTACTTAGTGGTGGTTGGGTTGTTGCTGGTTTGGTAGGTATAGCAGTTGGAGCAGTTGCTTTTTTAAAATCTATTTTGTCATTTTTTAGTGATAAATACAAAAGAGCTCAGCAGAAAAAAAGTATCGATGAAAATTTAAGAAAACATGAGAACGAAGCATATTCTAGCATTGATAAAGATTTGAATACAATATTTGAAAATATTAAAAATGAAGTAAAAAAAATCAAAAATCAATTGGATATAGAAGTAGGTGCTTCTTCGCAGAAGCTGTGTGATATTTTAAGCAATAGTATCAACGAGATAAAACAAATATCTTTTAAAATTGAACAGGAGGCAAAGATATGAACGAAACATTGCAAGAATTTGGAAAGCAAAAAAGTGATGCTTTGGAAGTATTACAAAGGCTTAAAAAGTTTTTAGAAAACGGAGAAAATTTAGGTATAAAGATAGATGAAAATCTAAAAGATAAGCTCAAAGTAGCTATGAGCGAAACAGAAAATACAAAATTAAAAGTTTGTCTTATTGGTGGTTTTAGCGAAGGTAAAACTTCCATAGCAGCGGCTTGGTTGGGAAAATTAGACAAAAGCACGATGAAAATTAGCGAACAAGAATCATCTGATGAAGTTAATGTATATAACGATGACGAAGTAGATATAGTCGATACTCCCGGGCTTTTTGGTTATAAAGAAAAAACAAATGACAGAAAAGAGATAGAAAAATATAAAGACATAACTAAAAAATATGTTAGTGAAGCAAACATTATTTTATATGTTATGAATTCGAAAAATCCAATAAAAGATAGTCATAGTGATGACCTAAAATGGCTTTTTAGAGAACTTTCTTTGTTGAATAGAACAGTATTTGTATTATCTAGGTTTGATGAGATAGCTGATTTGGAAGATGAAAATTCATACAATAACGAATTTATAATTAAACAAGGAAATGTCATTTCTAGGTTAAGTGAAATTTTAAATCTTAATGATAAAGAGAAAGCTGAAATCAGCGTAGTTGCCGTAAGTGCAAATCCGTTTGATGAAGGTATAGAATATTGGCAGAAAAATTACGATGAATTTATGAAAATTTCCCATATTAAAAATTTACAAGATAACACAAAAGAAAAAGTAATCAAAAATGGTGGAGCATTGGCACTAGTTAATCAAACTAGAAAGAGTATTATTAAAGATATTTTAAATACCCAAGTGCCAAAGACAAATAAGGCTTATGAAGATGCGAAAGCTAATAGTAAAAATTTGGAAATAGCACTTAAACAAATTTCTAGTGAATTAAAAAGCGTAAAAAGTAAAATTTCAAGGGCAAGGATAAATTTAAAAGAATTTGTTGGAAAATATTTCACTGATATTATTTTACAACTTAATAATACTGATTTAGAAACTTTTAAAGAATTTGTAATAAGAGAAATTGGAGACAAGGGTATAAATATAGAAGTAAAGATAAAAAATAAATTTGAAGAAGAAACCAGTTCTATATTAACAGAATTAGAAAAAGTTAAGACAACATACATAGAAGAAACTAGTTTATTTGAAAGCACTATGTTAAGTGCTGGAAAGAGTGGGTTAAACTCATTAGCTAATTCCGGCGTAATAAATGCTGAAAATATTAAATTAGCAAGAGATGTGGTTACTAGTGTAGCAAAATTTTTTAATATAGATTTGGTTATAAAATTTAAACCTTGGGAAGCAGTTAAAATAGCTAGTAATTTAAATAAGGCTATACCGTTCATTAGTGCAGGAATTGAAGCTTGGGAAACATATTCGGACTATAAAAAACAGCAAAAATTTTTAGAAATAAAAAATGATATGACCGATGATTTTAACAAGAAAAAGGCGGAATTGATTAATTTTATAGATAGTGATGACTTTGTGAATAATTTGTTTGAAATATATCCAAAATTAATGTCTGGTGTAAGCAATATTCAAAAAGAGTTGAACGAATTAAAGGAGCGTGAAGTTGGGTTTAAGGCTTGGAAAGAACAAGCAGAAGAAATTATTGATGTTGAGATTATTTAACATGCAAAATATCCTTATCCTTTACAACCCGTATTTCAAGGCAAATGTCATCGAAGAGCATTTAAAAATTTTGCTTAGCAAAGGCAAGGTCGCATTTGGCAAGGTCAGGGCAAAGGATAGGGATATGATAAATTCCGACGAAAATGCCCTAAATGAAATTTATGCCGGTGCAAACGCAGACGAAAACGGCTATTTTCAGCTGTTTTTGAGCGATTTTTCTAGCCTTTATGTCGCAAAGGTCATCGCTGTCAAGGACACACTAGATGATGAGATAAGCCCAAGCTACTATGCAGATTTAGAAGTGGAGAAATGGTTTATTTTAGGTGATTTGCGTGAGCTTGTGCGAAACGATTTCGAACGCGTCAGAGATGATTTTTTAAGCGGATTTTTGGTGCGTGGCAGGACTTACCGCATTTATGGCAACGACTATGTTTATCCGCTTGTGGTAGAACAAAAAAATTCGCTTGATTATTTTTCTAGCGGTGAGTGTTTTTACAAAAATGTCTATAAAAGTGCCGAATTTTTGGGTGTAAAAGAAAATTTAGCAAGGTATTGTTTCGGCGAGATTTTTCATATCTTACATATCGACAGCGTGGAAAATCTAGTCTCAGCCGAGATCGAATACCTAGCCAACAAAGATGATAAAATTTACGATTTTAGTGCTATTTCTATGAGATATTCTAAGGTCATGGAGCTTGAAATTTACGAATTTGTCAAAATTTTATTTAAAAGGCTTTGTATTTTTGACAAAGAGATTTTAGCCGTGCCTTACTCGGTGCAGGGCAAGGACTACACCGTGCGAGATATGTTTGAAATTCGCCCAAATTTAGGCACTTACAAATTTTTATTTAATCAAATTAGGATTAAAAAAGCAATTCAGAGGCTAAATGATAGAAATTTAGAAAATTTTCTACTTTACATCTTGCTTGGCGAGATAACTGCCCTACAAAGTGTGCGAAATCCAAGCGTGCATAAAAAAAAGGCGAGCCTGCGTGAGATAAATTTGCTAAGAAGCAGAATTTTAGGCATAGGGCGAGACGGCGCGATACCTGCGCTTTTGCGAGAAAAACAAAAAATCGATTATAAAGGATAAAAAATGAAAATCAACGGCATAATTCCAGGAAAACCAAAGCTAGTAAAATGTCCAAAATGTGGAAATTTGCAAATTTTTATTTTTAGTTGCACGAAGCCGTTTGCGGTGTGCAAAAAATGCGGAAACATAATACCGCAGCAAAAAGGGGAGTAAAATTTGAAATTTTGACTTAAAATTTTCAAAAAAACCTTGACAAAGATTTTTTTTTCAGATATAATCCAAACTTCAATTTCAAAATGCTGGTGTAGCTCAGTTGGTAGAGCTACTGCCTTGTAAGCAGTGGGTCGGCGGTTCAAGTCCGTTCACCAGCTCCATTTTTTTGTAACAGTGTTTGACCAGATTTTCATTAGGTGAGATACTCAAGTGGCCAACGAGGGCAGACTGTAAATCTGCTGACTATGTCTTCCGTGGTTCGAATCCACGTCTCACCACCATGAATCTATGCGGGAGTAGCTCAGTTGGCTAGAGCATCAGCCTTCCAAGCTGAGGGTCGCGGGTTCGAGCCCCGTTTCCCGCTCCATTTGGGTTTTACTGGGAGCTGTAAAAACTTAATGCTTTTATACGCTTTTATATCCAAATTTCGTCTTACATTGTCAGATAGTAGGTAGCGATTTCTCTTGGCCAGGGGTAATGCTCATATGGCTCAGAGGTAGAGCACTTCCTTGGTAAGGAAGAGGTCGCGGGTTCAAGTCCCGCTATGAGCTCCATTTAGAAAATTGCTTAGTTTTTTATTGTGTAACCACAAATTAATAACGGAGGATATGATGGCTAAAGAAAAATTTACTCGTAACAAGCCACACGTAAACATTGGTACTATTGGTCACGTCGATCATGGTAAAACTACTTTGACAGCTGCTATTTCTGCTGTTCTTTCTAGAAGAGGTCTTGCTGAGCTTAAAGATTACGACAATATCGATAATGCTCCTGAGGAAAAAGAGCGCGGTATCACTATCGCTACATCTCACATTGAGTATGAAACAGAGTCTCGCCACTATGCTCACGTTGATTGCCCAGGCCACGCTGACTATGTTAAAAACATGATTACTGGTGCTGCTCAAATGGACGGCGCTATCCTAGTTGTTTCAGCAGCTGATGGTCCTATGCCACAAACAAGAGAGCACATCTTGCTATCTCGCCAAGTTGGTGTTCCATACATCGTTGTTTTCCTAAACAAAACTGATATGGTTGATGATCCTGAGCTTCTAGAACTAGTTGAAATGGAAGTTAGAGAGCTTCTAAATGAATACAACTTCCCAGGCGATGATACTCCAATCGTAGCTGGTTCAGCACTTCAAGCTCTTGAAGAGGCAAAAGCTGGTAACGACGGCGAGTGGTCAGCAAAAATCATGGATCTTATGAACGCTGTTGATAGCTATATCCCAACTCCAACTCGTGACACTGATAAAGATTTCTTGATGCCAATCGAAGATATCTTCTCAATCTCAGGTCGTGGTACAGTTGTAACTGGTAGAATCGAAAAAGGTGTTGTTAAAGTAGGCGACACAATCGAAATCGTTGGTCTTAAACCAACTCAAACAACAACAGTTACTGGCGTTGAGATGTTTAGAAAAGAGATGGATCAAGGCGAAGCTGGCGATAATGTCGGTGTATTGCTAAGAGGAACTAAAAAAGAAGAGGTTGAAAGAGGTATGGTTCTATGCAAACCAAAATCAATCACTCCTCACACAAAATTTGAAGGTGAAGTTTATATTCTAACAAAAGAGGAAGGCGGACGCCACACTCCTTTCTTTAACAATTATAGACCACAATTCTATGTTAGAACAACAGATGTTACTGGCTCAATCACTCTACCTGCTGGCACAGAGATGGTTATGCCTGGTGATAATGTTAAAATCACAGTTGAGCTTATCGCTCCTGTTGCTCTTGAACAAGGAACAAGATTCGCTATCCGTGAGGGTGGCAGAACTGTTGGTTCAGGTGTTGTTTCAAACATCATTGCATAATTTTTATACAGACGGATTTTCGAATCCGTCTGTTTTTTTAAATTTAAGGAAGTAATATGGCAAAAAATTCAAGTAGAGTAAAAATTGGTCTAAAATGTTCTGAGTGCGGAGATATCAATTACAGCACTTATAAAAACAGCAAAACAACAACAGAAAAATTGGAACTTAAAAAATACTGCCCTAGATTAAAAAAACACACACTTCACAAGGAAGTTAAGCTTAAATAAGTTTATAGGGCAATAGCTCCAACGGTAGAGCGCCGGATTCCAAATCCGATGGTTGGGGGTTCGAATCCCTCTTGCCCTGCCACGAGGATAGGGATTATGGAAAAAATTAAAGAATATTATAGACAAGCAAGAATAGAATTAGATAAGGTAATTTTTCCAACAAAAGAGCAAACAAGAACTGCTTATATTTCAGTAGTTGTTGTGGTTGTGGTCATAGCGTTATTTTTGGCTTTGGTAGATTTTCTAATGTCTACTGCAATTACTGCATAGAAAGGTTTTTTTATGGCACATAAATGGTATGCAATTCAGACTTATGCTGGCAGTGAAATGGCAGTAAAAAATGCTATCGAAGCTCTAAAAGCTGATGAGATGCTTGCAGATAAAATCGGTGAGGTTTTAGTTCCCACAGAAGATGTTATCGAGGTCAAAAACACAAAACAAACTATCAAAGAGAGAAGTTTATATCCTGGATATTGTTTTGCAAATTTAGATTTAGACACTACTTTGTGGCATAGAATTCAAATTTTGCCAAAAGTTAGTCGCTTTATCGGCGAGGCTAAAAAACCTTCTCCTTTATTGGAAAAAGATATTGCAATAATTCTTGAAAAAATCAATAATCGTCAAGCGCCAAAACCAAAAATCAATTTTGATGAGGGCGAGACTGTTAGAATTATCGATGGACCATTTGCGAATTTTAATGGTATTGTCGAAGAGTATGATATGCTTCACGGCAAGCTTAGATTAAATGTTTCTATCTTTGGTAGAAGCACGCCGATTGAAATTTCATATTCACAAGTCGAAAAGATAATTTAAAAATTTAATAAGGAGTATAGTAAATGGCTAAGAAAGTTGTTGGTGAGATTAAATTACAAATCGCCGCTACAAAAGCAAATCCAAGTCCGCCAGTTGGTCCAGCTTTGGGTCAAAAAGGCGTAAATATTATGGAATTTTGTAAAGCATTTAACGAGCGCACAAAAGATATGGCAGGTTATAATATCCCTGTTGTTATCACTGTTTATGCTGATAAAAGCTTTACATTTATCACAAAACAACCACCTGCGACAGATTTGATTAAAAAAGCAGCTAAAATCGACAAAGGTTCAGACAATCCTTTGAAGAAAAAAGTTGCGACTTTAACAAAAGCGCAAGTTTTGGAAATCGTTGAGAAAAAAATCGCTGATTTAAATACCAACGATCGCGAACAAGCAGCTAGAATCATTGCTGGTTCTGCACGCTCTATGGGTATTACCATAGTAGATTAATCTTTTGACCGCTAAGATTTAAATAAAAGCGGTAGCACTTTAAAATTGCGGAGAAATATATGTCAAAAAATTCGAAAAGATTTAATGAACTTTTGAAAAAAGTTGATTCTAATAAACTATACAATATATCTGAGGCTATCGATACAGTAAAAGGTCTAGCATCTGCTAAATTTGACGAAACTGTTGAAATCGCTCTTAAACTAAATGTAGATCCACGCCACGCAGACCAAATGGTTCGCGGCTCTATCGTTTTACCAGCTGGCACAGGCAAGAGCGTCCGCGTTGCTGTTATCGCAAAAGATGCAAAAGCAACTGAGGCACAAGAGGCTGGTGCTGATATCGTAGGCACAGATGATTTAATTGAGGAAATCCAAAAAGGTATTATAAATTTCGATGTTCTTATCGCTACTCCAAATTTAATGGGATTAGTCGGTAAAGTAGGTAGAATTCTTGGACCAAAAGGCGTAATGCCAAACCCTAAAACAGGCACTGTTACAATGGATGTAGCACAAGCTGTTAAAAACGCAAAAGGTGGTCAAGTAAATTTCCGCGTTGATAAACAAGGAAATATCCACGCTGGTCTTGGAAAAGTAAGTTTTAGCAAAGAACAACTTTTGGATAATGTCACAACATTTATCAAAGCCATTAACAAACACAAACCAGCTACTGCAAAAGGTAGATATGTGACTCATGCAGCACTTTCGCTAACTATGAGCCCAGCTGTTACTCTTGATAGCCAAGAAGTTATTGATTTAAAATAAAAATTTAAAATTTTTATCTTAGATTGGAGATAGTTCAAGGTCGCTTTGACTTAATTGATTTAAATTTAACTAGCTTAAATTTAAATCTCTTGGCTTGAAATCACCGATCGGAAAGGAGAAACCTAATGACGAGAGATGAAAAATCACAAATCGTAGCAGAACTAAGCGAAGCTTTCAAAAATAGCGAAGCTATTGTTATATCTGATTTCAAAGGTCTAGATGTTAAAAAACTAGAAGAACTTAGAAATAGCGCTCGCGAGCTTGATGTAAAAGTCAGAGTTATCAAAAACACATTAGCAGCTATCGCTTTGAAAAACGCCGAAAAAGATGGTATGAGTTTCAAAGATACAAATATTTTCTTATGGGGCGATCAACTTTCAGTATGTAAAGTTGCTGCTAAATTTGAAGAGAAAAACGAAGCATTTGCACTTAAAACTGCTTATGTCGATGGTGAAGTTACTAGCATCGAAAAAGTTCGCGCGCTTTCAAAAATGCCAAGCAGAGACGAGCTTATCGCAATGTTACTTCAAGTCTGGAACGCACCGATTCAAAATTTTACAATCGGCTTAAATGCGCTTAAAGAAAAAAAAGAACAAACAGCATAAAATAAAAATTTAGGAGAAAAACAATGGCAATTACAAAAGAAGATGTATTAGAATTCATTTCTAATCTTTCAGTTTTAGAGCTTAGCGAATTAGTTAAAGAATTCGAAGAGAAATTCGGCGTTAGCGCAGCTCCTGTTATGGTAGCTGGCGCAGCAGGTGCAGCAGCAGGTGCAGCAGCAGCTGAGGAAAAAACTGAATTCGATATCGTATTAGTTGATGCAGGCGACAAAAAAATCAATGTTATTAAAGTCGTTCGTGCTCTTACAGGTCTTGGTCTTAAAGAGGCAAAAGACGCTACTGAGTCTACACCATCTGTTCTTAAAGAGGGCGTTAGCAAAGAAGATGCTGAAAAAGCTAAAAAAGAGCTTGAAGAAGCAGGCGCTAAGGTCGAACTTAAATAATCTCGCAAAATTTATTAGTTTTGCAAATCATAATGTGTGTCGGTGTGCAAGCGCCGACACTTCTTTCTTAAAATACAACTACGAGGTAGTAGAATGTTAAATAGCTTATATTCAGGTAATCGTCTTAGAGTTGATTTTTCTAAGGTCCCAAAAGATATAGAGATACCAAATTTATTACAATTACAAAAAAAAAGTTTTGATCACTTTTTAAATCTTGATAACTCAAATGCAGATAGTGGTATAGAAAAAGTCTTCCGTGCTATCTTTCCTATTCATGATGCTCAAAATAGACTAAGCATCGAGTATGTAAGTAGCGAGCTTTCCAAGCCAAAATACTCGATTAGAGAGTGTATGGAGCGTGGTCTTACATATTCTGTAAATTTAAAGATGAAAATTCGCCTAATCGTGCATGAGCGAGATGATAAAACAGGCGAAAAAATCGGCGTAAAAGATATAAAAGAACAAGATATTTATATTCGCGATATTCCGCTTATCACCGATAGAATTTCATTTATCATCAACGGTGTCGAGCGTGTCGTCGTAAATCAACTACACAGAAGTCCTGGCGTTATTTTCAAAGAAGAAGAGAGCCCGACTGTATTAAACAAACTAATCTACACAGCCCAAATCATACCAGATCGCGGCAACTGGCTATATTTCGAATACGATGCGAAAGATGTATTGTATGTGCGCATTAATAAACGACGCAAGGTTCCTATTACTATACTTTTCCGCGCACTTGGATATAAAAAACAAGACATTATAAAACTATTTTATCCGATTAAAACAATCTATGTCAAAAAAGGCAAATTCTTAACAGATTTCGATCCAAAAGAGTATGCTGGCAGACTTGATTATGATATCATCAACGAAAAAGGCGAGGTTTTGCACCAAGCAAGCAAGCGTTTAACTCTAAAAAAAGCTGAAAAATTAGCAGAAGAGGGGTTAAAGCTTATAGAATACCCAGCTGAAATTTTAGCAGAGCGCCACTTAGCAGATGCGATTTTTGATAAAGATAGTGGCGAGGTTATATACGATTCACTTGCTGCGTTAGATGAAGCCAAACTAGTCGCTATTGCAAATTCACAGAAAAAATTTACAATCGCAAACGATTTAGCTAGTGGTGTCGATGCCTCTATCATCAACTCATTTGCCCAAGATAGCGAAGCTCTTAAAATTTTACAACAAAGCGAAGGCGTTGATGATGAAAACGATTTAGCAGCTATTAGAATTTATAAAGTTATGCGCCCTGGCGAGCCAGTGGTTAAAGAGACTGCAAGATCGTTTGTAAATGATCTGTTTTTCAACCCTGAAAGATACGATCTTACAAAAGTCGGCCGTATGAAAATGAACCACAAGCTTGGCAACGAAACACCAGAGTATGTAACGGTGCTAACTAACGAAGACATTATAAAAACAGCAAAATATTTGATAAAAGTTAAAAATGGCGAAGGTTTTATCGATGATAGAGATAATCTAGGCAATCGTAGAATTCGCTCTATTGGTGAGCTTTTGGCTAGTGAAATGCACCTTGGATTTATCAAGGTTCAAAAAGCTATAAAAGATAAATTTGCAAGCATTAGCGGAAATATCGATGAGCTTATGCCTTATGATTTTGTCAATCCAAAAATCATCACAACTACGCTTATGGAATTCTTCACAGGCGGTCAGTTGAGCCAATTTATGGATCAGACAAACCCGCTTAGCGAGGTTACTCACAAGCGTCGTTTATCTGCTCTTGGCGAGGGCGGTTTGGTTAAAGAGCGCGCTGGATTTGAGGTGCGCGATGTTCATCCGACTCACTATGGTAGAATTTGTCCAATCGAAACCCCGGAGGGTCAAAATATCGGTCTTATCAATACCCTGGCAACTTATGCAAAAGTAAATGATTTAGGCTTTGTCGAAGCTCCTTATAAAAAGGTCGTCGATGGCAAGGTAACAGACGAAATCGTTTATCTAACCGCTACACAAGAAGAGGGTCATGTAATCGCTCCTGCTTCTGCTAAATTAGACGAAAACGGCGCGATTATCGAGGAAATGCTGGAAGCTAGAAAAGACGGCGAAAACCTTATGGCTAGACGCGAGGACATCACTCTAATCGACCTTTGCTCTGGTATGATTGCTGGTGTGGCTGCTTCACTTATTCCATTTTTGGAGCACGATGACGCCAACCGCGCGCTAATGGGTTCAAACATGCAACGCCAAGCAGTTCCACTTCTATACGCAACTGCTCCGATTGTAGGCACGGGTATGGAAGCGACTATCGCTAGGGATTCTTGGGAAGCGATTAAGGCTAAAAGAGCCGGCGTGGTCGAAAAAGTAGATAATAAAAATATCTTTATCTTAGGCGAAGATGAAAAAGGTCCGTTTATCGATCACTACTCAATGGAGAAAAATTTACGCACTAACCAAAACACTACATTTTCTCAGCACCCAATTGTGCGCAAAGGCGATAGTGTCAAAGAGGGACAAATCATCGCAGACGGCCCTAGCATGGACGGCGGCGAGCTAGCTATCGGTAAAAACGCTCTAATCGCGTTTATGCCATGGCATGGTTATAACTACGAGGACGCCGTCGTAATGAGCGAGAAGATGATTCGCGCTGATGAATACACAAGCGTGCATATTTATGAGAAAGAGATTGAAGCCAGAGAGCTAAAAGACGGCGTAGAAGAGATCACCAGAGATATCCCAAATATCAAGGAAGAAGAGCTTTCTCACCTTGATGAGAGTGGAATTATCAAAATCGGAACCCATGTCAAACCTGGTATGATTTTGGTAGGAAAAGTAACTCCAAAAGGCGAGGTTAAACCAACCCCAGAGGAAAGACTTTTAAGGGCGATTTTTGGTGAAAAAGCAGGACATGTGGTAAATAAATCACTCTATGCGACAGCTTCTATGGAAGGTGTGGTAATCGATGTCAAAATTTTCACCAAAAAAGGCTATGAAAAAGATCCTAGAACAAACAAAGCTTATGAGGACGAAAAGACAGAGTTAGAGCGCGAGCACCACGATAGACTTTTGATGCTGGACCGCGAAGAAATGCTAAAAGTCGTAGCCTTGCTATCAAAAAGCAAGCTAGAAAGCGCACAAAGCCTAAACAAAAAAGAGTATAAAAAAGGCGATATTGTCAGCAAAGAAGAGCTTGAAAGCTCAAACCGCTTTACGCTAAATTCGTTTATCAAAGGCTACTCTAAGAAAATTCAAAAAGAGTATGAGGATCTGAAAAATCACTTCCAAAACGAAAAACGAAAGCTTAAAGAAGAACATGATGAAAAAATCGAAATTTTGGAAAAAGATGATATCTTGCCAAGTGGCGTAGTAAAACTAGTCAAAGTCTATGTCGCAACTAAACGCAAACTAAAAGTCGGCGACAAAATGGCTGGACGCCACGGAAACAAAGGTATCGTCTCAAATATCGTCCCAGAGGTCGATATGCCATACCTTCCAAATGGTCAAAGAGTAGATATCGTCCTAAATCCGCTAGGCGTTCCAAGCCGTATGAATATCGGTCAAATCATGGAGAGCCATTTGGGTCTAGTAGGCTGGCGTTTGGGCGAGCAAATCGCTGAAATTTTAGAGCAAAAAACTGGCGAGTGGTTAAAAGAACTTCGTGCTAAAATGATTGAGATTGCAAATGTTTCTAAGCTTATGGACGCTAAGAAAACGCTAGAAAAAATCAGCGATGAAGAGCTTTTGAAATATGCTAGAGATTGGAGCAAGGGCGTTAGATTTGCAGCTCCGATTTTTGAGGGAATCGTGCCTGAGGATTTTGCGAAACTATTTGAAATGGCGAAAATCGACGCTGATGGCAAAACCGAGCTTTATGATGGACGCACAGGCGAAAAGATTAAAGAGCGCGTAAATGTGGGTTGTATGTATTATCTCAAACTCCACCACCTTGTCGATGAAAAAGTCCATGCTAGAAGCACAGGCCCTTACAGCCTTGTTACACAGCAACCAGTCGGCGGTAAAGCGCTATTTGGTGGTCAAAGATTTGGAGAAATGGAAGTTTGGGCGCTTGAAGCTTATGGTGCGGCATATACCTTGCGCGAAATGCTAACCGTCAAATCAGACGATGTCGATGGTCGTTTGGCGGCGTATAAAGCACTTACCAGAGGCGAAAATGTTCCAACAACAGGAATTCCTGAGACATTTTTTGTTTTAACAAACGAGCTTAAATCACTTGCTTTGGATGTTGAAATTTACGGAAACGGGGAAAAGAAATGAGCGAAAACAATAGCTTAGAAAAAATTGAAATTAAAGAAGACGGTAGAGTTCAAGATTTTGATGTATTTGCCATAAGACTTGCTAGCCCTGAGCAAATCAAAAATTGGAGCCACGGCGAGGTTAAAAAGCCAGAAACTATCAACTATCGCACGCTAAAACCTGAACGAGACGGCTTGTTTTGCGCTAAAATTTTTGGTCCAGTAAGGGATTATGAGTGCATTTGCGGAAAATACAAAAAAATGCGCTACAAAGGCTGGAAATGCGAAAAATGTGGCGTAGAAATCACTAGTTCTAAGGTTCGCCGCACACGCATGGGACATATCGAGCTAGTTACCCCAGTAGCGCACATTTGGTATGTAAATTCGCTCCCTAGCCGTATCGGCACGCTTTTGAATATCAAAATGAAAGATTTAGAGCGCGTGCTTTATTACGAGGCGTATATCGTAGAGAGTGCTGGTAGTGCGTATTATGATAACGAAAACACTAAAAAAGTTGAAAAATACGATGTCTTAAACGAAGAGCAATACCAAAGCTTGCGCGAGAGATTTGAGCAGACTGGTTTTGTGGCTAAAATGGGTGGTGAAGTTATCAGAGATATGCTAGCAGATCTTGATTTGGTCGAAATTCTTTCAAATTTGAAAGAGGAAATGGCTAGCACAAATTCAGAATTAAAGAAAAAAAATATAATCAAACGCCTAAAAGTCGTAGAGAGCTTTTTAAATTCTGGCAACAAACCAGAGTGGATGATGATTACAAATTTACCAGTCCTACCAGCGGATTTAAGACCGCTAGTTAGCCTTGACGGCGGTAAATTTGCGGTTTCAGATGTCAATGATTTATACCGCAGAGTTATCAATCGCAACACTCGTCTTAAAAAACTTTTGGAGCTTGATGCGCCAGAGATTATTATTCGCAACGAAAAACGCATGCTCCAAGAAGCTGTCGATGCTCTATTTGATAACGGCAGAAAGGCAAACGCTGTAAAAGGCGCAAACAAACGCCCGCTAAAATCTCTAAGCGAGATTATCAAAGGAAAACAAGGCCGTTTCAGACAAAATTTGCTTGGAAAACGCGTCGATTTCTCAGGTCGTTCAGTTATCGTCGTAGGTCCAAATTTGCGTATGGATCAATGCGGTCTGCCAAAAACTATGGCATTAGAGCTATTTAAACCACATTTGATAGCTAGACTTCAAGAAAAAGGCTATGCAACAACCGTAAAACAAGCCAAAAAAATGATTGAGGGCAAGGTAAATGAGGTTTGGGAGTGCCTAGAAGAGGTCGTTAAAGGTCACCCTGTCATGCTAAACCGTGCGCCGACACTTCACAAAATGTCAATCCAAGCCTTCCACCCAGTCCTAATCGAGGGTAAGGCTATTCGTTTGCACCCGCTTGTTTGTGCGGCTTTCAACGCTGACTTCGACGGCGACCAAATGGCCGTGCATGTCCCACTAAGCCAAGAAGCAATCGCAGAGTGCAAAATTTTAATGCTAAGTTCTATGAATATCTTGCTTCCAGCTAGCGGTAAGCCTGTGGCTGTGCCTTCGCAAGATATGGTTTTGGGAATTTATTATCTTAGCCTTGAAAAAGCTGGTGCAAAAGGCACAAACAAAATTTTTGCCAATGTCGATGAGGTTATGGTCGCTGTGGAGGCGAACTCTCTCGATATCCACGCTAAAATCAAAACTATGGTTGATGGTCGCATTATCTTTACGACAGCTGGTAGATTGGTCATTAAATCAATTTTGCCTGATTTTATCCCAGATACATTGTGGAATAAAAAATTAAAGAAAAAAGATATCGCAGAACTAGTTGATTATGTCTATAAAAATGGCGGTTTAGAAGTAAGTGCTGAATTCCTAGATAATCTTAAAAATTTAGGTTTCGAATCTGCTACAAAAGCTGGAATTTCAATCGCTGTTTCAGATATCATCGTGCCAAATTCTAAGTCAAATTTGATCGAGGACGCGAAAAATCAAGTCCGCGAAGTCCAAAACCAATACTCTGGCGGTTTGCTAACTGAGGGCGAGAGATACAATAAAACTATTCAAATTTGGACAAGCACGACTAAAAAACTAGCCGATGAGATGATGGATTTGATGAAAAACGACAAAGACGGCTTTAACTCAATCTATATGATGGCTGATAGTGGCGCTCGTGGTAGTTCAGAGCAAATTCGCCAATTAGCTGGTATGCGTGGTTTGATGTCTAAACCAGATGGCTCGATTATCGAGACCCCGATTACATCAAATTTCCGCGAGGGATTAGATGCGAACGAATACTTCATCTCAACCCACGGTGCGAGAAAGGGTCTAGCCGATACTGCGCTTAAAACGGCAAATGCTGGTTACCTTACTCGTAAGCTAATCGATGTCGCTCAAAATGTCCGCGTTACAATCCATGATTGTGGCACACACGAGGGTATCGAAGTAACTGAAATCGTCGAAAACGGAACTTTGGTCGAGAATTTAGCCGATAGAATTTTGGGTCGCGTGCTAAGTGCAGATGTGATTGATCCAGTTTCAAATGAAATTTTATTTACCGAGGGCACACTTCTTGGCGAAAAAGAGGTTCGCACTATCGTAGATGCTGGAATTAAATCAGTCAGCATTAGAACTCCGATTACTTGCAAGGCTCACAAGGGCGTTTGCGCTAAATGCTATGGCGTGAATTTGGGTGAGGGCAAACTGGTAAAACCAGGCGAGGCTGTCGGTATCATCTCAGCTCAATCAATCGGCGAGCCAGGAACGCAACTAACACTAAGAACTTTCCACGCAGGTGGAACGGCTGCTACTGATCAACAAGCAGATAAGGTTATCGCTAGCGATGAGGGTTATATCAGATATTATAATGTCAAAACTTATGAAAACAATGGCAAAAATATCGTAATGAACCGCCGAAATGCGGCTGTGCTTTTGGTTGAACCAAAAATCAAAGCTCCATTTAGCGGTAAGGTAAGCATAGAAGTAACTCACGATGATGTCAATATCTCTGTAAAAAGTAAAAAAGATGAGGTCAAATACAATATCCGCCGCCACGATTTGGCTAAACCAAACGAGCTAGCTGGTGTTAGCGGTAAGGTCGAGGGCAAATATTATATCGTTTGCAAAGACGGCGATAATATCGAAGAAAACGAGAGTTTGGTCGAAATCATCAAAACAGACTGGAATATCCCAGCTCGCGTGCCGTTTGCTAGTGAAATTTGCGTCCAAGACGGCGAGCCTGTAACTCAAAAAATCAAATCAGGCGCAGTTGGCGAAATCAAATATTTCATCTTAAAAGGTGATTATTTAGAGCGTCTAAAAGATATCAAAAAGGGAAATATTGTAACCGAAAAAGGTATGTATGCTGTAATCTCTGATGAAAACGGCAGAGAGGCTATCAGACACTATATCCCACGCGAATCTGTGCTTGTATTTAACGATAATAGCAAGGTTAAATTTGACGATATCATCGCAAAACCTAAAAAAGAAGAAAACACCGTAATCGCTCAATGGGATCCATATACTACCCCTGTGGTAGCTGAGTGCGCTGGTGTGGTTAGTTACGAGGATATCGAGCCAGGTTACACTGCTACTGAGCAATACGATGAAGCGACAGGACATAGTAGCTTGGTGATTAATGAGTATTTACCACAAGGCGTAAAACCAGCTATCGTAATCACACCTAGCAAGGGCGAGCCGATGAAATACAATATCGGACCAAAAACTCAAATTCTTGCAACTAGCGGAGATGAGGTAGCGATCGCTGATATCCTAGCTAGGACGCCAAAAGCCGCTGCGAAATCGAAAGATATCACAGGTGGTTTGCCACGCGTTTCTGAGCTTTTCGAAGCACGCAAATCAAAAAATACCGCTATCATCGCTGATATCGACGGAACTGTGAGATTTGGCAAACCTATGAGCTCAAAAGAGCGCGTAATCATCGAGGGCGAGGACGGCACTGTGGCTGAGTATCTAATAGATAAATCTCGCCAAATTCAGGTCCGAAACGGCGAGTTTGTCCATGCTGGCGAAAGGCTAACTGACGGCTCTATTAGCTCACACGATGTGCTTAGAATTTTAGGCGAAAAAGCGCTTCATTACTACCTAGTTAGCGAAGTTCAACAAGTCTATCGCTCACAAGGCGTTGCGATTAACGATAAACATATCGAAATTATCGTATCTCAAATGCTTCGCCAAGTTCGCATTATAGATAGTGGCGATACTAAGCTAATTATCGGCGATTTAATCAGCCGCCGCAGGTTTAAAGAAGAAAATGAGCGCATTATGAAAATGGGTGGCGAGCCAGCGATCGCTGAGCCAGTGCTTCTTGGTATCACAAGAGCGGCTGTGGGAAGCGATAGCGTGATTTCGGCTGCTTCCTTCCAAGAGACTACCAAGGTTCTAACCGAGGCAAGTATTGCGGCGAAATTTGATAGATTAGAGGACTTGAAGGAAAATATCATTTTAGGTCACATAATCCCAGTCGGAACTGGTCTATACAAAGACAAAGAAGTCAAGCTTAAAAAATAATTTTGGGGGCGAAATTTCGCCCCTTTTTTAAATTTTAAAATTTTAGAATTCTTGAATTTTGCCAAATTTTAAAATTTTAAAATTTTGCCACAAAAGGGACTATCTATGCCTAAATCATTTCCAAATTTCGGATTGTTAATGCTTCGTTTGACGCTTGGAGTTTGCCTTTTTATGCATGGCGTGGCAAAGATAATGAACGGTGTGGGCGGTATAAAGGGTATGCTGGGTGCAAAGGGATTGCCTGAGTTTATCGCGTATGGCGTGTATCTAGGCGAAATCATCGCACCCGTGATGATAATCATCGGATTTTTCACCCGCGTGGGTGCGCTTGTCGTGCTTGGGCTGTGTGGCGTGATATTTTATCTAGCGCACCCTGATTTTTTGGCATTATCAAAACACGGCGGATTTGAGGCGGAGATTTTATACCTTTATATCGGAATTTCACTTTGCTTGCTGGCCTGCGGCGGCGGAAGATTTAGCGTGGTGAGGGATTAGCGAATTAAAATTTTACCCCCACATATCCGCTTTGCTCGATGATTTCTTGACCCTGTGGGCTCAAAATCCACTCTAAAATTTTGGCGATATTTTCGTTTTTATTGTTTTTATCATACACGGCGTAAATTTCGCCTATTATCGGATACGAGCGGTTTCTGATATTTTCTTTGTTTGGATATACGCCGTTTAGGCTTAGCATTTTAACCTTGCCGTTTGCGACGAGAGTTTCGACATAGTAACGAAACGAAAAGCCAATGGCTGAGCCAAAAAATCCAAGCGTGTTTCGCTTCATTTTTTCATCTTTCATAAACGCTACCATCGCACTTTGCGAACCACTGCCTTCGTTTCGTTGCACAGCATCGATATATAAATTTGCCCCGCCTGCTTGCGACCATTTTGTGATTTTTCCGCTATAAATTTCCTTGATTTGAGCGGTGCTTAAATTTGATACAGGATTATCATTACGGACGATAAAAACAAAGGCTTCAAGCCCGATTGGCACGAATTCTAAATCCACGCCATTTTCTTTGGCATATTGTAGTTGAGCCTTTGACGGCTTTGCGACAAAAATCAAATCTGCTTTCTTATCAACCACAGCCTTGTAAGCACCGCGAGTGTTTGTGTATTTTAGTCTGCTTTTTTCACTGAAATTTTCGCCGTCAAATTCCACGCTATCTTTTGGATATACTGCACCCACAAAAGCCGAAAACACAGGGAAAAGTGCCGCCGCTCCGTCGATGACGGGCAAGTCGCCTTGTAAATTTAAGTCCGCTTTTGTTTTGTAAATGTGTGAATTTTCATCAAATGGCAAAAATTTGCTAATTTCGATTGATTTTGCCTGCATTTCGGGGTTTGTGGAGTTTTTATATCTTTTAGTAATGCCGTGATAAAATGCCAAATCAAACGCCAAAAACGCCAAAATCAGCGAAATGATTATTAAAATTTGAGATTTTTTCACGGCTTATTTCCCATTTGCGATATACGAAATAATCGAGCATTTGCTTTGCAGATCAAAAGTATAAGCAATCAGTCCAGCCACGCTAAATGCCCAAATAACGCAAATCGCAAGTATAATTTTATAAAATTTTTCATCACTCATAAATTTTCCTACATGTGCTTTACAGCCTGAGCAAACAAAATGACAAGTGTAGCAAAAGCAGTAATAATTAGCGTTAGCGTAATAATTGCAGAAATTTTAAACAATCTTTTTCGCTTCTGTTTTTCTTGCAAATTTTTTTCAAATTTAAATTTAAAAAAGCAATAAATAAACCAAATAAGCGAAACAAACGGCGAAACCAAAAGCATTAAAATAAACGCTGAAATTAACCAATCTAAAATCGTTTCAAACATAAATTTGCTCCAAATTTACATACTCGCACCAGGCAATGACATTAAAATCATAAGCACTACCAAAGGAGAAATAAGGACAATCGCTACAATTACAAGAGATAAAATTATATAAATCAATGTGTTGGTAAGTTTTGAGCCGTCCCTTGCTTTAAGATAAGCTCTAATTTTTTTATCGACAATTCCAACTCCGATAAGCAATAAAATCGGAATTCCCCACAAAAGTTCGGCAAAAAACAAATCACTCATTTTAAATCGCTAAATACTATTTTATTCCCACATATTAGTGATATTTTATTTCTAACTCTGAGTTCGTAAAAATTTCTAGCATTTCCTTTGCGCTATTATCATCTGGAAAATTTGATATATAAATTTTTAGTTCTTTTATGGCTTCATCTTTTTTGTTTTGTGCCATATAAGCTATTGCAAGACCATAATGCGCACTTTTACTACCTTCACTAATCGCTTTTTTAAACTCATTTTCAGCTCTTTCTATTCTGTTGCTATTTGCTAGAAAATCGGCAAATTCAGTACGAATTTCGCCATTTCTATCAAATTTCAGTAGCTTTTCATAACCCTCATCTGCATTTTTAGCAAAATTTCCAGACATATCAAAATTGTGAGCCATTACAAAAAGCCTAGTATTTTGCCAATCAAGATAAAATTGTTCCTTTGCCGACATAGTCTCAAATTTTTTATTTTCTCTCAACCAATCAAAAATACTTAACAACACTCTCAAATCAGACCTTGCGTTTTTTTCGTCTTCTTGATTATCAAAATGCAGTGGATAATACATAGAGTGTTTGTATATATTATCGACACTCTTATGGAGATTATCCAAATCAAGTCTGCCACCATCATCTGTTTTAATTATTGTTTTGTTAAAATCAAATGGCTCATATGGTTCGCAAAATCCAAAATTTACAATAAATATCAATAAAAATATAAATTTTTTCATTATTTTCCTAAAAAATTAAAATTCTACAATACGCCTTTTGTGCTTGGCGTTCCCGTTCTTTTATTTTCTGCGACAGCTCGTCTAAATGCGACTGCAAATGCTTTAAACGACGCTTCTGCTATATGATGAGCGTTGTCTCCACGCAAATTTATGAGATGAAGCGTGATATTTGCATTAAATGCAAGGGCTCTGAAAAACTCAGCGATTAACTCAGCGTCAAATTCGCCGATTTTACCGGTTTTTAAACCTTCATAAACTAGATATGCTCTGTTTGAGAGATCCAAAGCACAGCTAGTCGCCGCTTCGTCCATGACAACCACGCTATCGCCGTATCTCTCGACATTTTGAATCGGATAAATCGCTTCTTTTATCGCTTCACCTAGCACGATTCCGCAGTCTTCGACGCTGTGGTGAAAATCCACTTCCAAATCGCCCTTGCAAACGAGTTTTATATCCATTAATGAGTGTTTGCAAAGTGCTGTTAGCATGTGGTCGAAAAAGCCAATTCCTGTGTTAATCTCAGCCTTGCCTGAGCCGTAAATTTCAAGCTCCAAGCTTATGTCGGTTTCTTTCGTTTTTCTAGTTTTGCTTATCATTTCATCTCCTTTAAAAGGCTAAATTTAGACCAATGCGATTTTTAGCACATCTTCTATGTGATCGACTGGCGTGATTTGCATGGCGTTTTTGACTTCATCTGGAATCTCGTCCAAATCGCGCTCGAAATTTTTGCGCGGGATTAGGGCGTGGGTGATTTTGGCCTTGTGCGCGGCGATTAGCTTTTCTTTTAATCCGCCGATTGCAAGCACAGCCCCACTTAGCGTAATCTCACCCGTCATCGCCACATCGAAGCGCACCTTTTTCTCGCTTAAAATCGACGCAATCGCCGTTGCTAGCGTGATTCCAGCGCTTGGACCGTCTTTTGGTGTAGCGCCCTCTGGGACATGGATATGCAGGTCAAATTTGTTATAAATTTGCTCGTCTTTCGCCAAATTTGCGCTTTTTTCAAATTTTAATTTTCCATTATCGATTAGGACTTTTACCACGCTAAATGCGATTTGAGCGGATTCCTTCATTACATCGCCAAGCTGACCGGTAATCGTCATCGCACCCTTGCCCTTGATTTTAATCGCTTCGATTTTTAGGACATCGCCGCCCACGCTTGTCCAAGCTAGGCCATTTACAATGCCGATTTGGTTCGTTTTTTTCACGGCGTCGATTTCAAAAACCTTTTTATCCAAAAATTCTTCTAAATTTTTGGTTGTTATGGCAAGTTTTTTAAATTCGCTATCTTTTAGAATTCTAACGGCGATTTTACGGCAAATCGCTGCGATTTGGCGGCGCAGGTTACGCACGCCTGACTCTCTGGTATATTCGGCAATGATTTTTTCAAGCGCAGTAGAGTGAAAGCTGATATCGGCTGGTTTGAGCCCGTGTCGCTCTAATTCCTGCGGGATTAGATAGTTTTTTGCGATTTGAAATTTCTCTTGCGGGGTGTATGAGCTAAGCCCGATAAACTCCATTCTGTCGCGAAGTGGGGCAGGTATTTGGGAAATATCGTTCGCTGTGGCGATAAAAATAATCTTGCTTAAATCAATATCGAAATTTAGGTAATAATCCCTAAATGCTGAATTTTGCTCTGGATCTAAAATTTCGAGCAAAACAGCGGTCGGATCGCCTTTATACGAGGTGGATACCTTGTCGATTTCATCTAGCACGACGACAGGATTCATCTGTTTTGCGCTGATTAAACCCTGCACCAAACGCCCTGGCATAGCGCCTACATAGGTGCGACGATGGCCACGAAGCTCATTGACATCTTCTAATCCGCCAAGCGCGATACGGATTAATTTGCGTTTTAGCGCAGTTGCGATTGAGTTTGCTAGGCTGGTTTTACCCACGCCAGGAGGTCCGTAAAAGCATAAAATCGCGCCATTATTCACGCGTTTGCCCTCTTTATCCACGCTTCCGCGAAGCTCTAAAAGCTCTTTTAGCGCGAAATACTCTTCGATACGCTCTTTTGGCTTTTCTAGGGAATAATGGTCTTTGTTTAGCTGCTTGCTTACGCTTTGGATTGAGAGTTTTTCCTTTGCCATTTGCTCAAATGGGATTTCCAAAACCCAGTCTAGATAGCTTTGTGAAAGCCCTGCGTCTGCGCTGTCTGGGTGAAGGCGCGCAAATTTGTCGATTTGCTTTTTTATCTCTTTGTAGGCTTCATCGCTGATAAATGGCTTTTTTAGATCCAGTTTTTTTCTGTATTCTTCGATTTCGACCTCTCTATCGCTATCTGAGCCAAGCTCTTTTTGAATTTGTTTTAACTGCTCTTTTAAAAAATACTCTTTGTTGGTTTGATCGATTTTGCTATGAACCTTGCTTTTGATCTCTTTTTCGAGGCGATAAGATTCGATTTCATCGGCAATGTAGGCAATGAGATCGAAAATTCTTTTTTCTAAATTTAACTGCGAAAAAAACGAATACGCTATCTCTTTTTTGACCCTGAGTGCGCTTAGTGTTAAATCGCAAATTCGCGATGCGTCTGTGTTTTCCTCGATAGTTTTAAGCAGATCGTTTGGGAAAAAGTGCGTTAGGCTACTTAGGGCTTTGACTCTTTCTTTTAAAACATTGATTGATGCGTCGATTTTCGCTTCGTCGCCTCGCTCATCATGGACGATACCGATAGTGGCAAATAGCGGGTTTTGCGAAATTTCGTGCAGAATTTTGCCTTTTGCAGAGCCTTGGAATAAAATTTTAACCCTGCCATCTGGAAGTGGCACTGTGCGCATGATAGTGCCGATTACGCCGATATGATAAATCCCGCCGAAGCTCCTGTCGCCGTTAAATTCGGGCGTCGAGCTTACTACCATTATCATGGATTCGTTTTTTATGGCAAGATCAATGGCTCTTTTGTTTTTTTCATCGCTTATGAAAAGCGGAGTTATCATAAACGGGTATAAAAACAGCTCGTCCTCGACCAAAATCGGCAAATCTGTGGGAAATTTTTTATTTTGTGATAACTGCATTAGAAATTTCCTACTCAAATATCGCGCGATACCATGGGGATTGCGGTTTTATAATCTCGGTGCTGTTCATTGGCGAATTTTCGATTCTGCTTTCATAAATTTTAGCTGATTCGTCCTTACCAGTGCGCTCGTAAAGGTCTTTTATGTCTTTATTGAGCTGGTGTTCGGCTAAGCGAAGTTTGGTCATCATAGTCTCTAATAGCGGTCTATACTGGCTTTGAGGGTATTCGATGATAAATTTGCGAATTTCATCTATGCTATTTAGCATTAATCGCTGATTGCGACCTGGGCGTGAAAATGAGTCGAAATTTGCTCTGATTTTTAGGTATCTTGCATACTCGATTTTTCTCGCGGTGCCGTATCTGCGTATGTATTCGTCTAGATATTTGTTTGCTTTTTCATAATTTTCGTCATCGACGAAGGCTTGTGCCATAATCAGCGTCATTTCTTCCAAAAGCGGTGAAGCGATGTGCTCGCTAGCAAAGCTCGTGTAGTGCGTCTCAGCATCATCGTATGAAAGCGAGTTTAAATCGTCTAGGATTTGCGCATACCATGCTTCTTGGCTGAGGTTAAAAAGTGTGCCATCGCCTTTCGAGCTACAACCGCCGATAAATGCGACAAACAAGGCACAAAGTAGAAATTTGATTAAATTTTGCATATTTTTTCCTTGTGAAATTTTAACCCGCAATTCTATAATATTTAGGTAAATATACACCAAAATTTCACTCAAATTTTAAAAATTTCATTTTGTATGCGTAAAAATAGCAAATTTAAGGTTTTGCGTTGTATAATTATGCGTCTAGCAGTGGATATTGAGTATCCATGAGTAAAATTTAAGGAAGGCGAGATGAAAAAGGGTTTCACTCTGATCGAGTTGGTCTTTACCATCGTAATCTTGGCTATTACTACAATGGCCATACCGCGTATAGTCGCTCAGACGGTAAATTTGAATATGTTTGCCGTGCAACAGGAGCTTGTTTATAATGCTAAATCTATGATGAGCCGTATCCAGCCGGCGAAGTGGGATAGCAATTATTGCATAGATGACGAAAACTGCATTGCCCCAGTAATCCAAAGCGTTACCATAGCAGCTGGTAATACACAAGAAATACGACTCGGCACCAATCGAGATATAAGTGCAAGGACACCAACGCCATATGGTAGTTTTGGCATAGGAGAAAACAATGTCTCATTTGGCGGAACCGGATTATATAAGGATATGGATGATTTTAATTTGTTTAGCAGAACTATGACTACTAGTGATTTGGTTACGGGAGATTTTGTTCTTCAAACAACTACAAATGTAGCTGTTCATTATGTAGCAGATCCGATATCTGCCGGATCTGATTATGCTAATAGCCAAGATTTAGTGGCAAATTTTAGTGATGTTTTTGCAGATGGAGCTCCTACGGATGTTAAATGGATAAGAGTAACATCAACAAATTCGGCAGAAGATGGTGCTAGTGTGGCTTTGAACTATTATGCTTTTAATATAGGTTCTAGCAGACCAGACAAAAAATCTGTATATAGATAACAATGGTTAGGAATATGATATGAAAAAGGGTTTTACTTTAATAGAATTAGTAATGGTCATAGTGATTTTAGGCATAATCTCTATGTTTGGTGCTGATTTGTATTCGCAGATTTATAGGTCTTATGTCCATACTCGTGCATTAAATCAGCTAGAATCAAGAACACAAAATGCGATTACTTTGATATCAAATAGATTAGAATATCGAATTTATGGTAGCACGATTGGTAGAATAGCGGCTAATAATAATTTTATTAATCTAGCGGGTGTTACGCCAGCTTATGACATTATAGAGTGGATTGGACAAAGCGTAGAGACTAAGGATATAAATAATTTAAATCCTGGTTGGAGTGGCTTTGCTGATTATAATTCTTTACCTGATCCGTTGCCTCGACCTGGTACGGATTATAATATCACAACGCAAGGAAGTGCTTTAAGAAATATATCAGACATTTTGAAAAACATAGACAGAAATCATGCTGATGGTGCTTTTGTCGTGGTGTTTTCAACACTTGCTAATGACTATGATGGAACAAATATCAATACAGCGTATGGGTATAGTGGCACTGGCAATGATGCAGATAGGGTCTATGTGGCTAGCGTAAGAGAACCTAGAAATAATGAGGAATTGGTTATTAGCAATTATCCAGAGCATTTAGATGATACTGGTGGTTGGGTAAGGGAATTTTCAGATCAATACTATGTAGCGCACTCTGCGTATGCAATTTATCCTGTTGGGACACAGGTTGTTGGTTATGGTGGCCAACCTAGTAGAAATTTTGACTTGATGTTATCATATAATTACAGACCTTGGGATGGCGAAACATACAATGGCGAAAATACCCCTAGTTCTTTAATTGCAGAAGATGTTTCTATGTTTTTGTTTAGAGATGATGGTGGTGCTGTCGCTATGAAACTATGTATGCGAGATAATGGTAGAAATTTTGACCCTAATCAATTAGATATGATTATGTGTAAATCTCAGGTGGTGTACTAATGAAAAAGATGAGAAGAGCTTTTGGCTTGATAGCCGCAATATTTTTTATCGTTTTAGTTGCCACTACGGCTATTACTGCGCTTTCTATCGCTACGATGACAGCCCGCGATACAAACAACGCTCACAGTCGCGAGCAGGCTGTGCTTTTGGCGCAAAGCGCGACAGAATACGCTGTTTTGGCTATGCAAAAGCACGACTATGGAACAAACTGCTTAAATAGTATAGCAATCACATATCCAAATGCAGCCAATCCATTATTTATAGCAAATGTTAGAATATATTATTTGGATTCAAATTTAGGTTGTGGCGCAGGTAATACCATAGGTGTAATTCCGCTACCTGGCACTCGTCCAAGTAATGCGGCACTAGTAGATGTTACCGTTACATCAACCGCTGCTCTTGATTCACCGCAAATCAGATACCATAGAAGAACAATACAAAAACCTTAATTTCAATGGAGGAAAGAATGAATTTAAGTATAGTAGGAAAACAGTTTGAACTAACAGACGCTATTAAGGATTATATCGCACAAGCGTTTGATAGTCTAAAAAAATACAACCTTGACATTATATCAGGTCGTGCTGTCGTATCAGCAGATGAAAAACAAGGTCGCAAGGGCTTCGTCGTGGATTTTTCGCTAAATTTGGCTCACCAAGACACAATTGTCGTGCGCGAAAAAGACAAAGACCTATACGCAGCGGTAGATAACGCAACAAATCGCCTTGCAAAAGTGCTTCGTCGCTATCATGACAAGGTAAATTCGCACAAAAATCGCGATGATATGAAACAAAACGCAGTAGATGAAATCATCAAGGCTAGCGAGCCGAATTTAGACGATAATGTCGATGAAATCGTCCCAACAGAGCTAGATCTTTACAAACCGCTAGAAATCGACGAGGCGCTAAATAAATTAAAAGAAAGCACCGATCAATTTCTAGTTTTCAACGATATGGACGCTAAAATGCGCGTTTTATACAAACGCAAAGACGGCAAATTTGGATTATTCTAGGATTTGATTTTCTAAATTTTGCCAAATTCCACGGACAGGTTCGCCTGTCCGTTTTTTATGCCAAATTTTTGCAAAATTTGCCATCGCAAATCATTAAATAAACGCGGAAAACCACAAATTTAAAGAATTCCAAATTTTGCCAAATTTAACCTTTCTAAATTTCATTTTTACCCAAATTTTTAAAATTTTAGCTAAAATTGCGAAATGAAAAATTTAAAGATATTTTTGGACGAATTTAAAATTTTTATCAAATCCTGGCGCAAGATTTACGATCCGCACCTCATGCACTACGCCTCGTCGCTAAGTTTTCACACTATTTTGGCGCTTTTGCCCGTGCTTATGGTATCTTTGAGCGTATTTATGCAGCTGCCTAGTTTCCATGATTATTACGCCAAAATCAAGGCATTTATTTTCTCAAACCTGCTTCCAGCCAACCAAGAAAGCCTGATTCCGTATTTGGAAGAGTTTATGGCAAACGGCCTAAGCCTTGGCGCACTGGGATTTTTGGCGGTGCTTGTAACTTCGATTTTGTTTTTTGATGATTTTGAGGAGATTATCGCGCAGATTTCGCACTCGCCAAAGCGCGGATTTTTCAAAGGCCTTAGCACATATTGGACGCTTATGACACTGGCTCCCGTGGGGCTTGGCGCGTCGTTTTTCATCAGCTCAGAACTTCAAAATTTACTCGATAAAACCGAATTTTCTAGGTGGATAAATTTGCTCTCGGTTTTGCCATTTGTTATCATTTGGGCTATTTTTGCTATCACTTACGCTACGGCGATAAACCGCGAAATTCGCCCCAAAGCTGTGCTTATATCCTCTCTCGTAGCCTCCACATTATGGTGGATTTCTAAGATTATTTTCGCGCAGTATGTGTTTTATAACAAAACCTATCTTAGTATTTACGGCTCGTTTTCGGTGGCGCTATTTTTCTTTTTGTGGATTTACATAAGCTGGATTTTTTATCTAAATGGCGTGAAATTTTGCGTTTATTTGGATAATTGTTTTAAAAATTTAAAGCGCAATTAAATTTCATAAAAAACACATTTTAATCTTTTTTGAGTTATAATTTTAAAATTTTTAATCCAAAAAAAAGGAAATAAAATGGAGCAACAAAGCAAATTTTTAAATAGAGAGTTGAGTTGGCTTCGCTTTAATTCGCGCGTTTTAACTCAGTGTCAAAAGCAAATTCCGCCGATTGAAAAATTGAAATTTGTAGCGATTTATAGCACAAATTTAGATGAGTTTTATATGATTCGTGTGGCTGGGCTTAAACAGCTTTTCACAGCTGGCGTAACAGCTAGTGGCGATGATGAGATGACGCCATTAGAGCAACTTCGTGAAATTCGTTCATATTTAAAACAAGAGCAAAACGAGCTAGAAGCGCACTATATCGCTATCAAAGAGGAGCTTAGCAAAAACGGCCTTTTTATCAAAAACTACGATGAGCTAACCCCTGATTTAAAGCTAAGTGCCGATGAGTTTTTCTTCAACCAAATCATGCCAGTGATTATCCCAATCGCCGTAGATGCGACGCACCCGTTTCCGCACCTAAACAACCTTAGCTTTTCGATTGCAGTCAAACTCTGCGACGCAAATGCACCTGAGGCGATACATTTTGGTATGATTAGGATTCCTCGTGTGCTTCCTCGCTTCGTGCAGGTCGCCAAAAACACCTATGTAACGATTGATTCAATCGTAAATCGCCACGCCGAGGAGATTTTTCCGGGCTATAAGCTAATCAGCTCGGCTGCGTTTAGGGTCACAAGAAATGCCGATATCGTAATTGAAGAAGAGGAAGCAGATGATTTTATGATGATACTCGAAGCCGGTCTTAAACTGCGCCGCAAAGGGGCTTTTGTGCGACTTCAAATAGCCAAAAACGCAGACCCTGATTTGCTAAATTTCTTAAACGAACACCTTAAAATTTTCTACAAAGATATTTTTGAGTGTTCGATTCCGCTCACACTTGACGGACTTTGGGAAATAGCTGGCAACAAGGATTTTTCCTATCTAGCCCACCCGCAATACCTTCCAAAAACACTGCCTCCCTTTAACGAAAACACCTCAGTAATGAGCGCAATGGAAAAAGATGATATTTTGATTTTTCACCCTTATGAAAGCTTTGATCCAGTCCAAAAACTCGTAAAAGAGGCTAGCAAAGATCCAAAAGTAATCTCAATCCGTATGACGCTATACCGTGTGGAGAAAAACTCCCCAATCGTCCAAAGCCTAATCGAGGCCGCAAGCGACGGCAAACAAGTAACGGTAATGGTCGAGCTAAAAGCTAGGTTTGATGAGGAAAATAACCTGCACTGGGCAAAGGCGCTAGAAGACGCTGGCGCGCATGTGATTTATGGAATCGCAGGTTTTAAGGTCCATGCCAAAGTCACTCAAATCATCAAAAAAGAAGACGGCAAGCTTAAATTTTATATCCACCTAGGCACAGGCAATTACAACGGAAGCAGTGCGAAAATCTACACCGATGTGAGCTTTTTTACTTGTGGGGATACTTTCGATAAGGATACGACGAATTTTTTCCACATACTCTCAGGTTATAACAAAAACCGCAAACTAGGCAATCTCTCAATGTCGCCAATGCAGATAAAAGAGAGAATTTTAAAGATGATCAAGGTCGAAGAGAGCAAGGGAAGTGACGGCAGAATCATCGCTAAAATGAACGCCCTCGTCGATAGCGATATGATAAAGGCGCTTTATAAGGCGAGCCAAGCCGGGGTTAAGATCGATCTCATAATCCGTGGAATTTGCTGTTTGCGCCCAGGTGTGGCGGGACTTAGCGAAAATATCAAAGTCCGCTCAATCATCGGCAAATACCTAGAACACGCTAGAATTTTTTATTTCAAACACGCAGAACCATGCCTATATATCGCAAGTGCGGATTGGATGCCGCGAAATTTAGAGCGCAGATTGGAGCTTATGACGCCGATTTATAGCGAGGCTTTGCAAAATAAATTAAAAGAAATTTTGAAATTACAGCTTAGCGATACCGAGCTTGCTTACGAGCTTGGAAGCGACGGCGAATATAGCGCAATTAGCGTGGCAAACGAAGCAGAGCGCATTAATAACCATGAGTATTTGGAAATTTTCTTTAACAAAATTTACAAATCTGCACGCAAACACGATGACGGCGCGATTTTAGCGACGAAACTTCTAAAAGAGAGTTAAATCTATCTGGGCTAAATTTACACGCTAAATTTAGCCCAAATTTAGCCAAATTTTCAAATTTACAGCCTAATACTTATCGTTTTGTAATTGTCTTTGTTTCTAAAAGTTAGCAAATTTTGCAAAATTCCAAACAAAATCATAAATGTGATAAAACTACTTCCACCATAGCTAAAAAACGGCAGTGGCACGCCCACGACAGGGGCAAATCCGATGACCATGGAGATATTAACCCCAGCGTAGATAAAAATCAGCGTCGCCAGAGCCGAGGTAAAAACCCGTATGAGATAATCGCTACCAAAGTCGTAATTTAGGCTAAGCAGGTGCATGATTAAAAGCGCGTAAAAGCCGATGAGTGCGAGTGCGCCGACAAATCCGAAGCGCTCGACCATATAGGCAAAGATAAAATCGCTCGTGGCAATTGGCAAAAATTTAAAGTGAGTTTGGGTGGCTTCTTCTAAATTTTTGCCGTAAATTCCGCCATTTCCGATAGCGATGACGGCTTGTTTGACCTGATAGTTGTGCTCTTCGCTCAAAAAATCCGTAATGCGCTTTTTTTGGTAATCGTGCAGGTTGTTATAAAGCACGGGCGAGCTTACGCTAAACGCTAACACCAGCGCAATCCAAATTTTTTTATTCACGCCGATGATAAAAAGCGTCGCAAATCCCATTAAAAAAAGAATTAGCGCGGTTCCGAGGTCTGGTTCTTTGGCGATTAGCGCAAATGGCAAAAGTATATAAAAGCTAAATTTAGCGAAGTCCTTCACGCCATAACCCTCGGGCGGTGGCGGATTTTTGTGGATTAGATACATTAGCATTAGCATGCACGCTGGCTTCATAATCTCGCTTGGTTGCAGGGTAAAATGCACGAACGGCAACTCCAACCAACGCTTCGCGCCAAGCTTGCTAATGCCGAAAAATTCCACGCTTAAAAGCAGGGCGATATTTACCCAGTAAAACAGCGGAATCAAATACAAAAATTTGCGAATCGGAAACAAAAAAAAGACCATAAAAACAACAAAACCAACCCCAAAATAAACAAGCTGTTTGTTGCCAAGTGTGGTGTTTGCCTCGCTGATTAAAAGGTATGAAAAAATAATAATCGGCAAAATCAGCAAAGGTTGAATATAATCAAAATATGATAAAATCTTTTTGTCAAATTTCAAAGTAAGTCCTAATAAATTTTGGGCGATAATAACAAAAAAAGGTATAAATTTGGATAATTTTACAGCAGATTGCGTGGCGAGAATCGATGTTTTTTTAAGCGAAAATTTGGGCATTTCGCGCAATCAAATTTCGAATTTAATCAAATCAGGCAGTGTTTTTATAAACCAAAAAATCATAACCAAATCATCGCAAAAGCTAAATTTGGGAGATAAAATTTGCGTAAATTACCCTGCGCCTGCTAGTAGCGATGAGGCGAAATTTAGCTTTGAGGGCGAGATTGAAATTTTATACGAAGATGATGATTTGCTAGTGTTAAATAAGCCCGCTGGCGTGGTCGTTCATCCAGCCCCAAGTGTCAAAGAAGCCACGATTGTAGAGTGGCTACGCCAAAAAGGGTTCATGCTCTCCACGATAAATGGTCAAATTCGCGCAGGTATCGTTCATCGCCTAGATAAGGGCACTAGCGGAGCTTTGGTCGTGGCTAAAAACAACGCCACTCACCAAGCCCTAAGCGCGCAATTAAGCGACAAAAGCATGGGGCGAATTTATCTAGCTTTAACAGATTTGCCCCTAAAAGAGCCCTGCGTGATAGATCGCCCGATCGATCGCAACCCAAACAACCGCCTAAAAAAGGCGATAATTCCGGGTGGTCGCGAGGCAAAAAGCGCGTTTTATACGATTTTTAGCGATGATTGGGGGCAGGCGAAATTTAGCCAGAGTGGAGGCGATAAATTTGGCAAAATCAACCTAATCGCAGCCAAGCTTTTTACTGGGCGCACGCACCAAATCCGCGTGCATTTGGGCTCGATTAATCGCCATATTATCGGCGATTATTTATACGGATTTAAGAGCGAAAAAGATAAAATAGCAAGAATTTTACTTCACGCTTATGTGCTGTATTTCACGCACCCACGAAGTGGCGAGCGTATGCAGATTACGGCGCCTTTGCCGGTGGAGTTTGAGAATTTGATACAAAATCACGATAAAAAGGATGAAATTTATGAAAAAATTTTACCAAGTAGCATTTTGCGCGAGTTTAGCGATACTAGCGGCTGGTTGCTCCTCTCATAGTGTGCCGGGCGGAAATGACGCAAGCCTGCCACGCGTCGAGGGTATTAAAAGTATCTCTGGCACGAACGAAATCGGCTTAGAGTGGCCAAATTACGGCTCATATCCTAACCTTTTAGGATTTGTGGTTTATCGCGCTGATATGGGCGGTGGCGAAGCGAAAAAAATCGCAACCCTAGCCGATCCATACACTACGCACTTTGCCGATACTCGCTTGGAGCCAAATACATCGTATAAATACACTGTGCGCGCTTATGGCATAAATGGCGTGGGCGAAAGTTCGCCTGCTGCGATTGTAAGCACGACAAAGACAATTGATTCTGTGCCGTTTGCGCAGGCCTACGCACTGCCAGATCGCGTGAAAATCATCTGGCGTCCGCACCCTGATTTGCGCGTGGCAAGCTACACTATCGAGCGCAGGGTAAAAGGCGCTGATTCGTGGAGTGGCGTCAAAGATATCGCAGGCAGACTTAGCGCAGAGTATATTGATTATGTAAATTACACCGCAGGATACGAATACCGCATAATCGCAAAATCGCAAACAGGCATGCTCTCGATCCCAAGCGCGCCAATCCAAGTAAGTCAAATGGCGGAATAAATTGCCAAATTTTATTGCAAAAAGCATAGAACTACCACGCCTTCCATTTAGCAAGGAGGGCGTGGAGCTTTTGGAGTCTGCTAGCGATGAGAGTTGCACGCTCGTGCGCACAAGGTGCTTTGATAGCGAATTTTTCGTTACTCTCAAATACGCCAAAGACAAAGTCGTAGTTAAAGGCGAAAAAACCACCAAACCAGCCAAAATTGGTATTTTGCAACGCGCACTTGAAATTTACGAGAGAGAATTTGCAAGCGGTGTGATTTTTAGCGCATTTGCTTTCAAAAGCAAATCCCTAACCCAAAAAACCCCGCTCGTGCTAGATGAAGATGAAATGCTAAATTTGCTCAAAACCACGAAATTTAGCCAAATTTTCGTCGAAATCGGCTTTGGTTCGGGCAGACATTTGCTCTATCAGGCTCGCACAAATCCGCAAACGCTGGTAATTGGAATCGAAATTTACAAGCCTAGTATCGAGCAGGTCGCAAAACTAGCGATTAAAGAGGGTTTGGAAAATGTCGCTTTGATAAACACTGACGCGCGAATTTTACTTTCATTAATGCCTGCAAATTTGCTCTCTCGCATATTTTTGCACTTTCCTGTTCCGTGGGACGATGCCCCGCACCGCAGAGTCATTAGCGATGAGTTTGTTCATCAATGCGTGCGAACTCTCAAAAAAGGGGCGAAATTTGAGCTTCGCACAGATAGCGATATGTATTTTGCCTATGCGTTGGATAAATTTGGCGTAGCGCAAAGTGCAGGGCGTGGCGCGATAGACCACTTTAAAAACAGAGATTTAAGCGTTAGCTCGAAATACGAGGATCGCTGGCGCAAAATGGATAAAAATATCTTTGATTTGATTTTTACTAATAGTGATGAAAACGGCGAGGAACCAGCGAAATTCGATATGAATTTCTCAAATTTTAACCCGCAAAAAATAGAGGCAAATTTCAAAAATTTGACTATCAAAGGCGAGGGATATTTCGTGCATTTTGAGAGAATTTATAAATTTGATGATAGCGATGAGGTTTTGATTTTGACCTCGTTTGGGGCGTTTGACTTCCCGCAACAATGCTTTATTCGCATCGGGGCAAAGACGGAGTATTTTTTAAAAACTCCGCTAGCTACAAGCGAAAATTACAAAGCACACAAAAAAATAATGGAGATTTTTGAGTTATGGCAGGCATAGGAGCTGATAATAACATAATCACCGCCGAGGGGCTTACACTGGGATATGATAGCGGTGAGGTCATAAAAAA
Organism: Campylobacter sp. VBCF_06 NA8; assembly: GCF_027737825.1. NCBI lineage: Bacteria > Pseudomonadati > Campylobacterota > Epsilonproteobacteria > Campylobacterales > Campylobacteraceae > Campylobacter > Campylobacter sp. VBCF_06 NA8. Next base: position 155,377 of record NZ_JAOVUB010000002.1, read on the forward strand.
TGCTAGTTTTGGCATAGGCGCAAGAGATTTTGTCGTAATCACCGGCAAAAGCGGAAGTGGCAAAAGCACGCTTTTAAAATCATTTTACGGCGATATGGATATCAAAAGTGGCGAACTTAATGTTTGCCTGTGCGATTTAAACGGCATTAGTCGCAGTGATTTGCGCGCACTGCGCCAAAGAATCGGCATAATTTTTCAAGATTACAGGTTGATTAATGAATGGACGATCGAGCGAAATATCATGCTGCCGCTGATGATTATGGGCTATAATGAGCAAGTCTGCCAAGATCAGGCCAAAAAACTGCTCCGCCATATCGAGCTTGGACACAAAATGGGCAAATACCCGCTAGAACTAAGCGGTGGCGAACAGCAGCGCGTCGCCCTAGCACGCGCTATGGCGCACAATCCACGCTTGCTACTTTGCGACGAGCCTACTGGAAACTTGGACGATTATTCAAGCGATATTATTTGGAATTTATTGCGCTCGGCATGCGAGGCGTGGAACGCTTGCGTGGTTATCGTAACGCACAAAATGCCTAGCACTTTGCGTTTTGCGCATAGACATTTCGAGATAAAGGACTCCCATGTCACTGAGATCGATTAAAACGCATTTTGGGGTTATTTTTTCGCTTGTGGCGCTTTTGTTTTCGGTGCAGTTTGGAATTTTTGTAAATAATTTAGCCAAAAGTTACGAAAAATCTATCCAAAACGAATACAACATCGTCCTTGTCTCAAAAAAGGCGCTAAGCTTAGAGGAAGTGCAAGATAAGGTCAGCGATATCAGCCAAATCATTGAAATTCCAGCTGATAATATCACAGATAGATTAAAGGGTAAAATTTCAGAAGCAGCCTTTGGCGAGCTTAGCAAAAATTTGCCTAAATTTTACAGCATTAAGCTCGAAAATTTCCCAGACAGCGCGCGTTTAGAGGACATAGAGAGCGCGCTAAAAAGCATGGGTTCGCTTAGCAGGGTTGAAATTTTCAAAAAAACCCACGATGATATTTTTAAAATTTTGCTACTAATTAAAAGTTTGGTTTATGGATTTGCGCTTTTAATCGTGGTTTTAGGCCTTATGCTAATTCACCGCCAAATGCGAATTTGGGTCTATGAGCACAAAGAGCGAATCGAGATTATGGAGCTATTCGGCGCTAGTTTTATGATAAAAAGTGGCAGGCTATACCGCATGGCGCTAGCCGATAGCGTGTTAGCTACGCTAATTGTCGTGGCGTTTTATCTAGCGCTTCCAAACTGGCCGATTTTCATGCAAACCGTGAGCCAAATCACAAATTTAAGTGAGACGATTGTTTTGCCGTATGAACCACTGATTTTGTTTGGTATCGCTGTGGGGCTGACATTTATCGCAGTTACATTTGTAATGCTAGAAGTAAGTGGTAAAAAATCACAATGAAGCGTTTGATGATACTGTGCGCGCTTGCGTTTTTCGCATACGGCGCACCGACTACGAAGGAAAAAATCGCCCAAAGCAACAAAGAGCTAAAAACCTCCAAGCAAGAGGAGATGAGGCTGTCTAAAAAAATCGATGAAATCGCTGATTTAATCGTGCAAGAACAAAACGATTTTAAAAAGCGTGAAAACGAGATAAAAGAGCTTAGCCAAAATATCGAGGAGCTAAAAGAAAAATACGCAAACGAAGAGCAAGAGCTAGAAAATCTCAAAAAACAAAATGCAACCTTGCTTAGCGTGCAAAGCGAGCTAGAAAACAAAATCGTCCAAATCATCTCCCAAGAGCTCTCATTTGATCTCATCAGCGACACAAATTCCAGCGTTACGCCTGATTCTATCGTGGCTAGCGAGGTTTTAGGTGGATTAGAGAGCGTGATGAATAGCGAGCTAAATAAGCTAATGAAGGATTATGAAAATAACAAAAATTTCATTGACGAACAAAACAAAAAAATCGCTCAAATCAACGAAAATATGGAAAGTTATAGCCAAAAAAAGATAAATTTGAGCGAAAAGCAAAACGCACAAAAAGAAAAAGTAGCTAGCCTGCAAAAAAACAAAGATAGCTATATCGCCCAGCTCGAAAAGCTAAATGCCGAGCAAGACGCGATTGCCAAGACCTTGGCTGAGCTTAAAATCATTGATGATAAAGAGGAGCGCGAAAAAGCTGAAAAAGCGGAAAAGGAGCGCATAGCCAAACTAGAAGCGCAAAAGAAAAAAGAAAAAGAAGCCAAACAAAAAGAGCTTGAAGCCAAGAAAAAAGAGTATGAAAAGCAAAAAGCCGCCGCCAAAAAAGCTGGCAAGGAAGCTCCGCCTGCGCCTAAATTTGAGCCAGAGCCAGAATCAGAGCCTAGCGAGCCAGCCGATGAGAGAGTTAGCAAAATCAACACCAAGGTCAAGCAATACGGATCTAGCTATCAATCCTCTCGTGTGAAAAAATACACCGGCGCGAAAACCTCTGCACCGCTTGACGGGGCGTATGTGAAGCGTAAATTTGGCAATTACAGCGATCCTGTGTATAATATCAAGCTTTTTAACGAAAATATCGTGCTAGGCTCGAAAAGTGGCGACACGCAGGTAAAAGCGGTGCTAGCTGGCAAGGTCGTATTTGCCAAAGAAACAGCCGTGCTAGATAAGGTCGTCATCATCGAGCATGCGGGTGGAATCCACACGATTTATGCGCATTTAAATCAGATTCCAAACACTGTGCGCGTGGGCTCTTCGGTCAAAAAGGGCTACACAATCGGCAGAATTAGCTCGGATCTAACCTTTGAAGTAACGCAACAAAACTACCACATAAACCCGCTGGATTTGATTTCGCTCAAATAGATTTTCTTGCAATGTCTAAATTTGGCATTGCAAGAATTTTATAAAAAATCGAAGCTGTAACAAAAAATTAATTTTTATTAAAATTTAATAAATAACGAAATTTTTGTTTTTGTTTTTTGCAATACCGCAACTATTCACTTTTATATAATCGTGGTGAAAGTTCTTATAAGAATTATTTGATTTTGCTCCATTTTTCAGATAATCTTCTAAATAGTATTGCAAATCTAAATTTATTCTTTTTTTCAAATCATTCACATCATCTCTTTCAGATTTTTCTATGTTGTCGTTTGTTATCATATACTCAATATAATTTGAATAATATGGGTAATAAAATTTATACCTTTTTATTTCTACGGACGAATTTTCTTTATGGAAAATAAAAGCGTCTGAACCATAAATAGAAATTGCACCTTTTCCTTCTTCTATATGGGTATCGTAATTGCCGACAGCTATTGCTGTATTGAGCGGAACATTACTTACAACCCAACGCCACTTTTCTGTTGAAAATGAAACAATATTTTCGCTAATGTTTTTTAAAGTATAATGTTTATTTAAAGCCTGTAAAATATTTAAATGCTCACTAACAATAATTTTTTTTGTTGTATCTTTATATTTGCGTTCGATTATTTTGTGGGTTTTATTGGTATCATTTTCCACAATATATTTTAGTTTTTGCAAAACTTCTTGTGTTGTTGGATTTTCGCCGATTAAATAGAAATTCGGTTTAGCATCGGCGTTTTTTGTTTTTTGCAAAAACGAATCTTTAAGAAAATTTTGCACTATTTCTTCATCGCTTAAATTATAGCAGTATATATCGGCTATATTTACTTTTAGTTTTAATAAATACAATAAACATAAATGTATTAACAAAATCGTAAATAAAAAACTTAATAAAATTTTAACTTTCTTTTTCATTTTTATTTCCTTTAATAAAAATTTCCTTGCAAATTCAAATTCGGTCAGTATCGTTTAGTCACGATACGAATTTATTTAAATTTATGATTTTGTAAATTTCGTTGTCATTGCGAGAGTTTGAAAAACTCGAAGCAATCCAGAGAAATTCCGATAAATTTTAATCCACAAATGAATTTTGTTGAATTTTAAATTTTCTCTAAATTTTACTGGATTGCTTCGTTCGTTGCACTCGCTCGCAATGACAGCAAATTTGCAAAATTTAAATTTTAAAGTCGTAGATTGCCGCGAATTTTGCTACGAAAAATTCTCGCAATGACAAACCTGGCGTAAATTTTGCCTAATAATTTGTCATTGCGAGGAGCGAAGCGACGAAGCAATCTACGAGTTTCTAAATTTGCAAAAATTTCGGCGCAGTGTTTTAAAGGGCTAAATTTGCCACATACTCTTTAAATAAATTTCCCCGTTGGGCGTAGCTTTTGAACTGATCTAGGCTAGCGCAGGCTGGGCTTAGGAGTGCGACTTCGCCCGCACCAGAGAAATTTTCATCTATTTTGGCGACTGCGTTTTTCAAAAATTCGCACCTAATGCAAGGAATTTTAAATTTTTCGCATAAATTTACGAGTTTATCGGTGTTTGAGCCAATCGCATAAATTTGCAAATCATACGGCGCAAAGCTCACAAATAGTGGCTCCAAATCCACGCCCTTATCATCGCCACCCAAGATTAGGTGGATTTTTTTGTCCTTGTAGCGTTTAAGGGCTTGCGCGCAAGCATCGATATTTGTGGCTTTTGTGTCATTTACCCACATGCGATTTTTTACATCAAAAAATTCTTCTAGTTTGTTTGCCTCGATTACAAATTCGTTCAAAACTTCCACGCTAGCTTTATCAGTTAGGATTTTTTCAATACAAAGTGCAATTATAGCGTCTAGCAAAAATGGCGTTTTAAATGAAATTTTTTCAATTTCGATTTCAAATTTAGCTGCCAAATCATTTTCATCTTCGTAGCAAATCACCCTTGCGCGCGAGTTTTTCACAGCCTCGCTACTGGCATACACAGCCGGTATTAGTGCGACTGAACCCTCGCTCATAGCTAGAAGTGGCGAGAGTTTGACGCGCTCGTATTCAGCAAAACTGCCATGCCAGCTAAGATGATCTGGTGTGATTGGCAAAAGCGCGTAAATTCCGGGGTGCGCGGTGCGTGTGTAGTGAATCGTAAATGAGCTAGTTTCCAATATCCAAATTTTCGCACTCTTGTCCAAAAGTGCAAGTGGCGTGCCCACATTTCCGCCCATAAGCGAGCCATGGCGGGCTAGGAGGTGCTGTGTCATCTGCGTGGTTGTGGTTTTGCCGTTTGTCCCGCTAATCCAAATTTTAAAAGGCGCAGTATTTGTGAAATAATCATATTCGCTGATTAAATTCCTAGCGGATTTTATTAGATTATGCTCTTTGGGAAATCCTGGGCTTGGGATTTCTAGCTCGCTTTTTGCGGGGTCAAAATGGCAAGGGGCTAAAAGCGCATTGCCAAATTCGTCAAATTTGACCTCGTCAGCTTTGAAATTATCATCGTAAATGTCCCAACCGCCGCTTTTTGCTAACGCTTTTGTAGTGGTGCCGTGTCCAAAGAGTGATTTTTTCATTTTTTTTCCTTATCTTAATTTTATCGAAGTTAGCGCGATCAAATTTGCCATTAGCGCGATTATCCAAAAGCGAATTATGATTTTGTTTTCGCTCCAACCTTTCAGCTCGAAATGGTGATGAATAGGCGCCATAAGGAAAATTCGCCTTTTAAACATTTTAAAGCTTCCTACCTGCAAAATCACGCTTAGTGTCTCCATTACAAAGACAAATCCGATAATAATTAGCAAAAATTCATTTTTTGTCACAATCGCGCAATATCCCAAAAACGCCCCCACGCTTAGGCTTCCGCTATCGCCCATGAAAACTTCGGCTGGGTAGCAGTTAAACCACAAAAACCCAAAAAGCGCGCCGATAAGGGCTGCGATGATGATACTTAGCTCGCCCACACCTGCGATTTTTGGCAAAAACAGGTATTGCGCATAAATCGCGTGTCCGCACAAATAGGCAAAAATACCAAGGCTAGCTAGCGAAAAAACAGAGGGAATTGTGGCTAGCCCGTCAAGGCCGTCGGTTAAATTTACAGCATTTGAACTTGCGCTGAAAACTATCATCCAAAATACAATGGCGAAAAATTCTAAATTTATTATGTGGTTTTTCACAAACGGTAAATACAGCTCGCCACCAAGCGGACTGAAAATATACAGCGTAAATGAAATCCCCAAAGCTAGGGCGTTTTGGAGTAAAAGTTTGGTTTGCGGGCTAAGTCCTGCGTGGTTAGAGGCACCCAAAATTTTAGACAAATCGTCCTTAAATCCTATCGCGCAAAACCCAGCTAGCGTGATTAAGCCACAAGTTGTGAAAATGCTAAATTTCACGCACAACGCACTCGCCACAATCGCTGAAAAAACAAAGACAAGTCCGCCCATTGTGGGGGTTTTGGACTTTTTTTGGTGCGTTTGCGGGGCTAGGTCGTAGATAGGTTGGGAGGCGTTTTTGGCTCTGGCCCAAGATATGAATCGTGGCATTAGATACACGCTTAAAATAAAAGCTATGAAAAACGCGATTCCAGCGCGCGCTGTGGTGTATTGAAAGAAATTTATATTTGTGATTTGGTAGATATAATATAACAAAATTTGCCTTTTAAATTTTATTTTAAAACCGATTATTTTAATACTTTCTTTGTAAAATTTAGCTTTTAAATTTTAAATTTTGTGATATTTGCTAAAAAAAAGTATAATGCGAAATTTCAATGTCCGCATTGAATTTAGGAGAAAAATATGAAACAAAAAACAATTCTTGTGATAACTGACGGCATAGGTTGCAATCAAAGTGCCGAATTTAACGCCTTCGCCGCAGCCAAAAAGCCGACTTACGATATGCTTTTCGCCTCCGTGCCAAACACGCTACTTCGCACATCTGGGCTTGCGGTGGGCTTGCCTGAGGGACAAATGGGAAATTCTGAGGTCGGGCACATGACGATTGGAAGCGGTCGCGTGCTGTATCAAAATCTAGTCAAAATTGATAAAATGATCGAAAATGACACCCTAAAAACTGCGCCTGAAATCGTAAATTTGCTAAAAATTTGCCCTAGGGTGCATGTCATAGGGCTATACAGCGACGGTGGCGTGCATTCGCACATGCGCCATTTCGACGCGCTTTGCCAGATAGCAAAAGACGCTGGCGCGCAGGTTTTTGCCCACGCTATCACTGACGGACGCGATGTAAGCCCTACGAGCGGGGCAAGGTTTTTGCAGGCTTTGGAAGCGAAATTTAGCGTAGGAAGCGTTTGTGGGCGGTTTTATGCTATGGATAGGGACAATCGCTGGGAAAGGGTGCAAAAGGCCTATATTGCGCTAATGTGTGAGGGCGAGAAGCAAAAAATCTCCCCAAGCGAGTATGCTCGCAAAAGCTATGAGAAGGGCATTACAGACGAATTTATCGAGCCAGCGATTTTTGGGGAATTTGACGGGATTAAAGAAAATGACGGAATTATTTTTGTAAATTTCCGAAATGATAGGGCGCGTGAGATTTGCCAAGCTTTGAGTATGGAGGATTTCACGGGCTTTGAGCGTAAATTTTGCGTGCGAAATTTAATCACCATGACAGAATACGACGCGAAATTTCCATTTCCAATCATTGTCAAAAAGGACATTTTGCAAAATACTCTTGCTGAGGTCATCGCGGATGCGGGATTTAGACAGCTTCACACCGCCGAGACCGAAAAATACGCCCATGTTACATTTTTTTTCAACGGCGGCAGCGAAGAGTGCGTGCAGAACGAAACCCGCATTTTAATCGACAGCCCAAAGGTCGCGACCTATGATTTATGCCCTGCTATGAGTGCGCATGCTGTGTGCGAGGCTGTGATAAAGGGTATCGAGGGGGGCGAAGATTTTATCGTGGTAAATTTCGCTAACGGCGATATGGTCGGCCACACGGGCAACTTCGAGGCTGCGGTAAAAGCCGTCGAAGCAGTCGATGAGTGTCTAGGCAAAATCTATGCTAAGGCAAAAGAAAAAAACTACGCCTACGTGCAAATCTCAGATCACGGCAACTGCGAGCAAATGCGAGGAGCGCAGGGCGAGCTTCTTACAAACCACACGACTTTCGATGTGTTTTGCTTCGTAAGCGCGCAGGGCGTGAGCGAGTTAAAGCCGAATTTGGGGCTTAGCAATGTCGCACCAACTATCTTAAAGTTAATGGGGCTTGAAATTCCAGCGCAAATGGACGAGCCGCTGTTTTAAAATTTGAAATTCAAAGAAAGGATAAAAAATGAAATTTAGTGGAAAAAATGTCTTAATCACAGGCGCAAGTAGAGGAATCGGCGCAGATATCGCCAGAGTGCTAGCTAGCATGGGGCTTAAAGTGTGGATCAACTATCGCTCAAAGCCTGAGCTAGCTGACGCGCTTTTAGAAGAAATTCGAGCAAATGGTGGCGAAGGTGCTGTGGTGAAATTTGACGCGACAAACGAGGCTGAATTTATCGAAGCGATAAATGCGATAATCGAGTGTGACGGCGAGCTAAGCTACCTTGTAAATAACGCAGGTATCACAAACGACAAACTAGCCCTTCGTATGAAGCTCGAAGACTTCACTCGCGTAATCGACGCAAATCTCACATCTGCTTTCATCGGCTCACGCGAGGCACTAAAAGTGATGAGCAAAAAACGCTTCGGCGCAGTCGTAAATATCGCTTCAATCGTCGGTGAAATGGGCAATGCAGGGCAGGTGAATTATAGCGCGAGCAAGGGCGGTATGATAGCGATGAGCAAGAGTTTCGCCAAAGAGGGTGCGAGTCGCGGAGTGCGCTTTAACTGCGTGACACCGGGCTTTATCGCTACTGATATGACAGACGCTCTAAGCGATGAGGTCAGAGCGAACTACGAGGCAAATATCCCGCTTAAACGCTTCGGAAGCGCGCAAGATGTGGCGCACGGCGTGGCGTTTTTGCTTAGCGATTATGCTAGCTATATCACCGGCGATGTGCTCAAAATCAACGGCGGACTTTATATGTAACCAAATTTTGCCGAATTTTCGGCAAAATTTTAAATTTTCTTCTTAAAATTCTACATTTTTATTTTTTGACACAATATGACAAAAAATCCATGTAAAATTGCTTCAAATCAAAAACAAGGAGCAAAAAATGGAAATTTCAATCACAAGAGCGTTGGCCCAGATTAAGTTGATTGATAAAAAGTTGCAAGGCGGGGATTACAAATTAGCCAAAGTCGCAATAAACGGCGTTTTGGTAAATGCTAGCAACCAAACTCCGCAAGATTTCTTAAAATACGCTAATGGCGTGCTGGATAGCAGGGCGGATTTGCGCAAGAAAAAACGCGCGCTCAAAGGTGCAGTTGCCAAGGCAAATGTGCAAAACACCATTAAAATCGGCAAAGAAGAGCTGTCTATCATCGAGGCTATCGAATACAAGGGCATTGTGAGCGCCTGGATCGATGAATTATCTATGATGATTGCTTGCCTTGATGAGGCGGCGAAAATCAAGGAAAAAGAGGAAGCCAAAACCGAGGAAAAGGCGCAAAAAACGCTAGAATCTATCTATGGCACAGCCAAAAACACCTTGCCAAAAGATACTATCGAACAAACTCTAAAAAGCTTCCGCGATGCCTATAAAATCGAGATTATCTCGCCACTTACTTTGGAAAAAGCAATCGCACAAAAAGACGAGCTAGTCACGCTTTTAAGCGAGATTGATTTGAGCCTGTCTGAAATCAACGCCAAAACGATGATTGAAATCTAACCTCGCGCAGGTTTGCGAAATAGGGCGAAATTCGAGATTTGATACCGCCCTAGCGAGCATATCGAAAACGAGCGAAAAAGGAGACCAAGAAAGCGCCACTTGGCCAAAAACGGCGCGCTAACAAACTATAAAGATCTGCTAAATCTTTTAGAGACTGAGTATCTCATCTGGCTCATAACCAGAATCAGGCTTGTTGCCTGAGCTGCTTAAAGTGCAAAATTTATAGTTTAAAATGCAAAGATTAAATTTCAAATTTAGTTTTCGCAAAGTTAAAATTTTATGACGCGTGCTAATTTTGCGCGCCTTAAAGTTATTTAAAATCCTAGGTAAGGTTTTATAAGTTTTTTTCCTTGATCTTGCTTGTTTGGACTAGGCTGATATGCTCGCTAGGGCGGTAGTTTGTGGCAGAAATGAAACAGATTTCGCCTATTTGCGTAGGGAATTTAGCCTGAATTTGCCTTTAAATTCGGCTAAAATGCCGCCTTTTGTGGTGGTAAATTTCCGTGTGTATTCTCATAAAAATCCCTAGCTATGCCCTTTACGATACCTTCTAGTTTGCGCGGGGCTAGGACTTTTATGCGCGGAAGCCACTGCTTGATGATATTTAAAATTTCGCCGAAATTTGTCACGCTAAATTCGACATTTATGCTCCCGTCGTCGTTTTCGCAAACGATTTCTTGGGTGGGGTAGAATTTTTTGAGTCTAAAATACTTGGCGTGCTCTTGCGGGATTTGCAAAATTACTTTGATTAAATTCGCCCTGAAATTCGGCGAATAGCTCGCCCATGGCGAGTTTATGAAATGCAAAAAATCTAGGTAATTTTGGTCGCGCTTAAACTCGCGCCCGCTAAATTTGACCTCGCTCATCATAGCGATTCGAAAAATCACATGCGCGTGCTTGTGCGGGCGTTTTTGCAGTCCTGCGAGGTAGAAATTTTGCTCCATAAACATTATTTTATACGGCTGGATTGTAAAGTGCGAAATTTTGCCCGCGTTTGTGTATTTAAAGGAAATTTCTTTTTTATAAGTGATCGCGCGCTCTAAAATTTTAAACACTTCCCGCCTAGCAAAAATTTCCTCGTAAGGCTTGTGTTTAAAGATATATGGGCTCTCGTCTAGGTTTTTTAAAATTTTATCTTGCATGGATTTGCTTAAATTTTTTGAAATTTCTAGGCTTGATTTGTGAGAGAGTTTTATGATTTCTTTAAGCATAAAAAATTCGCTCGAATTTAGCATATTTTCAAAAATCGCTTTTTGCGAGCTTTGGTAATTTCCGCCCCCCAAATGCATGAAAATATCGCCAAAAATTTCTTTGATGACCTCCAAATCTCGCCTTAGCGTGCGCTCGCTGACGCTGTATTTATCCGCTAAATTCGCCAGATTTAGCACATTGCCTTTTTGCAAATCATATATGATTTCGATCACGCGTTTGACCGAGCTATCTTTACTCAAAATTTAACTCCAAATTTTATAATGTCAGGGCGCGTATTATAGTAAAAATGTTTAAATTTCGATACTTTAAGCAAACTTATTATAATATAACGAGTTATTTTTTTAAAGGAGTTCCAAATGGCAGCATTTGAAGATGTAAGAGATGTAGTTGTGGAGCAACTTAGCGTTGCACCTGATCAAGTAAAACCAGAAGCAAAAATTATCGAAGATTTGGGCGCTGATTCATTAGATGTAGTTGAGCTAGTAATGGCTTTGGAAGAGAAATTTGGCATCGAAATTCCAGATAGCGAATCAGAGAAATTAGTAACAATCGGCGATGTCGTAAGCTATGTAGAAAGCTTAAATAAATAATTTAAATTTTAAATTTTAAGGAATTGATCTTGAAAAGAGTCGTAGTAACCGGAATTGGCATGATTACAGCCCTTGGCCTTGATAAAAAAAGTAGTTTCGAAAACATTTGCAGCGGAAAAACCGGAGTAGGCAAGATTACACTTTTTGATGCGAGCGAATTTCCAGTTAGCATAGCAGCCGAAGTTAAGGATTTTGATCCTAGCGTGGTTGTCGAAGACGGCAAAGAGATCAAGAAAATGGATAGATTTATTCAACTAGGACTAAAAGCTGCCGCAGAGGCTATGCAGGATGCTAAATTTAGCGAATTTGACGCTGATGAGTTTGGTATCAGTTCAGCCGCTGGAATCGGTGGTTTGCCGAATATTGAGATCAACTCAAATGTCTGTTTGCAGCGTGGTCCTAGGAGAATTTCTCCATTTTTTATCCCGTCTGCACTAGTAAATATGCTAGGCGGATTTATTTCTATTTATCATAATCTCAAAGGTCCAAATTTAGCCAGTGTTACAGCTTGTGCGGCATCTACTCACGCTATCATCGAGGCAGCGAAAACTATCCAAGTCGGTGAAGCGAAAAAAATGTTAGTCGTTGGCGCTGAGGCTGCGATTTGCCCTGTCGGTATCGGTGGATTTGCCGCTATGAAGGCACTTTCTACTAGAAATGACGATCCTGAGCATGCAAGCAGACCGTTTGACGGGGAGAGAAATGGCTTTGTTATGGGAGAGGGCGCGGCTGCGCTTGTTTTGGAGACATACGAGGACGCAGTTGCAAGAGGGGCTAAAATTTATGGCGAGCTTATCGGATATGGTTCTAGCGGTGATGCGTATCATATCACTTCGCCTACGCTTGATGGTCCGCTTCGCGCTATGAAAAAGGCCTATAAAATGGCTGGCGAGCCAAAGGTTGATTATATCAACGCTCACGGCACATCTACTGCGGTAAATGACAGAAACGAAACAGCGGCTTTAAAAGAGCTATTTGGCGCAAATGTCCCAGCTGTAAGCTCGACAAAGGGTCAAATCGGGCATTGTCTTGGTGCAGCTGGTGCGATCGAGGCAGCGGTTGCCCTACTAGCTATGGAAAGTGGAATTATCCCTCCTACAATCAATCAAATTTCAAAAGATCCAGAGTGTGATTTGGACTATGTCCCAAATACTGCGCGCAAAGCACAGATTGATTGCGTTATGAGCAACAATTTCGGCTTTGGTGGCACAAACGGATCTGTAATCTTCAAAAGAGTGAAATAATGGCAAGTTATCTTGATTTTGAAAAATCTATTAAACAAATAGATGATGATATCGCCAACGCAAAAATTCGTGGCGATGAGGACGCGGTTGAGATTTTAAACAAAAATTTAGAAAAAGAGGTCGCTAAAATTTACAAAAATCTTAGCGAATACCAACGCTTGCAACTAGCCCGCCACCCAGATCGTCCTTATGCGATTGATTATATCAGAGCGCTTTTAAAAGACGCTCACGAAATCCACGGTGATCGCGCGTATCGCGATGACGCGTCGATTGTGTGCTACCTAGGTATCATCGGCACACGCAAAATCGTCGTAATCGCAGAACAAAAGGGTCGTGGCACAAAAAACAAATTAAAGCGAAATTTCGGTATGCCTCACCCAGAAGGTTACCGCAAGGCTCTAAGAGTGGCGAAATTAGCCGAAAAATTTAATCTGCCTATTTTATTTTTAATCGACACTCCGGGTGCATATCCTGGAATCGGCGCCGAAGAGCGCGGACAAAGCGAGGCAATCGCGCGAAATTTATACGAACTTAGCAATCTACGCACTCCAACAATTGCCGTAGTTATCGGCGAGGGCGGAAGCGGTGGCGCGCTAGCTATCGGCGTAGCTGATAAATTAGCAATGCTACAAAACTCAATCTTTTCAGTTATTTCGCCAGAGGGCTGTGCGGCGATTTTGTGGAACGATCCAGAAAAAAGCGAAGCAGCGACAAAAGCGTTAAAGATTACCGCTGAGGAGTTAAAAGAGCTTGATCTAATCGACGATGTCATCGAAGAGCCTAAAATGGGCGCTCACAGAGATAGAGACGCCACAGCGAAACTGCTAGGAAACTATGTTTTAGCCGAGCTTGACAAGCTAGCAAATCTCTCAATCGATGAGATTATCACTCGCAGACAACAAAAAATTCTAAAATTTGGTGCGTTTAAGGAATAAAATTTTATAATTACAGCTACCTTTTACCGCCAAATTTTAAATCTTCAAATTTCAAAGAGGAACAATGGAAAACACTAAGGAAAATTCAACCCAACAAACCCAAACCGCCCCACAAGCACCAAATCACACGAAAAAAGTTCATGCTAAAACTCATGTCCCAGTAGAGGGATATCAAATCGAAGAGCTTCGCGCTATGGATTTAGAAAACCTTGTCGCAATCGCTGATGAGCTAGGTGTGGAAAATTCTCGCGAATTTCGCCGCCAAGAGCTCGTGTTTGAGATACTTCGCATGCAGACAAAACAGGGCGGATTTATTTTATTTACTGGAATTTTAGAGGTTACGCCTGAGGGATACGGCTTTTTGCGAGGAATCGACTCCAACCTTAGCGACAGCGCAAATGACGCCTATGTCAGCCTAAGCCAAATTCGCAAATTTGCCCTTCGTGTGGGCGATATCGTCACAGGGCAGGTCAGAGAACCAAAAGATCAAGAGAAATATTACGCGCTTTTAAAAATCGAAGCGATTAATTACAAATCAATCCAAGAAGCCAGAGAAAGACCGCTTTTTGATAATCTAACTCCGCTTTTTCCAACTGAAAAATTACAGCTCGAATACGATCCGATGAAGCTAACTGGTCGCGTGCTAGATCTTTTTACGCCGATTGGCAAGGGTCAAAGAGCGCTTATCACGGCTCCGCCTCGCACGGGTAAAACTGAGCTTATGAAGGAGCTAGCAAACGGAATTACGAGAAATCACCCAGAGGTCGAGCTTTTGGTGCTTTTGGTAGATGAAAGACCAGAAGAGGTTACTGATATGGAGCGCAGTGTGCGTGGCGAGGTGTTTAGCTCGACTTTTGATCAGCCTGCGTTTAACCATGTGCGCGTGGCTGAACTCGTGATCGAAAAGGCAAAACGCGCCGTCGAAATCGGTAAAGATGTGGTGATTTTGCTCGATAGCATTACTCGCCTTGCGCGCGCTTACAACACCGTAACCCCAGCTAGCGGTAAGGTGCTAAGCGGTGGTGTCGATGCCAACGCACTTCACAAACCAAAACGCTTTTTTGGAGCGGCGCGAAATATCGAAAACGGCGGATCGCTTACTATCGTGGCGACTGCGCTAATCGAGACGGGATCTCGTATGGACGATGTGATTTTCGAGGAGTTCAAAGGCACCGGAAATAGCGAGATTATCCTAGATAGAAATATCAGCGATCGTCGAATTTACCCTGCGATTAATATCACAAAATCAGGCACGAGAAAAGAAGAATTGCTCCAAGGTGCGCAAAATTTACAGAAAATTTGGGCTATTCGCTCTGTGGTTTCTACGATGGACGATGTCGAGGCACTGAAATTTTTATACCCAAAAATCCTAAAAACCAAAAACAACGCAGAACTTTTATCGATTATGAACGAGCAGTAGCTCGTTCATTAGTTATTAAATATATCGTATCCAATGCGTATAGTATCGATTTTGTTTCCTTTAAAACATTCGTATGCTATCTTGTCGTATTTTTTATCTTTACTAAATTCGTAATTTATTAAATAATCCACGCCTTCTCGTTCTTCCATATAATTTGCCCAGCAAGAACTGCCATCAAACTCACTATTTGTGCTAAACCGCGCTTCAATCCAATTATCGGCGTGAGGTCCTGTGTATTCTAAATAACTAAGTGGCACAGCAGCGTTGCCGCAGCCATATAAACAATCTGATGTAAATTTAACGCTATATTCGCCTAAAACATCATAAATTTTATCATATGTCAGTTGATGTGCATAATATTTGCTGTCAAAATATATCATTTTGGAAATATCAAAAGTGCATTCATCGCTAACTTCTAATTCTAATGAGCGTATATTATTTTGATCAGAATATACTGTAATGATACAATTTTCGATATGGTATTCTCTCCGGGATTTGTTATTGTAATCGCTAACTTGTTTTGGAATGCCTGTAAATTGTTCTAAATACGCAACTGTCGAGCCAATTATGTCTCGCGTAAAAATTTTTGCCAAAATTTCGTCTTTACTCATTTTGTTGTTTTGAGCTTGGGAATTCATTTGTTGTTTTGTTATTTCAAGTTCTTTTTTAGAAAGCTCAATTTGCATTTTAGCTTCTTCGATTTGTATTTTTGCTTCCTCAATTTTGGCTTTTGCTTTTTCTCCCTCTTCTTTCTGTTTTTTCAATTCTTCGCTCATACATTGTTTGCTTCCTATTAGAGCTTCAAATTTAACTTGGGCTTGTTTAAATTTTTTATTAGTAAATGTATCTTTGTAAATTTCACTTGCTTTGTCGCAGTTGCCTTCGCTCTCAAAAATTTCGCCTAAATTTACGCAACTTTCGTGGTGGTTTAAATCACAAGCTTTGGAGTAGAATTTCTTTGCATTTGCGATATCGTTTGCGGCGAGATTTTTCTCACCGATTTTACTACACGCAAGCGGATAATCCATAAAGCACGATATAGAGTAAAATTCTAGTGCTTTTTCGATATTGTTTTGATCGTCGTAGTTTTTCGCACTTGCAAAGCACGCCTTTGCGTCACCTTTTTTGCACTCATCATCTGCTGTGTTTGCAAACGAAGCCATAAGCGCAACGCTAAGTAAAATTTTGCTTAAATTTCTCATTTTTTATCCTTTATGTTAATTTTTTGTTTCTTTATATTTTTCGCAAGCTTGGTTTTTTCCATAATCACAAGCTAGCCCAAAATATTCATGCGCCTTAGGAATATCTTTATTTACGCCTAATTTCCCCGTTTCATACGCATATCCTAAATTTAGACAAGCCTGTCCGTGTCCTAATTCACAACTTTTTTTGTAAAATTTTACCGCTAAATCATCATCTTGTCTGATTGCTTCACCTTTGTCATAAATATAGCCAAGATAATTACATCCCCAAGGGTCATTTAATTCGCAACTTTTTTTGACAAGCTCGACGGCTTTTCTTTTATTACTTACAATTACATGATTGTATTGAATATTCTCTCCTAGTTGAAAGCCGTTATAATATATATCGCCTGCTTTCACACAATTAGTAGCATTATTTGTATCGCAACTTTTTAGTAAGTCTAATAACTCAACTCCTTTTGAGCCAAGTTTATCACATGCTCTACTATATCCGTTATCGCAGGCTTTTAGTAACAATTCAATTGCATCATTATAGTTGAAATTTTCTCTATTCATTGCTTTGTAATATTCTTCTACTAGCAAATTGTATCCATATAAATAACAACCTTGGTAGTCGTTTAAGTTGCAACCTTTTTTGTAAAATTCTTGTGCTTTATGCCTATTTGCTTTGATGATATAATATCGGTAATTTCGCAAATTTTGATTTTCGTAGCCGTCATCGTAAATTTTCCCTACTTCGACACAAGATTTTTCATTATTTTCATTCAAACATAAATTTTCATTTAGCCATAAAGTATAATGTATATCTAAACTTTTACAAGCTCTTTTGACATCATCTTTGCATGCTTTAAAAGCAAATTCTTTATATTTAGCAAAGTCAAATTTAATCGTATCCTCGGGGTTTGTCTTGCTATCGTGTCCTTCGGAATAAATTTCGGCAAGTTTCCAGCAACTATTGCTTACGCCTAAATCGCAAGCTCTTTTGTATAATCTTGCTGCTTCTGCTATTTCATGGTCTCGCTTAGTAGAGAAATAAAAATCAGCTACCCAATCGCAATGAAGCGCATTTTCTAGCTTGTCGTTTGCTTTGCAAAGCCTTTCATGTCTAGCGGCAAGACCAACCATTTTTTCTTTCAAATTATCCATTTTCTCTTGTCTATCGTCTGCTTGTAAATATCCTCTTTCATACGATAAATAGACTTTTTCGCAGCCTGTTACAATATCTCCCTCACAAGCTTTAATCATAGCTTCTTTGGTTTTGTCTTTACGTTTTTGTGGTAAGTCTTTGAAATTTTCCCAATAAACATTTGCCACTTCATCACAACCCTTTCCCTCGCCACAATCGCATGATTTTTGAAAAGTTTGAAGTATGACGGCATCATTTACGCTTTGGTTATTTTTGTATTTAACACCTTCTAAATAGTATTTCATACCGTCATTTGGCTGGCATTTAGAATCTGTCGCTTCCATAGTTTTTGAAATATCAAAATCTTCGGTTATACACTTTGTATTTCCGACAAGAGCTTCAAATCTATCTCCTGCTAGTTTGTATTTTTTATTTTTAAAGGTATCTTGATAAATCTCGCTTGCTTTGTCGCAGTTGCCCTCGTTTTCAAAAATTTCGCCCCAATTTACGCAGCTTTCGTGATGATTTAAATCACAAGCTTTGGAATAAAATTTCTTTGCATTTTCATGATTTTTCAAATTTTGGTATTTTTCACCTGTTTTAGCACAACCTAGGGCATAGTCTAGCTCACAGGCTTTTTTGTAAAATTCCAGCGCCTTTTCGCTTTCGTTTTTTTCATCGTAGCTTTTAGCACTTGCAAAGCAAGCTAACGCATTTTTGTTTTCGCATTCGCCGTCTGTTGCGTGCGCAAACGAAGCCATAAGCGCAATACTAAGTAAAAATTTAGTTGATTTTCTCATTCTATCTCCTTTGAAATTTTAAATTTGACTTTTTAAATTTTGGTGAGTTTAAGACCATAAAAAGCACATAAGCTAGTATCAAATACCCCGCGCACCAAAGCATTAATAAAAGCAAATCCACAACCCACATAGATAGATTTGCATGCCATTTGGCTGAGCGGAAAACGCCATTTTTGAGCGTTATATTATCGGCTTCTTTTGCGATTTCGCCACTGATATCATTATTTACATTTGAACTATTGCCAAACTCATCTACAAGCGTCGTATAATTTGCCACAACCAAAGCCTCAAACCCCACAGGCACTGGCATCAAAACGGCAGGTGGTGGCATTTTAGCATAATTGCTTTCCCATAAAAATACGGCTTTGTGTAGATTTTTATACGGCACTTGACCGCTTAGCATAATCTGAGGCACTAGTAAAAGGGCAATGCTAATCGAGGCGATCTTATCGCTTCCTACGACACACGAGACGATTAATGCCAAAGCATAAGAACAGATAAAAATTCCAAGGCAGATTACCCAGTTTGCGTAGATTATGACGCTTTGCGATTGTTGAATTTTGAGTATAAAAAGCGCAGGTAAGGTAAGCAAAAAGCATTGGATAATGCCGATTACAAACGCTATTATAAATTTTGCGATAAACAATTTGTGCAAAGCTAGACCACTTCTAGCAAATTTGTGCATTAACTCTCTATCAACATAAATATCGTAAATGCCCTTTAAAATCCCCAAAAACGCCGCAGACATAGCGATAAAAAGTAGATAACTCATATAGTGCTTATTTCCGATAAAAGTCCCGTCTTCGCTTTGTGAGAAAATCCACGCCACAAAGTATCCCAAAAATGCCGCCGTAACGCCAACGCCAAAGATTAGGTATTTTATGTTTTTAACCGTATTCCTAAGAAATTCTATATAGGTAAAGCTTAAAATATCTTTCATCATATACTCTTTAAAAATTCATTGTATTTTTTGTGAAGTTCGAGCGTATCAGCTCCCGCATAATCGCAACCTAAATGCTCGCTAAAAAACTCTGCTAAGCTCATAAATTTCGTTGTTGCTAGGCTAGTTGGTTTTTTGCCATTTTCCTTTTTGATTTCTTCAAAAAGCAAAATTTTATCAAACATCTTTATCATCTCTAAATTTGGCTGGTGAATTATCACCATGACGATTTTTGGGGCGTTCATGCTTTTGCCGTCGGCTATGTCGCGAAGGCTCTGCAAAACCTGAATACTGCCTGCGGTGCTAAGCCCGCTGGTTGGCTCATCGGCAAAGAAAATTTCATTACGCGATAAAAGCATTTCCATTGCGATATTTACTCTTTTACGCTGACCGCCACTAATCGCCCATTTACCGCCTTTATATACTGGGCTGTTTCGCACCTTGCCCAAATTTAGGCTACTAATCACTTCGTCAATGCGCGAAAATGCCACGCCGTGCAATCTGGCGTAGTGTTTGAGATTTTCATAAACGCTAAATTCTTTTATCAAAATATCATCTTGCGTAATCAGCGAGATTATATTTTGGTCCAAATTTGGCGCGCCGTTTATTCCAAACTCGCCATTTTCGCATTTTGCTTCGCCAAAAAACAGACCCAAAGTCGTGGATTTGCCCACGCCACTTGGCCCCATAACAGCTACCATTTCGCCACTATTAGCGCGGAAGCTTAGTTTTGATACAATAGGATTTTTCCCGTATGAGAGAGTGCAATTATCCGCATAAATTTGCATTTTTCTACCTAAATTTTGAAATTTTAAACAAAATTAAATTATATTCTTAACGCACTTATATTGGGGTTAAATTTGGCTAAATTTAAAAAGAATTTGCAAATTTAGTTTTTTATAAATTTGCAAATTTAAAGTGAAATTTCTTATTCAAAAAGTCCATCGACTAGGGTATCGACAAACTCATCTGGGTTAAATTTGATCAAATCGTCCATACTCTCGCCCACGCCTACATACAAAATCGGGATTTCTAGCTCACGCGCAATCCCAAAAAGCGCGCCACCTTTTGGCGTGCCGTCGAGTTTGGTGATGATAATGCCATCAAGTTTGGTGATTTCATTAAAAGCTTTGGCTTGGATTACGCTGTTGTTTCCCTGCGTCGCGTCAAGCACGATGATTTTGCGATGTGGCGCGCCCTCGCAGGCTCTGGCTGAGATACGAACGATTTTTTCTAGCTCGTTTGCTAGGTTTTTTTGGTTTTGAAGTCTGCCGGCTGTATCGATTAGCACGCGATCTAGCCTCTTAGCGACGGCTGAGCTAATGGTATCGTAAGCCACAGCCGCAGGGTCGTGGCCTTGCGCGGTAGCGATGATAGGGACATTTATGATTTGCGACCAGCGTTTTATCTGCTCGACTGCGCCCGCTCTAAATGTATCACACGCGCCCAAAATCACGCTATTTCCAGCTTTTTTGTATAAATTTGCCAGCTTTGCGACAGAGGTTGTCTTGCCTGCGCCATTTACGCCAAGGATTAGCTCGACATAAGGTTTAGCGGGGGTGAAATTTTCGTGTTCATACATAAAATATGTCTTCATTACACGCTTCAAATCGGCCTTTTCGACGAATTCGTTAGGCGGGAGATAAAATATAATTTCCTCGATGATTTCATAATCCACATCGGCTTCTAAAAGCATTTCTTCAAGCACTTCTTTTGAAATTTTGCTTTTGCCGCGAGCCTCCTTCATAGCCTCGATCGTCTTGCTAAGACCTTTTTTAAAAAAATTAAACATTATAAAATTTTCTCCATTTCGAGTGTTAAAATTTCTTCGGGGACTAAGCCGAAATATTGAGCGCTAAACTCGCCTTTTTTGTCATAAACCACCAAATACGGGATTTCTGAAATGCCTCCAAGCGTGCCTGTGAAAAAATCATTTGCCTCGCCATAGGCTATTTTAAATTTGGCTTTTACCTTTTTTTCATACTCTTTTAGCTCGTCTAATGAAATCTCATCAGCTATCAAAACAGCCACTACATCGAGCTTATCGCCGTATTTTTCCACGAGCGTATTAAGCGCGCTTGCTTGGATTGTGCAAGCATCACACCACGAAGCAAAAAAGGCAAAAAGCGTGGTTTTGCCGCCATTTTCTATGCTAAAACCATTTTTGTTTTTTTGCATATTTAAAATTTGATTATTTGTAAATGTGAGCGAAAACGGCGCAGTGTAATTGGTGCCAATACTGCTTTCTGTGGGGATATTTTCATTTTCGGCGCTTTGGGTTATCTCTGGCTCGCTATTTGCGCTTTGCTCGTCCTTTTTCTCGCACCCAGTAAGGACGAAAAAACCCATAAGCAGAGCTAGTAAAATTTTAAATTTCATTTGTTGCCTTGTTAATTTTGATGTGGAATTATACTTAAACTTGCTAAAATAGCCGTTAAAATTTAATACAAAGTTAAAATCGTGGAAAAAAATGAATTTAGGAAAATTTGCAAATCTAGGCTTAAATTTCGTGCCAAAATTTCAGCCAAATGCACTTCGTATATCATTTCTAGGCGGATTGCGAATTTAATTCGCGCTCTTGGTGCGCGCAAAATTTTGATTTTTTTGCCACTAAAATACGAGCCCGAAATTTTGTTTTTGAAAAATTTAATGGGTAAAAAATGCGAATTTTATCTTCCACTTATAACGGATATTAATTTAAAAATGGTAAAATTGCGACTTCCTTTTGTCAAATCGCATTTTGGGTTGCGTGAAACACTGCCTCAAAACGGCTATTTCGGCAAGGTGGATCTAGCGGTTATTCCAGTGGTTGGAGTAGATGGAAGGCTCGCTAGAATAGGACATGGTAAAGGATATTATGATATGTTTTTTTCAGGTCTAAAACACAAACCTACCGTGGTTTTTGTGAGCTTAGAGGATTGTTTCACAGATGAAATTTTATCTTTGAGCCATGATGTGGTAGGTGATTTTTACATTACTCCGAGCAAAAATTACTTTAAAAGAGGAAAATATGATAGAGATCTTAATCGCCTTGTGCGCTCTTGCGGTGGGCGCTGGCATAGGGTATGGGGTAGCTAGAAAAATCAATAACGCAAACTACGATGTATTGATTGAACAAGCAAAAGCAAAGGCAAAAGCCATAGAATTCGAAGCCGAGGGCGTGCTTAGGGATTCTAAAATTTCAGTCCAAGAGGCTGAATTAGAGGCTAAAAAGAAATACGAGGAAAAGTCAAATCATCTCCAAAAAGATTACAATCAAAAATTCAACGAACTGAACAAAAAAGAACAGGCTCTTTTAACCGAACAAGAGGTGCTTAAAAACAGCAAAGCAGATGTAGAAAATGCTAGAAATGAAGCTAAATTTCTCTACGATGAGGGCGTAAATTTAAAGAAAAATTACGAGGAAAAACTAGCCGAATCACTGAAAGTTTTAGAGCGCGTGGCTGGATTTACGCAAAGTGAGGCAAGAGATGAAATTTTGCGCAAGGTCGAGGAACAATCACGCATAGATATCGCTCATATCGTGCGCAAACACGAGGAAGAGGCGAAAAAAGAGGCTAGAAAAAAGGCAAATTATATCATCGCTCAGGCGACTTCGCGTTTTGCTGGCGAGTTTGCAGCTGAACGCCTAATAAATGTCGTAAATATCAAAAATGATGAGCTAAAAGGTCGAATTATTGGTAAAGAGGGTCGCAATATCAAAAGCTTAGAAATGACGCTGGGCGTAGATGTCATCATCGATGATACGCCAAATGCGATTATCGTTAGCTCGCACAATCTTTACCGCAGGGCTATCGCTGTGCGCGTAATCGAGCTTTTGATTGAAGATGGCAGAATTCAGCCAGCTAGAATCGAGGATATTTATAAAAGAGTTTGCGATGAGTTCGAATCAAGCATTTTAGAAGAGGGCGAAAATATCGTTATGGATCTAGGCATTGGCAAACTGCACCCAGAAATTTTAAAACTTATCGGAAAGTTAAAATTCCGTGCGAGCTATGGTCAAAACGCCCTTGCGCACTCTCTTGAAGTAGCGCATTTAGCAGGAATTATTGCAGCTGAGACAGGTGGCGATCCAAAACTAGCCAAAAGGGCCGGACTTTTGCACGATATCGGCAAGGCTCTTACACACGAATACGAGGGCTCGCATGTGGATTTGGGCGCAGAGGTTTGTCGCAGATACAAAGAGCACCCAGTCGTGATTAATGCGATTTTCGCTCACCACGGACACGAGGAAGCTACAAGCGTAGAAAGTGCCGCTGTGTGCGCAGCTGATGCGCTAAGTGCGGCTAGACCTGGGGCAAGGCGCGAAGTATTGGAGAGCTTCCTAAAAAGGGTTAATGATATAGAAACAATCGCACTTGGTAAAAACGGCGTAAAACAAGCTTATGCAATCAACGCTGGACGCGAAATTCGCGTCATTGCCAATGCAAAATTAATCAACGATGATGAGGCTGTGCTAATCGCAAAAGAGATCGCCGAGGAAATCCAAGACAAGGTGCAATTCCCGGGCGAAATCAAGGTCAATGTCATACGCGAGCTTCGCGCGGTTGAAATCGCTAAATAAATTTAACTAAGGATAAAAAATGAAAAAAATCATACTTTCACTTTTGCTTTTTGTGGGCGCACTTTTTGGAGAGGACGAGCTTTTGATAAATAGTGCGGGCGCGTATTCGTCTGTGATGAAAAGCAACTCTGCGTATAAATACCTAGCTAATGAGGCCGAGGCTGTGCTGATTTTCCCAAGTGTGAAAAAGCTAGGCTTTATCATAGGCGGAATGTATGGCGAGGGCGTCATTGTCTATAAGGGCGGTCAGGTAAGCGCTGTGGATATTTCAAACGCTAGTATCGGGCTACAAATAGGCTATGAGGATAATTATTTGGTAATTTTCGTGATGAGTGAGGCTATGATAAATAAAATGCGCAAATCCCAAATCACCCTCTCAGGCGACGCGACAGCCGTGGTTGGCAATTACAGCGCGGATTCAGGCAGACTTGATATGATAAATAAAGATATGTATGTTTTCACAAGCAAGGGTGGATTTTTCGCAGGTGTTAGCCTAGGTGGCTCTGTCATAGAGACCAAAAATAGCGTGGCTTTCGATACTTCCACACAAGAATACAGGCTTTTAATGCAGGTTTTAGGGCGAAATTTTTAGGCTAGATTAAGCGGGTAAATTTCATGGATTCTATGTTTGAAAACCTCCATACTTGGGGATATTTACTACTTTTTTTATACACTTTGGGCGGTGGATTTATCGCCTTGGTGGCTGCTGGAATTTTAAGCTTTACAGGCGAACTTAATATTTGGGTTTGTATAGCCGTAGCCTGCGTGTCAAATTTCTTGGGCGATACGGGGCTGTTTTGGGTCAGTCGCTACAACAAAAAAGATATCATGCCATACCTAAAAAAACAGCGCCGAAATTTGGCTTTGTCGCAAATTTTATTCAAACGATACGGCGATAGGATAATTTTAATCCAAAAATTCATCTATGGGCTAAAAACCTTGGTTCCAATCGCCATTGGTATCACAAAATACTCGTTTTTGAAATTTAGCATTTTAAACGCGGTTAGTTCGCTTGTATGGGCGCTTATCATCGGACTTTTGAGCTTTTATGCTGGGGATTTCGTCCAAGAAATTTACTCTCATATCAAAGAAAAACCTTATATCGCGCCACTAATCCTTGCTTTGGTTGTAGCAGCGATAATTTGCTATTTTAAATTTGCAACCAAAAAAAGAATCAAAAGTGAGTAAAAAATTTCTAAATTTTGCCCTGATTTTCGGGGTTTTAGCATTAGCTTTATTTTTATTTTATGGCAAAAATTCTATTTCGCAAAGCGCGCAAGATAATGGCGCACAAACGCCAGTAAGCGAGCTTTGCATTAGCAAAGAGTGCGTGAGCGAGCATATCAAAGCGCACGGAGAACTGCCTTCAAATTTCATCACCAAAAAGCAGGCAAACGCTCTTGGTTGGAGCGGTGGCGATCTGCACGCATACGCGAAGGATAAATCGATCGGTGGCGATAGATTTGGAAATTACGAGCGCGCGCTTCCTGCTAAAAAGGGCAGAATTTACACAGAGGCTGATATTGATTACAGGGGTGGTGCTAGGGGTAAAAAACGGCTAGTGTTTTCAAACGACGGCTTGATTTTTTACACAAAAGACCATTACAAGAGCTTTGAGAGGGTGCAATAATGAAGCAAATCACAATCGACGCAGCCAAAGTAAAAAGCAAAGCAGGGCTTTATAAATTCATCGCCAAACGCCTAAAATTCGAGCCTGATTATATTACAAATCTAGACGCACTTTATGACGCGCTAACCGAGAGAAACGACGCTGAATTTATCATAGAAAATGGCCAAATTTTAAAAGACAAATTTGGCGAATTTTATGAAATTTTGCTAAGCGTTTTTGCTGATAGTGGCGTGAAATTTAGCGTCAAAAACAGCTAAATTTTAATCCATTTTACCGTTAATTAACCCAAATTTTTGTAATATTATAAGATTTTTAAAATTTCATTTTAAGGAAAAATTATGGCAACAAAAATTGCAATTAACGGCTTTGGACGCATCGGCAGATGTGCAGCCAGAATCGCGCTAAATCGCGATGATGTGGAGCTAGTGGCTATCAACGATACCGCTAAACGCGACCTTACTAGATACTTGCTTCAATACGACACAGTTCATGGGGAATTTAATAAAAAAGTTGAAATCATAAACGACGATTACATCGCAGTAGATGGCAAAAAAATCAGAGTTTATAGCACCAGAGACGCTAGCGAGCTCGATTTCGCTGGGCTTGGCGCAGAAGTTGTGCTAGAATGCACGGGAGCATTTTTAACCACAGAAAAATGCAAACCATTTTTGGATAACGGCATTAAACTTGTCGTTATGAGCGCCCCTGCTAAGGACGATACTCCGACTTATGTAATCGGCGTAAATCACGAAAGCTACGCAGGCGAGAGCGTGATTTCAAACGCTAGCTGCACCACAAACGGACTTGGCCCTGTGGCTAAAATTTTAGATGATGAGCTAGGTATCGAAAAGGGCTTGATGACTACAATCCACGCTTATACAAATGGCCAAAGCCTAGTCGATGTCAAATCACGCGATTTCCGCAGAAGTCGTGCGGCAGCGTGCAATATCATACCGACTACGACAGGCGCAGCCAAGGCAATCAGCCTGATTTTGCCTCATCTTAAAGGCAAAATGCACGGACAAGCTGTGCGCGTGCCAGTAGCAAATGTTTCAATGGTAGATTTGACCGTATCGACCAAAAAAGAGACCACAGCTGACGAGCTAAATGAAATTTTTAGAAAATACGCTAATGGCGCAATGAAGGGAATTTTGGTCGTCGATGATGACAAACGCGTATCAAGCGATTTTTGCACTTCGACATTTTCGACAGCCGTGGCGAGCGATTGCACGCAGGTGATTGGCGGAAATTTAATCAAAGTGCTAAGCTGGTATGATAACGAGTGGGGTTATAGTAACAGATTGGTTGATTTAGCGGTTTTCGCAGCGTCAAAAAGGGGTTAAAATGAGCCAAATTTTAGATATTAAGGATTTAAATTTTACAGACGGCGCGAAAGTTTTTATCAGATGCGATTTTAATGTGCCTATGGACGAGTTTGGCAATATCACAGACGATCGCAGAATCCGCTCATCAATCCCTACGATTCGCTATTGTTTGGATAATGGTGGTTGCGTGATACTAGCTAGTCACCTTGGCCGCCCAAAAAACGGCTACGAGGAGAAATTTAGCCTTCGCCCTGTGGCAAAAAGACTTGGCAGATTGCTTGATCGCGAGGTCAAATTTGTCGATGATATCGTAGGCGAGCGTGCTAGCAAGGCAGTTAGCGAGCTAAAAAAGGGCGAGCTTTTATTATTAGATAATTTGCGTTTCGAAAAGGGCGAAACCAAAAACGATACTGAATTAGCCAAAAAATTAGCTAGCTTTGCCGAATTTTATGTCAATGACGCATTTGGCGTATGCCACAGAGCGCACGCAAGCGTCGAGGCTGTGACGAAGTTTTTCGACAACGAGCACAAAGCGGCTGGATTTTTGCTGCAAAAAGAGATTAAATTCGCCGCTGATTTGATCAAACGCCCAGCCCGTCCTTTCGTCGCTGTAACTGGCGGTAGCAAGGTCAGTGGTAAGCTCCAAGCCTTGCATAATCTACTCCCAAAAGTCGATAAACTCATTATCGGTGGCGGTATGGCTTTTACATTTTTAAAGGCCGTTGGATATGATATCGGAAATTCGCTTTTAGAAGAGGATTTGATTGAAGAGGCTAAAAATATCTTGCGCAAGGGCAAGGAATTAGGCGTTAAAATTTATATCCCAGTCGATACTATCGCGGCACCTGCTTGCTCGCAAGATTCTGTTATGAAGCGCGTAACGGTCCAAGAAATCCCAGCTGGCTGGATGGGGCTAGATATCGGACCTGCGACCGTGGCGCTTTTTAAAGAGGCACTTGATGATGCGCAAACTATCTGGTGGAACGGCCCTATGGGCGTGTTTGAGATCGATAAATTTGCGCGCGGAAGTATGCGTATATCGCACTTTATCGCCGATAGCGACGCTACGACCGTCGTGGGCGGTGGCGATACAGCCGATGTGGTCGAAAGAGCCGGAAACGCCGATGATATGACATTTATCTCCACGGGTGGTGGGGCTAGCTTGGAGCTAATCGAGGGTAAAGAGCTTCCTGGCGTAAAAGTCCTAACTATCGAGGATAGCGAGCAATGATACTAGCCGCGAATTTAAAATGCAATCACACTAGGGCTAGTTTCGAGCGTTATTGCGAAATTTTAAATGCAAATTTAGGCGATGAAATTTTATCAAAGCACGAAATTTTGGTATTTCCGCCAAGTGTGGCTCTGAATTTGGGAAATCACAAATTTATCCAAGGCGCACAAAATTTCTACCCATGCCAAAACGGCAGTTTCACAGGCGAAATCGGCAAAGAAATGCTGGGCGAGTTTGGCATTTCTTGCGTTTTAATCGGACATAGCGAAAGGCGCGAAATTTTGGGCGAAAGCGATGAGCTAATCGCAAAAAAATTCGAATTTGCAAAATCACAAGGCTGGAAAATCATCTTTTGTATCGGCGAAAACGAGGCTGTGTATAAAAACAGCAAAACAAAGGAATTTCTAAATTCGCAACTAGAAACAATCGATTTAGATTACCAAAATTTGGTTATCGCTTACGAGCCAATTTGGGCGATTGGCACTGGAAATACAGCCACGAGCGCGATAATTGATGAAATTTTAAGCTTTTTGCGCACCAAAACAAAGGCGCCTTTGCTTTATGGCGGAAGCGTAAATCTCAAAAATATCGCCGAAATTTCGCAAATTCCAAGTTGCAACGGCGTTTTAGTGGGAACGGCTAGCTGGGAAGCAGAAAATTTCATAAATCTAATCAAGGAAGCAAAATGATACTAAAAGGTAAAAAAGGGCTAATCGTCGGCGTTGCAAACAACAAATCTATCGCTTATGGCATTGCGAAAATTTGCCACGAGCAAGGGGCGGAGCTGGCTTTTACATTTTTAAATGACGCTTTGAAAAAGCGCGTCGAGCCGATTGCTGCGGAGCTTGGAAGCGATAAAATTTATGAGTTAGATATCAACAACGACGAGCATTTGGCGAATTTGCGCGCGAGTTTAGAAAAAGATTTTGGCAAATTTGACTTCGTGCTTCACGCTGTGGCGTTTGCCCCACGCGAGGCGCTTGATGGCAAATTTATTGACACTACAAAAGAAGCTTTTAATGTCGCTATGCAAACTTCTGTTTATTCGCTGATTGCGCTTACAAACGCAGTCGAACCGCTATTAAATGACGGCGGAGCGATTTTGACATTAAGCTATCTTGGTGGCGTGAAATTTGTGCCACATTACAATGTCATGGGCGTGGCAAAAGCAGCGTTAGAGAGCTCAGTGCGCTACCTAGCGCACGATTTGGGCGAGCGCGGAATTCGCGTAAATGCGATTTCAGCGGGTCCGATAAAAACTCTCGCAGCTAGTGGTATCGGCGATTTTCGCCTAATCCTAAAATACAACGAAAAAAATGCCCCACTTAAACGAAATGTGGATATTTTCGAAGTCGGCAAATCTGGCGCGTATTTGCTTAGCGACTTTGCCAGCGCAGTTACGGGAGAGATTCACTATGTCGATTGCGGTTATAACATAATGGGCATGGGTGATATCGCCACCGATGACGAGGGTAACACAATCCTAGCGATTGATAAAAACTAATCCTTTTATCCGCCGTTTTGGCGGATAAACTAGCTTGATTTTATGGAAAATTTATGAATAAAAAACAATCTTACATTTGCGTTTTTGACTGCGAAACTGTGCCTGATACTGCGGCTTTGCTTCGAATTTTAGACAAAGAAATCATTGATGAGTGCTATGATGAATTTGACAAAAAAAAATATGCCAAAATTTTGCTTGCTGGAATTGATGCGAAAATTCAGAGCAAAAATGATAGCGTCTCAAACACTCTGCCTAAAATTTACGGCGATGAGCCGATTTTTAATGATGATAAAAGCAAAATTTTAAACCACAAAAAGCTCTCAATTGCGGCAATGGCGCATTTCAAGGAAAAAACAGGAAGCGAGTTTTTGCCCATAAATTTCCACAAAGTCGTAAGTATCAGCGCGGTTTTGGCTGATGAATTTGGCAAATTTGTGCGCGTAAGCACCCTGCAAGCAGACGATGAAAAGGGCAAAATCAAAAAATTTATCGATTTTATCAACTCGCACAATCCGCGCCTTGTAAGCTTCAACGGGCGCGGCTTTGATTTGCCGATGATTATGGTGCGCGCAATGGTGCATAATATCAGTGCTAGCGAGTATTTTTGCACCGATGATAAGCTTGCGAACAAGGATAAATGGACGAATTATCGCTCGCGATATGACGGGGTTTTTCACCTTGATTTGCTCGATCATATTTGCGATTTTGGCTCTGTTAGGGGGCTCAAACTCGATTTTTTGTGCGCGTCTTTGGGACTGCCTGGCAAATACGATGTGCATGGCGATCAGGTTTTGGAGCTGTTTTATGACGAAAAGGGTGATAAAATCGACGAATACTGCCAGAGCGACACGCTAAATACATACTGGCTTTTCCTAAAATACGAGCTTTTGCGTGGCAAAATTTTACTAAATGATTATTTGGATAATCTAAATTTGATGAGCGAGTATCTGCAAAAACACTGCGCCGATATGGGATATAGCGAGATTTTTTGCGAATTTATCGCGCGCGAGATTGAGAAATTTAAAAATGAATAAATTTGCAAAAACGCTTTTTTGTATTTTTTTATTTTTCGCAAATTTGGCTTTTGGCGATGAATTTCGCCCAATGCTACTGAAAGAATACAAAAAAGGTATGGATATCTCAGGCTGGGTCGTAAGCGAAAAACTCGATGGAATCCGCGCCGTATGGGACGGCAAGACGCTTCGCTCACGCAAGGGCAAAATCATAAATGCGCCTGAATTTTGGACAAAAGGATTTCCAGATTTTATGATCGAAGGCGAGCTTTGGAGCAGGCGAGGCGAGTTTGAAAAAATCGCTTCGATTGTGAGCAAAGCCACGCCAGATGAGCGTTGGAGCGAGATTAAATTTTATATTTTTGATATGCCAAACGAGAGAAAAAATTTGTTTGAAAAGATGAAAATTTTATCAAATTTCATCGAAAAAAACGGCGTGCAAAATTTGGTCGTAATCCCGCAAACTCCGGTTAGTTCGCACGAACAAATCGAAGAAATGCTAAATTTGGTCGTTGATAGTGGCGGTGAGGGGCTGGTGATCCGAAATCCGTATGCTTTGTATGAAAGTGGGCGTAGCGCAAATATCCTAAAATACAAAAAAATGCGCGATAGCGAGTGCAAAATCACGCACATAAACCCGGGATATGGCAAAAACAAGGGCAAAATGGGCTCTGTAACTTGCGTGGATATAAAAAGTGGAGTGAAATTTAAAATAGGGTCTGGTTGGAGCGATGAGTGGCGCGCAAAACCGCCTAAAATCGGCACTATTATCACTTATCAATACCAAAATTTAACAAGTGAAAAAAAGCCTAGATTTCCTACATTTTTGCGCCTTAAACCCGCAATTTAACAAATTTGGGTATAATCAAAAAATTTTTTTAAAAGGAAAATGATATGAAAATTTTAGTTACAGGTGGCGCTGGATACATCGGCTCACATGTTTTAAAGCAACTTTTAGAATCAAATCGCCATGAAATCGTGGTTGTCGATAATCTTTGCAAAGGCTCAATGAAGGCAATCGACGCGCTTAAAAGCGTGGGCGAGTTTGAATTTATCAAAGAAAATTTGGAAAATTTGCCAGTAATCGAGGAAATTTTTAAAAAAGGAAAATTTGACGCGATTATCCATTTCGCGGCATTTATCGAGGTTGCCGAGAGTGTGAAGAACCCGATAAAATACTATCTAAACAACACCGCAAACGCGATAAATTTAATCGCGCTTTGCCAAAAATACGGCGTGAAAAACTTCATTTTCAGCTCCACAGCGGCGACTTATGGCGAGCCAGAAAACGGCAAAGTAACCGAGGAAAGCCCGCAAGCTCCGATAAATCCGTATGGCAAAAGCAAGCTTATGGTCGAGTGGATACTAAAAGATACAGCCGCTGCGAACAAGGATTTTAAATTTGGAATTTTGCGCTATTTCAATGTCGCGGGCGCGTCAAGCGACGGACTAATCGGTCAAAACTATCCAAACGCCACTCACCTAATCAAAATCGCAACCCAAACAATCACTGGCAAACGCGATAAAATGTATATTTTCGGCGATGATTACGATACCAAAGACGGCACTTGTATCAGGGATTATATCCATGTCGAGGATCTCGCGAGCGCGCATTTAGCGGTGCTAGAATACTTGCAAACCAACGACAGCAATGTCTTTAATGTGGGTTATGGCACTGGATTTAGCGTCAAAGAGGTCATCAGCGAGGCTAAAAAGGTAAGTGGAGTGGATTTTGCGGTCGAAATCGCGCCACGCCGCGAGGGCGATCCAGCTTGTCTAATCTCAAATGCTTCAAAAATTCGCTTCCAAACAACATGGGTTCCATGCCACGAGGATTTAGACGAGATAATCCAAAGTGCGCTAAATTGGGAAAGAAAGATTTAAGGGGAGTGTATGAAAGGTATAATTTTAGCCGGTGGTAGTGGAACAAGACTGTATCCGATAACTAGAAGCATTAGCAAACAGCTTTTGCCGATTTATGATAAACCGATGATTTATTATCCGCTTTCTGTTTTGATGCTTGCTCATATTCGCGATATTTTGGTGATTTCAACTCCACAAGACATAGGCAAATTTAAAGAACTTTTAGGTGACGGAAGCGATTGGGGGCTAAATTTGAGCTACGCAGTCCAGCCAAGCCCAGACGGTCTTGCACAAGCTTTTATAATCGGCGAAGAATTTATCGGCAAAGATAGAGTTTGCCTAGTTTTAGGCGATAATATTTTTTACGGGCAAGGTTTTAGCGATTTGCTAAAAAATGCCGTAAATAGAGAAGGTGCTACTATTTTTGGTTATCATGTAAAAGACCCAGAACGCTTTGGGGTGATTGAATTTGACAAAAATAAGCAAGTTTTAAGCGTAGAAGAAAAACCGCAAAATCCAAAGTCAAATTTCGCTGCAACCGGACTTTATTTTTATGATAATGATGTTGTTGAAATTGCTAAAAATGTCAAGCCTAGCGATCGTGGCGAGCTAGAAATCACTAGCATTAATCAAGAATATTTAAAACGCGGAAAACTCAGCGTCGAATTGCTCGGTCGTGGTTTTGCATGGCTAGATACAGGCACTCATGAGACACTTTTGCAAGCAAGTGCATTTGTGCAAACTATACAAAATAACCAAGCCACGCAAGTAGCTTGTCTCGAAGAAATCGCCTATGCAAACGGCTGGATAGATAAAGAAAAAATTTTAAATATCGCAAAATCGCTTTCTAAAAATGAGTATGGCAGGTATTTAAAAAATTTGGTGGGCGAAAAATGAAAAATATCTTAGTAACAGGCTGTGCCGGGTTTATCGGCTCAAATTTTGTGCCGTATTTTTTGGAAAAATATGAGAATTATAAAATTATAAATTTGGATTTACTTACTTATGCTGGAAATTTAGAAAATCTTCGTGAATGTGAAAACAATCCAAGATATAAATTTATAAAAGGCGATATTTGCGATAGAAATCTTATTGAAGAGCTTTTTAGCGAGTTTAAATTTGGTGGCGTTATTCACTTTGCGGCTGAAAGCCATGTGGATAATTCTATAAAAAATCCTAGCGTTTTTGTCAAAACAAATGTGCTTGGCACACATACGCTAATTGACGCGGCTAAAAAGTGTTGGCTAGATGAGCCGTTTAAGTATAAAGACGAATTTAGGGGTGCTAGATTTCACCATATTTCAACCGATGAAGTTTATGGAAGCTTGGGCGAGAGTGGGTATTTTAGCGAGACTACGCCATACGCTCCAAATTCGCCGTATTCTGCTTCAAAAGCGGGTTCTGATATGATAGTTAGAAGCTATCATCATACTTTTGGGCTCGATACGATTATTACAAATTGTTCGAATAATTATGGTTTTAAGCAACACGACGAAAAGCTAATCCCGACTATAATCCGCAATGCTCTTAGCGGTAATAAAATTCCGATTTATGGCGATGGCAAAAATATAAGAGATTGGCTTTTTGTGCTTGATCACTGCAAAGGAATTGATTTAGCTTTTCATAAAGGCAAAGGCGGAGAAACTTATAATATCGGTGGTAGAAACGAGCGAACAAATTTGCAAATCGCACATAAAATTTGCGAAATTTTAGATGAAATTTGCCCAAAAAACACGAGTTATAAAGAACAAATTTCATTTGTCAAAGACAGAGCAGGGCACGACAGACGCTATGCGATTGACGCCAGTAAGATCGAAGGAGAGCTTGGCTGGAAGGCTGATGAAACCTTTGATAGCGGTATAATCAAAACCGTAGAATGGTATGTAAAAAAATATGCTAAGTAGTTGTAAAATTTTAGAATTTAAAGAATTTGGCGATGAACGGGGCTTTTTGGTAGCACTTGAAGCAAATAAAAATGTGCCGTTTGATATAAAAAGAGTTTATTATATTTATGGTAATAAAAACGGCGTAGATCGCGGATTTCACGCTCATAAAAATTTAAAACAAATCGCCGTTTGTGTAAGTGGCGCTTGCACATTTATTTTAGATGATGGAACAGAAAAAAAAGAATTTAGGCTAGATAAGCCAAATTTAGGACTTTTTATTGATAATTTTATTTGGCGAGAGATGAAAGATTTTAGCGAAAATTGTGTGATTATGGTGCTAGCTAGCGAACACTATGATGAGAGCGATTATATTAGAGATTATGATGAGTTTTTAAAGGTCGTGCGATGATACACCAAAGTAGTGAAGTCCAAAGCGAAAATATCGGCGAAAATACAAATATTTGGCAATTTTGCGTAGTTTTAAAAGGCGCAAAAATCGGCAAAAATTGCAACATAAATTTCAATGTTTTTGTGGAAAACGATGTGCAAATCGGCGATAATGTGACGATTAAAAGCGGTGTTCAAATCTGGGACGGCGTGAGAATCGAAAATAACGCTTTTATAGGCCCAAATGTTACCTTCACAAACGATTTTTTGCCACGAAGCAAACAATATAAAGAATTTGCAAAAACAACCATACAAAAAGGCGCAAGTATCGGCGCAAATTCGACTATAATTTGTGGTGTAAATATCGGCGAATATGCTATGGTCGGGGCTGGAAGCGTGGTGACTAAAAATATCGGCAAACAAGAGCTTTGGTATGGAAATCCGGCTTGTTTTAAAGGATATGTCTGCAAATGTGGGCAAAAATGCGATGAAAGTTTAGTTTGTAAAGATTGTAAAAAGGAAGAAAAATGATACCATTTTTGGATTTAAAGGCGATAAATTCGCAGTATAAAAACGAGCTTTTAAAGGCTTGTGAGCGAGTTATCGATAGTGGCTGGTATATTCACGGAAGTGAGTGTGAAGCGTTTGAAGATGAATTTGCCAAATTTTGCGGAAGCAAATTTTGCATTGGCGTAGCAAACGGACTAGATGCGCTAAATTTGATTTTTAGAGCCTATAAAGAGCTGGGCGTTATGAGTGAAAATGATGAGGTCATAGTCCCTGCAAATACCTATATAGCGTCAATTTTAGCAATTTCTATGAATAATTTAAAACCGGTTTTAGTCGAGCCAAATTTAAACTCATATTTGCTCGACGCAGATAAAATCGAAGAAAAAATCACGCCAAAAACAAAGGCGATTTTGCCTGTGCATTTATATGGACAAACTTGCGAAATGGATAAAATTTTAGGCATTGCAAAAAAATATAATCTAAAAGTCGTCGAAGACTCAGCTCAGTCGCACGGAGCATATTTTGGTGAAAAACGAAGCGGAAATTTAGGCGATGCAAGTGGTTTTAGCTTTTATCCGGGTAAAAATTTAGGCGCACTTGGAGATGGTGGCGCAGTTACGACAAATGACGAAAGCCTAGCAAATACCATAAGGGCTCTTGCAAATTACGGAAGCCACAAAAAGTATGAAAATCTATATCAAGGCATAAATTCTCGCCTTGATGAAATCCAAGCTGCTATGCTTAGAGTGAAGCTTAGATATTTGGACGCTGAAATTTCGGCTCGTAGGGAAGTGGCGGATTTTTATTTAAACAATATAAAAAATGAAAATTTAATCTTGCCGTTTGAGTTTGGTACAAATGCAAAAGAGATAAAAAGCCATGTTTGGCATATTTTCGCCGTGCGAGCTAAAAATCGCGATGAGCTCCAAAAATATTTGGCAAAACATGAAATTCAGACTTTAATCCACTATCCAATCCCGCCACATAAGCAAATGGCTTACAAAGAGTGGAATAATCAGAGTTATCCGATAAGTGAGCAAATTCACGCTGAAATTTTAAGTTTGCCGATGAGCGGTGTGCTTGAAAAAGAGCAAATTCAAAAGGTCGTGGAAGTTTTGAATTCTTGGGGAAAATAGTGAATATAAAAGATCTTATAAAAAGAATTTTGCCAAATTTTAGCGTTGAATTCATAAGGGATTTAAACACTATAAAAATGATTAAATATGAAAATATTGTATTGAATTTACAAAATGAAATTAAAACAACTCTAAGTTTGGAATAAAATTTTGCAAGAAAACATAATTCAAAAAACCAAATTTGGCATTTTGTGGAATACTTTGGAAAAATTTGGCGTTCAGGCTATTGGATTTGTTTTAAATATTATTTTGGTGCGTTTGCTTTCACCAAATGATATTGGGACAATAGCACTTTTGGTTGCTTTTTTTAGTTTGGCAAATATTTTTATAGAAGGTGGTTTTGTCAGAGCACTTATACAAAAAAAAGATTGCACGGAGCAAGATTTTTCCACTACTTTTATATTTAATGTAGCTATTGGACTAGTTTTTTATATTGTGCTGTTTTTTGCTGCACCAGCTATAAGCGAATTTTATAAAGTCCCAGAGCTAACCGCGATACAACGAGTTTTATTTTTAAATATCATTTTAAATGCTTTTTGCGTGGTTCAAATAGCAAGATTTCAAATGGTTGTAAATTTCAAAGCATTGGCTTTGATAAATTTAGTAGCCGTGATAATATCCGGAATTTTAGGAATTATTTTAGCTTATAACGGCTTTGGCGTGTGGTCGCTTATTTGGCAAGAGCTAACTAAAAATTTTTTGATTTTTGTTTTGTATTGGTATTTTGGTGGTTGGATACCAAAAACATGGTTTAGTAAAAGTTCATTTAACAGACTATTCTCTTATGGCTCAAAACTAGTTGGCGTCGGTCTTATCGCTGTTGTCGTAAATGCTATATACAATACAGCTATTGGAAAAATTTACAACACAAAAGATTTAGGCTATTATTCGCAGGGCGAAGCCTTTCCTCGTTCGATTTTCGGTGCTCTTAGTAGTGTCGTTATAACGACTACTTTTCCTTTAATGTCATCTTTACAGGACAATAAAGAAGAATTGGTGAAAGTTTTTAAGCGTTTGGTAAAAATAATCTCACTGATGACATTTCCTGTCATGGTAGGTTTGGCTGTCATTTCAAAAGAATTTATTTTGATTTTACTAACGCAAAAGTGGCTAATGGCAGCAGAGTTATTGTTTTGGTTTTCTTTGTCATATATATTTACGCCGATTTCTGGTTTAAATTTAAATATTTTAACTGCCATTGGGCGAAGCGATCTTTTTTTAAAAATCGAATTTATCAAATTGCCTATTATATTTTTAACTATGGCTATTACATTTCCGATTGGTTTGAAAGCGATTGTAATTGGTAAATTTGCGGCTAGTTTTTTATGTTTTTTTATAAATTCATATATTTGTTCTAAAAATTATAAATTTGGCGGAGTAAAACAGCTTTGGCATATTCGCAAAATCATTATATCTACAATCATAATGGCTTGTTTTATGAGTGTTGTTAAAATTTGCGTAGATGACATTATGCTAAGGTTGATTTGCGCTGTTGTTGTCGGATTTTTTAGTTATATTTTGGTTCTTAAAATTTTAAACGAAGAAGAACTTGAATTTATTATGATAAAATTTAAAAATAAATTTCAAAGGAAATAAATGCAAAATATGCCACTTGTTAGTGTTGTAATCCCTAGCTATAATCACGAAAAATATGTTAGCGATAGCATAAAATCCGTGCTTAATCAAACATATAAAAATATAGAACTAATCGTAATCGATGATGGCTCGAAGGATAATTCTGTAAGTATTATTCAAAAACTTGCCGATGAGTATAAATTTAAATTTATTCATAGACCAAATAAAGGGCTTTGTGCCACCTTGAACGAAGGTTTAAATTTAGCAAATGGAAAGTATTTTTGTGTGGTCGCAAGTGATGATAAATTTATCCTAGACAAAATAGAAAAACAGGTTAAATTTATGGAAGAAAATCCAGATGTCGCCGTGTGCTGCGGAAATCATATAGAATTTAATGAAAATTATGAAAATAAAATATCATTAAAATTCGATAAAAAGTATGATTTTGAAACTTTGTTGGAATTTGATCTTATCTCAGCGCCGACTGCGATGATAAAAAGCGAAGTTTTAAAAAAACTTGGCGGATATGATGAAAATATGATTATAGAAGATTTAGATATGTGGCTTAGAATTACACACGCAGGATACAAAATCGCCCATATTGATGAATATTTATCGTATTATAGAAAGCACGGCACAAATATAACGGCTAATTATGCCAAGATGGTCGAAGGGGTAGAAAAGGTATTGCAAAAGTGGGATTATGATGAAAAATTTAAAAAAATAGCAGATAGACGAAGGTTATTGCTATTTGGAGCGTATGCTAGAAACGATAAAGCAATTGCAAAAAGATATTTAAATTTAGCGTTTTCAAATATTTATAAATGGCAAACTTTTAAAGGTATTGTAAAATACTATTTTTTCTAAATTTGGAGTTAAAATGAGTCAAAAACCGACATTGCTGATATTACCGCCTTGGTATCCAAGTAAAGAAAATAAAATAGCCGGTATATTTTTTAAAGAACAAGCAATGGCTTTAAAAAATAATTTTGAAATTATGATTGTGAATTGCAGAGAAAAAACCATCGGAATTTTGTTGTATTGCATAAAAAATATTTTTCATTTAAACGAAGTGAGCGTAAATTTTATAGAAAATGACAGCGGAATTAAAATTTATGATTTTGTCTATGAAATACCAAAATACAATCAAGCTTTGGCAAAAATTTGCAAAAATAGTAATTTTTTGAAATTTATTTTATCTCCGATATTAAATTGTAGGTTTGAAGCCGTAAAAACAGCATGCAATAAAAATTTATTTGAAAAATTTGACCTTATATATAGTCTTTCGGCGCAAAATCAATTATCTGTTATAGCTATGAATTTATCAAATTTATTTTCTAAGCCCTATGTCGTAGCAGAACACGCTCCGTTTCCAATTTTAGGGACAACTATAAGTGATAATGTGGCAAAAGCTATCGAAAATTCTGACGCATTTTTGGCTATAAGTAATGATAAAATTAGACAAGTAATGATGCAAAATATAAAAATAAATCCGTATTATATAGGCAATATGATAGATGAAACAAAATTTAAATTTGCGGAAAAAAAAGAAGATGATATAAAAACTTTTTTAATCGTTGCTGCAAATGTTTTTTACAAAAATTATGATTTATTTATAGCTTCTATGGAAGAATTGAAAAAAATTACGGATAAAGATTTTCATATCATTATAGCTGGCTATAAGGCAAATAAAGGTTATTCGCAAAATATAGGGATACTCGAAAATAAAATTGCAAATTCATCTATTGCCGAAAATATTGAATTAATCGGGGAAATAGAAAGAGAAAAAATGCAGGATTTATATCAAAGAGCAGATATTTTTGTTATGACAAGTATCCAAGAGGGTATGCCTGTATCTGCCCTAGAAGCGTCTGTGTGTGGTTTGCCGGTATTTAGCACTAGATGTGGTGGTGTGGAAGATTATATAGATGATGGTATGGGTAGAATTTTTGATATATTGGATTATAAGGGTATTGCCGCGACTTGCAGAGATTATTTAGATAGCAAGATAAAATTTGATAATAGATTAATCAGAGAAAAAACCATAAAAAAATTCGGTAAAGCGGCATTTGTGGAGAATTTATCAAAAATATTTTATAAATTAATTAATGGAGAAAGATAAATTTATGAAACCAAAAATTTCTGTGATTATTCCTTGCTATAATCTTGGAGAAAAAATAGAGCGATGTCTAAATAGCGTCATAAATCAATCGTTTAAAGATATAGAGATTATCGTTGTAAATGACGGTAGCACTGATAACTCGCTTCAATTGATTCAAAAATTTAAAGATGATAGAATTGTAATCGTAAATAAAGAAAACGGCGGTTTGCCAAGCGCTAGAAAGGCTGGCTACGAAGTAGCAAAAGGCGAATACATAAGCCATATCGACGGCGATGATGAGGTTTTGCCAAATTTTTTTGAAAGCCTATATAAAGGCGCTAGCGAAAATAATGCAGATTTGGTTTTAAGTGATGCTATTTTTATACGAGACGGCATAGAAAGTATCCACAAAGATAGCTTGCAAAGTGGCGTTGTAGATAAAAAAAAGTATTTAGATGATATATTAAACGCTAGATATGATAGAGTTTTAAATTCTGTTTGGAATAAATTATACAAAAAAACTTTGCATGATAAGGTCAAATTTCCTGTTGATATTAAATTTTACGCAGAAGATAGGTGCATAATCCCAAAAATAGCATTTTTTGCAGAAAAAATTTATAAAATAGACGGTGCATTTTATAAATATTATCTAGAACGAAAACAGATGACATTTTTAAAGCTCAAAGATAATTTTATCGTAAATGAAAGCTTGACGAATTTTTTCACTAAACAAGGCTTTAACGACGCAAAAACAATATTTTGCAAGGATAGTATGCGAGTTATGTTTCACTATTTTTTCATCTCTACCCCTTTTGATAAAAATGACATAAAACAAACTTTAAAAGAGTATAAAAGCAAAATTTGCGAAATAACAAAAAGTAGCGAATTTAAAGATTATAGTTTGGAAAAATATAAAAAATTTATGCTTTCTATTTTGATAAGATTACCAAATTCTGTTATTTTAAGTATTTGTGCCATGTCAAAAACTTTGGCGAAATTTGCTATTTTTGCTAGAAATTTATTATTAAGGACTAAAAAATCATGAACGCTTGTCTTGTAATAGCTACAAACTCTTATGGTGGTGCTGTTAGGGTTGCGAGATTTGTCTATGATATTTTGATCGATATGAAATTTAATGTCACTGTCATGAATGTATATAGCGAAGGCGATGGTTTTTTTAATGATATAGAGCATGAAAATTTAAATTTTGTCGCCGGTCAATTTGTAAAACCGTTGTTTAAGTTTAAAAAATATTTTTCTAAAAATAAATTTGATTTGATATTAGGCTTTGCCGGATATATGAATTTTATAATTGCCCTATTAAATCCAAAGGCAAAACTCATCATTTCAGAGCATACAAACCATACAGCTTATGTGCATTTTTTGTATAAACCACTAATTTTTTTAGCATACAAAAGGGCTGATTTTATCACATTTTTGAGCAAATTTGATTACGATTTTTACAAAATAAAAAAATCTCAAATCATGCCAAATCCTTTTTTTATGGATATTTCAGATGAAAAATTTGAAAAAGAAAATATTATTTTATTTCCGTCAAGAATCGATAAAAACAAACGGCTTGATTTTTTGATAAATGCTTTTTGTCTTGTTGATGAAAAAGTGCGAAATTCTTATAAAATCGTTGTTTGCGGAGACGGCAGCGAACGAGATAGGTGTATAAAACTAGCCAAAGAAAATGGCGTGAATTTGGAGATTATTAGATTTACAAAAGAGATAGATAAATTTTATAAAAGAGCAAAAATAGTAGCACTTACAAGTTTAAGCGAAGGTTTCCCTATGATACTTATAGAAGGAATTTATTTTGATTGTGCTAGGATTTCAACTGATTGTATTAGCGGTCCAAGAGAACTGATAGAAGATGGCATTGACGGGTTTTTATGCAATTTAAATGATGAAAGCGAATTTGCTAAAAAGCTTGAAATTTTAATGAGTGATGAAAAACTAAGACTAGAATTTTGCCAAAAAGCAAGAAAGCGTAAGAGCGAATTTGATCCTAAAACCGTATATGAAAAATGGGAAAATTTGATTCAAAAAGTGATTAAGCGATGAAAAAACTAAGTGTATTTATTTATTCTATGGCTGGTGGTGGGGCTGAGCGGGTTGTGAGCAACCTTTTACCCGAGCTTTGCAAGGCTTACGAAGTGCATTTGATTTTGATGAACGATAGGATTTTTTATGAAATTCCAAATTCGGTACAGGTGCATTTCATAGAAAAATCAGCCCCTTTTGAAAACGGCTTAAAAAAGCTAATCAAACTGCCATTTTTAGGGATAAAATATAAAAATTTATGCAAAAGATTAGGCATTGATATTCACTTTGTCTGGATGAATCGCCCTTGTTATGTGGCTGGTTTTGCGCGAATTTTTGGAGATAAAAAACCTTTGATAATCAACGAGTGTTCGACGCCAAGTGTGCTTTATAAGGAGCCGAATTTCAAATCAAAAATCAGCAAATTTTTGCTGAAACGGCTCTATCCGAAAGCCGATTTTATCTATCCAAATTCGCTTGGGAATTTGTGTGATTTGCGCGATAATTTTAGTATAAATCCCGCTAAAATGGGTGTTTTATACAATGCGCTAAATTTAGACGAAATCGCGCAAAAAGCTTGTGAGCAGATAGAACAAAAAAAACCGTTTTTCCTAAGCGTTGGCAGACTTGATGCCGGGAAAAATCACGAGCTTTTAATCAAAGCATACTCAAAACTTAAAAACTGCGATAAAGATTTGCTGATTTTAGGCGATGGTGTGTTGCGTGAGCATTTGCAAAATTTAATAAACGAGCTTGGATTGAAAAATAGAGTAAAACTGCTCGGTTTTGATAACAATCCTTATAAATATATGTCAAAATGCTATGCTTTCGTTTTCGTTAGCCTTTTTGAGGGCTTTTCAAACGCGCTAATCGAAGCTTTGGCG
Source organism: Campylobacter sp. VBCF_06 NA8 (assembly GCF_027737825.1). Lineage (NCBI taxonomy): Bacteria > Pseudomonadati > Campylobacterota > Epsilonproteobacteria > Campylobacterales > Campylobacteraceae > Campylobacter > Campylobacter sp. VBCF_06 NA8. The sequence goes on from NZ_JAOVUB010000002.1 coordinate 198,048, forward strand.
TGTGGAAAACTCGTCATTTCTAGCGATCATCAAAGTGGCGCAAGAGAGCTTTTGGGTGATGATGAATGGGGCGTTTTAGTTGGCGTAAATGACGAAGAGGGCACCATAAAAGCTATGCAAAAAGCGATCGATGAGCCTGAATTTGTAAAAATTTATGAAAAAAAGGCTAAAATAAGAGCCGCTTTTTTTGACAAAAAAAAGATAAGCAAAGATTTAATCTTAAAAATTGAAGAAATCGACAAAGGATATAGGGGTGAATAATAGCGCGCAAAACACGCAAAATGGGGCAAATTTGCCACAACAAAAAGGCGGCGTTTTTAAATTTATCAAAAATTTTGAACTCTCCAAACATTTGTTAATTTTGATTGTTTTAGCTTACGGCGTGAGTGTGATTTTTAGGCTGTATTGGGTGTATTGGGCGAGTGAATACTCTCACATACTTTCGTGGAATAATCAAATCATGATCAATACAAACGACGGCTATGCGTTTGCTGAGGGGACGAGGGATTATTTGGCTGGATTTCATCAGCAAAATGATTTAAGCTACATTGATTTTCCCCTAGCCAAGCTAACTGCGTTATTAGCGCAGATTACGCCATTTTCGCTAGAAACCCTATTTTTGTATATGCCGGTTGTTTTTTCATCGCTTATCGTCGTGCCGATTTTGCTTATTTCGGCTGAATTCCGCGCCCTTAGGGCTGGATTTATCGGCGCGCTAGTTGCTTGTGTGGCAAACAGCTACTACAACCGCACAATGGCTGGGTATTATGATACTGATATGCTAAATATCGTCTTGCCGATGTTTATCTTGTGGGCGTTTATTAGGGTCTGCACCAAGGGCGATGCTAGGGCATTATTTTTTACAGGCGCATTTGGGATTTTTTATCTGTGGTGGTATCCATCTAGCTTTTCGCTAAATGCGATGATGTTAGGCGCGCTAGTGCTTTATACGCTGATTTTTGCGCGCAAAAATTTGGTGAATTATGAAGCGATAATTATATTTTTGTTAGCGATTTGTTTTTATTATTTATATATCAAAATTTTGCTTTTTTTGGCGATTTTTTATCTTTTTGCATACAAAAAAGAGCTTGTAAATTTTAGAATTTTGCTTGGTGTGGGAATTTTAGTTTTTGCGATTTTTGTTTATTGCGGTGGATTAAATCCGATTATTTTCCAGGCTAAATTTTACATTTTCCGCTCACTCGCGGACAATCCTGACACGGTTTTTCACTTTTTTAATGTCAATCAAACTATCCAAGAAAGCGGTCTGGTGCCAAAAGAGGTCTTCATGCGCCGAATCAGTTCGAGCGTGATTGTCTTCGTGGTGGCGTGCGTGGGATACGCGGTGCTGTGTTTTAGGCACAAAGAGTTTTTGCTCTCACTGCCACTTTTGCTTTTGGGCTTTGCAGCAAACAAAGCTGGGCTTAGATTTACCATTTATGCTGTGGGCGTAATGGGGCTAAGCTTTGGGTATATTTTGTATTTTTCGGTAAAACGGCTAAATTTGCCAAAATTTGCCGGTCGCATTATCTTGCTAGCCTTAACTATTTTGGCACTTTATCCAGCGTGGCAACACATCAAAGCATACACCGTTGAGACTGTGTTTTTCAAAAGCGAGGTTGAGGTTTTAGACAAGCTCAAAACTATCGCCGATCGCGAGGATTACGCGCTTGCGTGGTGGGATTATGGATATGTCATAAGGTATTATTCCGATGTCAAAACCCTAATTGACGGCGGCAAGCACCTAGGCAACGACAACTACCCGGTAAGTTTCGCGCTTTTGGCCGATCAATACAGCTCAGCACACATGGCGCGCGTAGATGTCGAATACACAGAGCGAAATTTCACCGAGAAATTTCCAAATAAAATAAAGCAAATTTTAGCCGATTACAAACTCGATGATTTCAATGCGTTTTTGCTAAATTTAAGCTTGCCAGATTTCAAAACACCAGCCAAAACTCGCGATATTTATTATGTCTTGCCAGATCGCATGATGAGCATACTTTCGACCGTATCGCAGTTTTCGAACATCGACATAACCACAGGCAAAATGAAAAAAGATAAAATTTTCATTGCTAGCGAAAGGTTTTGGCAAGATGAGAGCGGTATAACTATGGATAATGGTATCAAAATCGCAAATAATTTGCTTAGCATAGAGGCTGAGGGCAATAAATTTCCGATAAATACATTTTTTGAAACCAGCCGTAGCGCTAGTGGCAAACTCGAAGTCAAAGAGATCAAAGTCGATAGTTCGGCGCAATTTTCGATAATTTATATGAAGGATTATGGCAGATTTTTGCTGCTTGATAGAGAAATGCTAAATTCGACCTATATTCAGCTTTTTGTGCTTGAACGCTACAAAAGCGATCTTTTTGAGCCTGTGGTCATAAGCCCTGCTGTGAAAGTTTATAGATTAAAGAAATAAAATGGCGAAATTCGGGTTTTTATCACACTCTGATATGAGCAAGGCGAAAAGTCGCAAACTGCTTTGCGACGAGCCGCAGCGAACGCCGCAGTCGCGTTGTGGTGTAGCCACAGCGACAAGGCGGGGGTTGGCGAAGTTTTTGGTAACCAAATTTTACGCTATTGCAAAATTCTTTAAAAATTATGAAATTGCAAACTTCGCCAACGGCTCATATCGTTTTGCAAATTTATCTTTAAATTTAAAGGCGTATTAAATGGCGAAATTCGGTTTCCTTTCACACTCTGATATGAGCATTTATTTTTTCAGAGCGCCCATTATGCGGGAGTTACAGCGTCTTGGTCACGAGGTTTTTGCGATAGCGCCATGCGGAAATTATACGGCGGATTTGGAAAAAGAATTTATTAGCGTAACTTACGATTTAGACAAAGCAAGTCTAAATCCACTCAAAGTATCGCAAAATACGGCAAATTTAGCCAGAATTTTAAAAGAGCTAAATTTGGATTTTTTGCAAACTTCGGCGCACAAATCAAATGTTTTTGGCACATTTGCGGCCAAAAAGGCTGGAATTTCGCGTGTGTTAAATTTAGTCGAGGGTCTGGGAAGCTTTTATGTCGACACTGACCTTAAATCTCGCATGGTAAAATTTAGCATTGAAATGCTCTATAAAAGGGCGTTTGCGCAAAGTCAGGGTTGTATTTTTGTCAATGATAGCGACCCTGATTATATGCTCTCTCGCGGACTTATTAGCGAGAATAAAATTTTTCGCATTAAAAGTGTCGGCGTAAATAGCGAAATTTTCGACGAAAACGCTCACGAGCGCGCGAGCCTGCCTGAGATTACAAAGGGTAAAAAAATCGTGCTAATGAGCGGTCGTGCGTTGTGGCATAAAGGAATTGCCGAATTTTACAAAGCCGCTGAAATTTTAAAAGAGCGCAAAGACGCTTGTTTTGTCTTCGTAGGCGATGTTTTTGCAGGGAATAAAAGCTCGGCTGATGAGGCGTTTTTGCGCTCGGGAAATGTCGTTTGGCTAGGGTGGAGAGACGATGTAGCGGCGCTTTATAAGGCGTGCGATATTTTCGTGCTTCCAAGCTACAAAGAGGGCTTTCCGCGCACCGTTTTGGAGGCTATGAGTATGAGTAGGCCTTGCGTGGTAAGCGATGTGAGTGGCTGTATCGAGGCTGTGCAGGATGGCGTAAATGGGCTAATCTGCAAGGTTAGAAACGCAGGCGATTTGGCTAGAAAGATTGAAACGCTACTTGATGATGAGAGTTTGGCGCGCAAAATGGGGCAAGCTGGGCGTAAAATGGTGGTCGAAAACTACGATGAGAAAATCATAGCGAAAAAATATATTGAAATTTACAGGAAATTTATCGATGTATAGGGCATTTTTCAAACGATTTTTGGATTTTTTTGGCGCACTTTTTTTGATAATTTTGACTTCGCCACTTATGATTGTAACATATTGTCTAATTCGCAAAAACATAAGCAAAAGCGCGATTTTCACGCAATCCAGGCCAGGGCTTGACGAAAAAATTTTTAAAATTTACAAATTTAAAACCATGAGCGACGAGCGGGACGAGGGCGGCGAACTTTTAAGCGACGAACTGCGCCTGAACGAATACGGCAAAAAAATCCGCGCCCTAAGCCTTGATGAGCTTCCGCAACTTTTCAATGTCCTAAAAGGCGATATGAGCTTCATCGGACCTAGACCTTTGCTCGTAGAATACCTGCCACTTTACAACGAAGAGCAAAAACTTCGCCACAGCGTGCGACCGGGCATAACGGGTTTAGCGCAAGTAAATGGGCGAAATGCCATTAGCTGGGCGAAAAAGTTTGAATTCGACAGCTTTTACGCTAAAAATTTAAGTTTCGCGCTAGATTTAAAGATCGCACTTTTAACCATAAAAAAAGTTATCAAAAAAGACGGCGTTAATAAAGACGGCATGGCGACAACGGAGAAATTCAATGGAAAAAACTAAAATTTATATTTACGGCGCAAGCGGTCATGGCAAGGTCGTAGCAGATGTCGCAAAAAGCGCAGGTTATAAAGAAATCGTTTTTTTAGACGACAACGGCGAGTTGAAATTTAGCCCTGATTTACCGAAATTTCCCGTTATAATCGCAATCGGCGATTGCAAAATCAGAGCAAATTTGCAAAAAAAAGTCAGCGAAGCAGGATTTGAAATAGCCACACTTATCCATGAAACTGCCGTGATTTCAAGCTCGGCTAAAATCGGGCGTGGCGTGGTTATCATGCCAAATGTCGTGGTAAATGCAGATGCGATTATCGGCGACGGGGTAATTTTAAATTCAGCTTGTATAATCGAGCATGATTGCGTAGTGGGCGAGTTTAGCCACATTTGTCCGCGCGTGGGCGTGGCTGGAAATACCAAAATCGGGCGTGGCGTGTGGCTCGGGATTGGCTCGTGCGCAATCCAGGGCATAAATATCGGCGAGGGCTCATATATAGGGGCTGGAAGCGTTATCATCTCAGATATCGCCCCATTTAGCCTAGCTTACGGCAGCCCAGCGAGAGTGATAAAAAACTTGTCAAATTCTAGGTAAAATTTTAAAAAATTTAACTTTATGATAGTAAAATACAGGCTTTTATTTATAGGAGATTATAAATGGCAAGAATATTTTTAAGCCCCCCAAATATGGGCGGAAACGAATTAGAATATATCAAAAAAGTTTTTGAAAGCAACTACATTGCGCCACTTGGCGAGTATGTTAATAGATTTGAAAAATCAGTTTGCGATTACACTGGCGCGAAATCAGCCCTTGCGCTAAATGCCGGTTCAGCTGCACTTCATCTAGCATTGCGAACGCTAGGCATAAAAGACGGCGATGTGGTGCTGGGATCGACTTTTACCTTTATGGCAAGCCTTAATCCGATCTTTTATGAGCGTTGTGTCCCTGTGCTAATCGATAGCGACGAAAGCTGGAATCTAAGCCCCGAGCTTCTAAAAAAGGCAATCAAACTAGCGCCCAAAAAACCAAAAGCGCTAATCCCAACCCACCTTTACGGACAGGCAGCGAAAATGGACGAGATAATGGAGATTTGCGAAAATGAAAATATCGCCGTTATCGAGGACGCAGCCGAGGCACTTGGCGGATTTTACAAAGGCAAAGCCCTTGGCACGATTGGCGCGTGTGGTGCGCTAAGCTTTAACGGCAACAAAATCATCACCACAAGTGGCGGCGGAATGCTAATTTCGGACGACGAAGCCTTAATTGCCAAAGCAAGGTATTACAGCACGCAAGCCAGAGAGCCACTTTTGCATTATGAGCATTTGGATTATGGCTATAACTACCGATTAAGCAATGTTTTAGGCGCGATTGGCGTGGGACAAATGGAAGTTTTGGAAAAACGCGTCGAGCGAAAAAGAGAAATTTTCGCACTTTATAGTGAGCTTTTAAAAGACTGCGCCGAGTTTATGCCAGAAATCGAAAATTCACGCGGAAACAGGTGGCTTACAACCTTGGTTTTCAAAGAAAAAAATGCTCACTTACGCGTAATCGACGCACTCAATAAAGCCGATATCGAAAGTAGGCCGCTGTGGAAGCCAATGCACATGCAACCAGTTTTCAAAGGCGCATTAAGCGTGGTCGATGGCACGAGCGAGGATCTATTTAGTCGCGGAATTTGTCTGCCAAGTGGAAGCGATATGAGCGACGGGCAGGTCGCAAAAGTCGCCGAAATTGTAAAGAAAAGCTTATGATTTTTAGACCGACCAAGCTCAAACGCTTCGCATTTTTTCTGATTTTAGATATTTTAATCTCGATTTTTAGCGTCGCAATCGCCTTTGTTTTGCGTTTTAGTGGCGATATTCCAAACGAATTTTACAAAGGCTTGCTACTAAGCGCGACCCTAATTACCGCTATTCGCATTGCGTATTTGTGGTTTATGAAAATTTACCTTGTGCCGTGGCGATTTTTCGGACTTTACGAAGCGCGCAAAATTTTCTACACGCACATTTTCACGGCTTTGACATTTTTGGCGATTTTCTTTTTAATGGAGAATATTTTCAACCCCTTCCCGCGCTCTGTGATTGCCATAGATGCGGCGATTTGCTTTATTTTAATCAGTGGCGTGAGAATTTCAAAACGCATGTTTTTATTGCACGAAAAGTCAAATTCTAGCGCCAACGAACCCTGCGTCGTCGTGGGGGCAACTAGCAAAACCGTGCATGTGCTAAAAGGTATGCGCCAACACCACATAAACTACTATCCTGTGGGCGTCGTCGATGGCAGAAAAGAGCTAGTTGGCACATACTGCGAAAATTTCGTCGTGCGCGCAAAAAGCACAATCCCAGAAATGATAAAAGAAAGTGGTGCCAAAACCGCTATCGTGGCACTTTCGCTGCACCCAGAAGATCTCAAAGAGCTCTACGACGAGCTAATCGCGTATGGGCTAAAAGATATCAAGCTATTTTCGCTACTAGAAAACGAGCAGAAAAAAATCCGCGACATTTCGATCGAAGACCTGCTCGCGCGCAAACCAAAGGATTTAGACAAAGAGGCGATTAAAAATTTCATCGACGGCAAGGTCGTTTTGGTTACTGGCGCAGGTGGCACGATAGGAAGCGAGATTTGCAAACAATGCTTGAATTTCGGTGCAAAACGGCTGATTATGGTCGAGCATAGCGAATTTAACCTTTATCAAATCAACGAAGCCACGAACGCAGATTCTCGCAACGAATTAAAAATGATAAATATCGTTTATCGCGATGAATTCGATGAAATTTTTGCCGAATTTAAGCCTGATGTCGTGGTGCATGCAGCAGCGTATAAACATGTGCCGCTTTGCGAATTTAATCCGCATTTAGCGGTGAAAAACAATGTCCTTGGCACGAAAAATGTCGTGGATTTATCCAAAAAACATGGCGTTAAAAAGGTCGTTTTAATCTCCACCGACAAGGCTGTGCGCCCTACGAATATCATGGGCACGACAAAGCGAATTTGCGAGCTTTATAGCCTAAATTCGAGCGATGAAGCCACTCAAATCGTGGCTGTGAGATTTGGAAATGTGCTAGGAAGTAGCGGAAGCGTAATCCCGAAATTTAAACGCCAAATCGAAGCAAACGAGCCACTCACCGTTACACACCCTGATATCGTGCGGTATTTTATGTTAGTGAGCGAAGCTTGCCAACTCGTGCTTCAAGCAGCCTCAATCGCCAAAGGCGGGGAGCTTTTCGTGCTTGATATGGGCGAACCTGTCAAAATCGCAGACCTTGCCAAACGCATGTTGCAGTTAGCCGGAAAAGAGGAGCTTGGGATTAAATTTGTAGGACTTCGTCCCGGCGAGAAGCTTTACGAAGAGCTTTTGATCAACGAAAACGACAAAAGCACGAAGTATCAATCGATCTTTGTTTCAAGCTTTACAAAATACGATTTAGAAAAGCTAAATTTGCAAATTTCAGAGCTTGTAAATGCGCAAAACTGCGAAGTTGCCGCAAAACTCAAAGAGATTGTGCCAGAATTTGACCATAAATTAAATAAGGATTGATTTTGATAGGGATTGTTGATTATGGTGCTGGAAATATACGAAGCGTGAAAAACGCCCTTAGCTTTTGTGGGGCGAAATTTGAGCTAGTGAGCGAGCCTGAAAAACTGCTAAAATGCGACAAAATTTTACTTCCCGGAGTGGGAGCCTTTGGCGAAGCAATGGCTAAACTAAAAAGCGCGAATTTAGATGAAGCGATAAGAGAATTTGTCGCAAGTGGGCGATATTTTTTGGGAATTTGCCTTGGTATGCAACTTCTCTTTGACAAAAGCGCAGAATTTGGTTCAAGCGAGGGGCTTGGGATAATTAGTGGTGAAGTGGTGAAATTTGATGAGAGCAAATTTAGCGAGAGTTTAAAAATCCCGCACATGGGCTGGAATACACTAAAATTCACGCGCGAGGCGCCCATAAATTCGGGGCTTGAAAGTTCGGTTTATGCGTATTTCGTGCATTCTTATCACGCGCTTTGCAACGAAGAGTTTATCCTAGCAAAGACGGCGTATGGGTATGAATTTCCTAGCGCAGTTTGCAAGGAAAATGTCTTTGGCTTTCAGCCGCACCCAGAAAAAAGCCACGAAAATGGCATAAAAATAATTAAAAATTTCACGGAGTTATAATGGAAATTTTACCTGCGATTGATTTAAAAGAGGGCCTTGCTGTGCGCCTTAGCAAGGGCGAAATGGGAAGTGCGAAAATTTATTCAAAGACCCCTTGGGAATTAGCTAAAAAATTCGAAGACATGGGGGCGAAATACCTGCATTTGGTAGATTTAGACGGAGCGTTTGCGGGAGAGCCGATAAATTTCAAAACGATTGAGAAAATCGTAAATTCGACAAATTTAAAGGTCGAAGTGGGCGGTGGAATCCGCGATGAAAAACGCATAAAAGACTACCAAAATTTGGGCGTTTATAGATTTATTTTAGGCTCAGTTGCGCTAAAAAATCCAAATTTTGTTAAAGAAATGTCGCCAAAATACAATATCGTCGTAGGAATCGACGCGCTTGGTGGCATGGTCGCAACCGAGGGCTGGGCAGATGTGAGTAGCATTAAAGCGACTGATTTGGCTAAGCTTTACGCAGGAGCAGGAGTTGGCGCGATAATCTGCACTGATATCGGCAAGGACGGCATGCTATGTGGCGTAAATGTCGGATTTAGCGAAGCAATCGCCGAAGCTAGCGGGATTGATACAATCGCAAGTGGCGGCGTGAAGGACATTAGCGATATTTTGGCGTGCAAAAACAGCGGCAAAATCGCGGGCGTGATTGTCGGCAAGGCATATTACGAGGGCAGTATAGATTTAGAAAAAGCGTTTAAAATTTTGTGATATCGTAATGGCTTTTAAGGTTTTGAGATGAAAGAATTTTATAATGAAATGAGTGTAAAGAGCCAAAACGGCTTGGAATTTTTTAAAGATTTTGTCTTTGAGCTTGGGATTTCGTGCATTGAAGAGCGCGAGGGCGAGTTTATCGTGCGCGATGAGGATAGCTTAGAAATGGTGAAATTCGCGCTAATCGAATTTAAAGAAGCCTTGCAAAAATCCACAGGGGCGCAAATTTCGCTAGAAATCGAAATTTCGCAAAAGAAAAATCAAGATTGGATAAACGAGTATAAAAAGGGCGTCGAGCCGATTGAGGTGGGTAAATTTTATGTCCGCCCTAGCTGGTGTGAGAGCAGGGCGGGGCTAATCGATATTTTAATCGATCCAGCGCTTGCCTTTGGCTCAGGGCACCACGAGAGCACAAATATGTGTTTGCAAATTTTAAGTGAGATTACCAAAGAGGGCGCAAAAGCCCTTGATGTGGGCTGTGGAAGCGGAATTTTAAGTATCGCAATGAAAAAGCTTGGCGCAAATGTCAGCGCGTGCGATACTGACGAGCAAGCCACTGATGCTAGCGTGCAAAATGCGCAAAAAAACGGCGTGAGCTTGGATAAAATTTGGACAGGAAGTATCGCAGGAGTGGGCGAAAAATATGATTTAGTCGTAGCAAACATAATCGCTGATGTGATTTTGATACTAGCCAGCGATCTAAAAAACGCGCTAAATCCTGGCGCGCACCTCGTGCTTTCTGGAATTTTAGAAAATTACAAAGATAGAATAAAATCTGCATTTTCGGATTTGCGCTTCGTGAAAATGGAGCAAAAAAACGAGTGGTGTAGCTTTGTTTATGAGAAAGGTGAAAATGAATAATCAAAATAACAAAAATCAACAAAACGGCGGAGGAAATTTTTTCAACAAAAATCCTATTGGTATGTTTGTGGTTTTTGCGCTGATTTTAATTGTAATTTTTAGGGCAATTAGCCCAAATGGTGGCGGTTTTGGCGAGGGTGCGACCCTTGGAAATTTAGGCGTAGGACAGACTAGAAATGTCAGCTACTCAGAGCTAAAATCACAGCTTAAAACAGCTCAAATTTCAATGGTTTCTATCGGCAAAACCACGATAAAAGCCCAAAGTGGCGATACAATGTATGTGGCTCAAAGGGTCGATGATAATGAGCTTGTGAGTATTTTAGAGAGCAGAAATATCCCTTATGGCGCATATAACGAAACAAATTTACTCACAGATTTGCTTTTTAGCTGGGTTTTACCGCTTGTGATTTTCTTTGGAATTTGGATGTTTTTGGCCAATCGCATGCAAAAAAATATGGGTAGCGGTATGCTAGGAATCGGCAGTTCGAAAAATTTAATGAGCGCAGAGAAGCCAAATGTCAAATTTAGCGATGTCGCTGGTGTCGAAGAGGCCAAAGAAGAGGTCAAAGAGATAGTCGATTTCCTCAAAAACCCTGAGCGATACATAAGCTTGGGAGCGAAAATCCCAAAAGGCGTCTTGCTTGTAGGTCCTCCTGGCACGGGTAAGACACTGCTTGCAAAGGCTGTCGCAGGAGAAGCAGATGTGCCGTTTTTTTCGATTTCGGCTTCTAGCTTTATAGAGATGTTTGTAGGCGTGGGCGCAAGTAGGGTTAGAGATTTGTTTGAAACAGCCAAAAAACAAGCACCCGCAATTGTTTTTATCGATGAGATTGACGCGATTGGAAAAAGTAGAAATTCAGGTGGAATCGGCGGCGGAAACGACGAGAGAGAGCAGACACTAAATCAACTTTTGGCAGAAATGGACGGCTTTGGCACAGAGTCTAGCCCAGTCATCGTCCTAGCAGCGACAAACCGCCCAGAGACGCTTGATGCTGCGCTTTTGCGCCCGGGTAGATTTGATAGGCAGGTTTTGGTCGATAGACCTGATTATGACGGCAGAATCGCGATTTTAAAGGTGCATATGAGAGATGTCAAATTTGCCCGTGATATCGATATCGAAGATATTGCGCGCCTTACCGTGGGCTTTGCGGGAGCGGATTTGGCAAATATCATAAACGAAGCCGCGCTTTTGGCAGGTCGAGAGGCGAAAAAAGAGGTTGAGCAAAAAGACCTGCTCGAAGCAATCGAGCGCGTGGCGATAGGATTAGAAAAAAAATCGCGCCGCGTAAATCCTGTGGAGAAAAAAATCGTCGCCTACCACGAGAGCGGTCATGCACTCATCGCCGAGCTTACCAAAGGCGCAATGCCAGTTAGCAAGGTTACGATTGTTCCGCGTGGGCTTGGCGCAGCTGGATATACGCTAAATTCGCCGTTTGAAAATAGATTTTTGCACCAAAGATATGAAATTTTCGCTGAAATTGATGTTTTACTCTCTGGGCGAGCTGCTGAGGAGGTCTTTTTAGGCGAGATTACAGACGGGGCTAGCAACGATTTACAGCGCGCGACTGATTGGCTAAAATTTATGGCGGCCAAGGTCGGTATGACAGACGAGCTAGGCTTAATCGTGCTTGAAAAACAGCAATATTCGTTTTTAAACGGCGGTCAGAGCATTAAGGATTACAGCGAGGAAACAGCGGTAAAAATCGACAACTATGTCCGCACGAAGCTCGATGAGCGCTACAAAGCTGTGAAAGAGACCTTGCGAGTTTATGCGCCTGCAATCGAGGAAATGGTAAAAACTCTGTATGAAAAAGAGACCGTCGCTGGCGAGGTTATCGTGGATATTATCGATAAATTTGAAAAAGAAAACAACTTGCCGACGCGTTTGGTGCGAAATTTAGCCAAAGAAAATTCAGAAGAAGAGGCGTAAAATGGAAGAAGAAAGAGGAAAATTAGTATATATTTTGCCAAATCTTTTCACCGCGGCTAGTATATTTTTGGCAATGCTAAGCATTTTTGCCTCGATAAACGGCCATTATGCTAGCGCGATAGCATATATTATTCTTTCTTTGATTTTTGACGGACTTGACGGGCGCGTGGCAAGGCTCACACACACGACAAGCAAATTTGGCGTAGAATTCGACAGCCTAGCCGATATAGTGGCGTTTGGCGTGGCGCCAGCGGTGCTGTTTTATTTCGTAATCGGCAAGGATTATGGGCAGGTTGGTACGCTAATTAGCGCGCTGTATGTGATTTTCGGCGCTGTGAGGCTAGCGAGATTTAATGTCACTGTGGGCACCTACGAGCCAAATGTTTTCATCGGTCTGCCGATCCCAACTGCGGCTATTACGATTGCTGTGTGGATTGGGATTTATCTTAAATACGAGGTTTCATCTGTGTGGGGTGGCGTATTTATCATCGGCATGGCGCTTTTATCGTTTTTAATGGTTAGTAATATCCGCTTCCCAAGCTTTAAAAAGATAAATTTAAAACGGCCAAATGCGATTAAAATTTTGGTTTTACTCATTGTGGTGTTTTTTTCGTGTCTGTATCTTTTCAAGCTTGAATTCCCTGCTTTTATCATTTTGCTATACATAGGATATGGGCTCGTGCGCGCGGGGCTAACGCTTATCGAGGTTAAATTTAACAAACAAAACAAAGAGAACTAAATAATAAAATTTATCAATTCCAACTAAATTTAAGCCTAAAATTGCTATAATCGCCAAATTTTATCAAATGAAAGGGTAGGTTATGGATAAAAATAAAATTATTATTTTTGATACGACATTGCGCGACGGCGAGCAAAGCCCGGGCGCTTCGATGAATACAGAAGAAAAAATCCGCCTTGCACTCCAATTAGAAAAACTCGGCGTCGATGTTATCGAGGCTGGGTTTGCGGCGGCTAGTCCTGGGGATTTCGACGCGATTAATCAAATCGCAAAGGCTACTAGCAAGATTAGGGTTTGTTCGCTATCTCGCGCGCTCGAAAACGATATCAAGGCCGCAGCGCAGGCTATCGCGCCAGCGAAATTTCAGCGCATACACACCTTCATCGCCACTAGCCCGATTCACATGGAATTTAAGCTAAAAATGAAGCCTGATGAGGTCATCAAACGCGCAGTTGCAGCTGTGCAATACGCGAAGACTTTCACAGATGATGTGGAGTTTAGCTGTGAGGATGCGTGCAGAAGCGATGTGGGCTTTATGAAGGAAATTTGTGAGGCGGTTATTGGCGTGGGCGCAACTACGATAAATTTACCAGACACCGTGGGATATCGCCTGCCAAATGAAATTTACGCTATTTTTAAACAAATGGTCGAATTTATAGATGGTAGAGCGATAGTATCGGCTCACAATCACAACGATTTAGGACTTGCCACAGCAAACACACTAGCGTGCATTGAAGCTGGCGCGCGCCAAGTCGAATGCACTATAAATGGCCTTGGCGAGAGAGCTGGAAATACTGCGCTCGAAGAGATTGCAATGGTCGTAAAAACCAGAAATGACCATTTCTCGCCACTTTATACAGATATAAATTTCAAAGAAATTTATCCATCAAGTCGTTTGGTCGCAAGTATCACAGGTATCGAACCGCAGCCAAATAAGGCAATCGTGGGCAAAAACGCCTTCGCACACGAAAGTGGAATCCATCAAGACGGCGTTTTAAAACACCGCGAAACTTACGAGATTATGAAGGCTGATGATATCGGGCTGGATAAAAACTCTCTCGTGCTTGGCAAACACAGCGGACGCCACGCTTTCAAGGACAAATTAATCTCCCTTGGCTACGAGTTAGATGACGAGCAATTGCAAGTAGCATTTGAGAAATTTAAAATTTTAGCCGATAGCAAAAAAGATGTCTATGACGAGGATTTAAGAGAGCTTGTAAATGACGAATTTATGGGTGCGAAAACCAAAGCTTACGAGATCGCGCTTCTTAGCTCAAATGGTTGCAACAAAGGCCATGCAAGCGCGGCTGTCACGCTAAATCACGATGAAATTTTGCTAAGCGATAGCGCGCTTGGAAATGGTGGGGTCGATGCGATTTTTAAAGCGATTGATCGCATAAGCAAGGTTAGTGGCGAGCTTAAAGATTATCAAGTCAAGGCCGTATCCAAAGGCAAAGATGCGCTAGCCAAAGTAACCGTTAAGGTCGAATTTGAGGGCACTGGCGCGATTATGGGGCATGGGCTCGATGTCGATACAATGCTAGCCTCAGCCAAGGCTTATGTCGGCGCACTAAATACATATTTAGCTTCGAAAAAATAAAATTCATAAAGTGGCGAAATTTGGGCGAATTTTGCCACTTTTTTAAACTAATTAAAAGCAAAATTTCACTAGAATACCGCACTCAAAATGTTCTTAGTAGGGGACAGATCCGAAAGGCGTTTTGAAATTTTATTTTGGAGACTTTTATGAAAAAAGTTTTGGTTTTACTTTTCGCGCTTTGTGGCGCAGCATTCGCAGGTGAGGAGCTTAGCGCTTATACTCAAATCGTATCATACTCAGCAATCGCTGTTGGTATCGTTCTTGGTTTTGCCGCTCTTGGTGGCGCTGTTGGTATGGGTAATGCAGCTAATGCAACAATCCTTGGTATCGCTCGCAACCCAAGCGTAGCTAGCAAACTATCAACTACAATGTATATTTCGCTAGCGATGATCGAAGCACAAGTTATCTATGCGCTTGTTATCGCATTTATCTTGCTTTTCGCTAATCCTTTTGTTACAGACGCTCTTACAAAAGCAGCTGCGTAATCACTCGCCCGCACCTTCGCGGGCTTTTTCATGCGACCATGGTGGAATTGGTAGACACGCTATCTTGAGGGGGTAGTGCGCTTCGCGTGTGCGAGTTCAAATCTCGCTGGTCGCACCATAAGTTTTATCCAAATTTACTATTTCAAATTCACCCATTAACGAAATTAAACAAAAATCACGCAAAAATAACATTTTTTCCAAATTTTAAGCAATATTATTTGTAAATGCTAGATAAATTCAAATTAAATTTATGTAACATTATATACAATTTTACAAACAATTTTTTTTGTTTTGAATTCTTTTTCGAGGAGGCAAAATGCTTTGGTTTTTCTTTTGTGTAGCGCTTCTGATTGGAGCGTTTTTTACATACGGAAAATTCGTAGAAAGTGTTTTTGGTGCCAGTGCTGAGCGCAAAACTCCTGTGCATGACATGGCCGATGGCGTGGATTATGTTAAAATGTCAGATTGGAAAATCTATCTGATCCAAATCCTAAACATCGCCGGTCTTGGACCTGTATTTGGTCCGATTATGGGTGCGCTTTATGGTCCTGTGGCTATGCTATGGATCGTCATCGGAACGATTGTAGCAGGTGCTGTGCATGACTACTTTTCTGGTATGTTAAGCGTGCGCGCAAACGGTGCTTCTATCCCTACTGTCGTAGGTGTGCAGTTAGGAAACTGGGCGAAACACTTCATGAACATTTTCGCTCTTGTATTGCTCGTGCTCGTTGGTGTTGTTTTTACAACTGGTCCTGCTGGCCTTCTTAAAGGCATTACAGGTATGGAAGCTGGTATTTGGGTAATCATCATTTTTGCTTACTACTTTATCGCGACACTATTTTCAATCGATAAAATTATCGGTAGATTTTATCCGATATTCGGTGCTTTGCTGATTTTCATGTCAGTTGGTCTTACTGTCGGATTTATCGTTAGTGGCAGAAGCTTCTATCCAGAGGGTCTAAATTTCTTCGTAAATATGGATCCAAAAGACCTTCCACTATGGCCATTGCTTTTCGTTACTATTAGTTGTGGTGCGCTTTCAGGCTTCCACGCTACACAATCACCGCTTATGGCTAGATGTATCCAAAACGAAAAATCAGGTAGAATGGTTTTCTACGGCGCAATGATTGGCGAGGGTATTATTGGTCTTATTTGGTGCACACTTGGTCTAAGCTTCTATGAGACCAGAGAGGCTCTTGCAGCAGCTGGTAACCCAGCACAAGTAGTCCATGAGATCTCAAAAACACTTCTTGGACCTGTTGGTGGTATCATTGCGGTTCTTGGTGTCGTGATTTTGCCTATCACATCTGGTGATACTGCGTTCCGTGCGGCTCGTTTGATTATCGCTGATTTTTTCAAAATGCCACAAAGAGATATCGTAAAACGACTTTTCATTGCCGTTCCGCTATTTGCTATCGGTATCGGTCTATCTCAAATCGACTTTGGTATCATTTGGAGATATTTTGGTTGGGCGAACCAAACAACTGCGACTATCATGCTATGGGCAGCGTCAGCCTACCTATACCGCAGAGGTAAATTCTTCTGGGTTACTTTGATCCCAGCAATCTTTATGTCAAATGTCGTAATCGCTTACCTTGTAAATGCGAAAATCGGCTTTAACATGCCTATGACTATCGCGACAGCGGCTGGTATCATCGGCACTATCGTTATCTTGCTACTATTTTTCAAACTCAAAAAAGTTAGCGAAGAATAATCCATAAGGGGCAAATTTTGCCCCTTTTTTAAATTTTAAAATTTTAAATTCTATCCATTTTTTAAATTTGTTCCACTGCGCGAGTGAAATCTGCCAAATCGAAGCTTTGTATTAAAATTTGAGCGTTTTTGTAGCTAAATAGTATCCTACCATACCTCTACGGTCGAATACACTCTCGCAAGTCGCGGTAAAATGCTAATCCCAGCACTTGAATCGCTCTATCTCTGGGCGCAAACGCAAATGAAGAGCGAGTGAAATTTAGGCTAAATTTGCAAATTTAGCCTATCTAAATTTTTCCCAAATTTTAGATAATCCATAATTAATTTATCAAATTTATCCCTTGTTGATTTCGGCGAAAGTATTACAAAATCAGGAAACCAACGCCTTGCTAGTGGCATTAGCATATCATCGCTACTTATGGTAAATTCGACCACTCGCCATGAATTTTCTAAAATTTCATCGGTGATTTTTTGTGAAGCAAAAAATGTCTTTTTCTCGAAAAATTTAACCACTTTTGGCGAGATAGCCACTCGCACCACAAAGGGCTCGGCTCTGTATCCGTCAAAAAATGTTTCTAAATTTTGTATAAAATTTTCTGTGTATTTGTCGGTATAAAAAGTGTTTTTAAGCAACCTAATCTCATCTATAAAATTTACTCTTAAAACCTCGAAACCGCTGTTTTTATCGCACTCTCTAAGCGTTGCGACAGACCAATTTCCCTTTGAATAAATAAGCTTTAAAATTTTTACATTTTTTAAATTTTCATTGTCATATTTTAAATTTGTATATTTTTTAAATTTAATCGCTTGTTGAAGTTTGGCAAAAATATCTAAATTCGGAGTTTTTTCGTGTGGTGAGCCTTTTATTAAAAAAATTTCGCTTAGCTCTTTTTCGAGTTTTTCATCGACTTTTTTGTGCGCAGAAGGCAAAAATTTACTAAATCCGGGATTTATGATATGGAGCAAATCGATGAGTTTTTCGCTTTCGTTTTGGTATTTGTTGGGGCTGATAAAGGTTTTGAAAAATTCTGTATTTTTGCAGATATAGCTTCCTTTGGCGAGTTTTGCGATAAATTCTTCGCCAAAAATCTCTCGCAGATCTTTTACATATCTTCTGGCTGTGCGGGTTGAAATGCCTGTTTGTATGGCATAATCCTCGATGATTATCTCTTTTCCGCTAACGAAATCTTTAAGCAATTCCAAAATTTCAAAAACTTTTTTATTTGCCATGAAAATCCAAATTTAAAAATTAAAAAGAGCGGAAAAATCCGCTCTTTTATTTTACCATAAACCTAGAACTTTCCACCAAATTCCGCCTATTACCGTCCAAATAAACAGATTTATCAGCGTTGTGATAAAGCCTAGCCTCCACCACTCGTTTTGGGTGTTGTAACCTGCACCAAAGATTATCGGTCCAGGAGCACCGCCGTAGTGGGTGATTGGCATCATGAGATTGCTTGCATAAGCAAACACAAGCGCTACGAAAACAGCAGGAGCTCCCGCTGCGATAGCAACTGCACCAAAAGCCGCATACATCGCAGTAATGTGAGCAGTTAAACTAGCAAATAAATAGTGCGAATAAACATAGATTAAAAGCAAAATTCCCATTATCAAAATCCAGTTTATATCGCCCATACCGCCTGCGACGGTATCCGAAAACCACTTGATAAAGCCAAGTTTATTTAAACCGCCTGCAAGTGCGATTAGCGCACCCATCCACATTAGCGTATCCCATGCGCCTTTTTCGCCGATGACATCGTTCCACTCTAAAATTTTTAGAGCAACCATAACACAAACCGCTATCATACCGACATTGGTCGCATTTATGCCTGTTAAGCTTCCGGTTGCCCATAAAAGCAATGAGCCGATAAAAACGCCTAGCATACATTTTTCACTTTTTTGCATAGGTCCGATTTTTGCAAGTTCAGCTTTTGCGATTTCTTTGCCTTGTGGAAACGCCTTTATCTCAGGCGGATAAATTTTATAAAGCACAAAGGGGATTATTATAAGCGAACAAATCGCAGGAACAATCGCACCAAGCGCCCACAATGTCCAGCTAATTTCCACACCAAATGAGCTTAACGCTAAGCTTGCAATCAGCGGGTTTCCTGCCATAGAGGTTAGAAACATACCATTTGTAATGGTGTTTCCTTGCCAAAGCGTTTGCATAAAATATGCTCCTGCCTTTTTTCTGCTTCCCTCATCAGGCTCAGAACCTAACGCCTTAGCTAACGAATTTACGATAGGAAATAAAATTCCACCAGCCCTAGCACCGCTACTTGGCATAGCAGGGCTGATAACCGCATCACTTATGACGATGGAGTAACCTAGCTTTAAGGTGCTATCTCCCAAAAGCGAGATGATTTTATAAGCAATGCGCCTACCAAGCCCTGTTTTAATAAATCCGCGCGCTATCATATACGCGCTTACGATTAACCAAATAGTCGAATTCCCAAAACCAGCTAATGCTTCTGCTGGTTTCATTGTTTTGGTTAAAATCGTAATCGTAACACCGATAAAGGCAACCGCTCCGATTGGAAGTGGTTGCAAGATAAGACCTAAAATCGTCGCAAAAACTATGGCAAAAAGATGCCATGCTTGATCACTCACAGCCTCAGGGTGCGGACAAAACCATATAAGTACCCCGATAACAATGACTAGAATTCCTTTTGTAAGCTTATTCATAGCTTATCCTTTTTAAATTTATCCGAAGTATTTTTTACTATCTTCGATAACTCTATCTACAAAAGTAGCACTCAATCCGACATATTTTTCAGGTTGCATGATTTCTTCTAAATCTGCTCTTGTGAAATATTTACTAACCTCTTCGCGCTCTAAAAGATCGTCGATTACTGGTTTGCCGTCTGTGAAGGCTTTCATACAAACTTCATAAACGATTTCGTGCGCGCTTAGGCGACCAAGCTTTTCGCCTAGGTGTAGCATTACGGCTTCGCTTAGCATTGCGCCTTTTAGTGCATTAAGATTTCTTTTCATATTTTGTGGATAAACAAGTAAATTTTCTAAAATATCGTTGATTTTTTCAAGCGCACCTGCGATTAAAATAGAGCTTTTTGGAATTGCGTCCCACTCGACCGCCTCGCAACCCCAGTCGCGCTCGTTTTCGCACTCCATAGCCTCTACCATTAAAGGTGCTTGTGCGCGGACAATTTTAGTTAGAGCGATTACGCCTTCGCAAACTTGCGGATTTCGTTTATGTGGCATAGTAGAGCTTCCTACTTTTCCCATGAAAAACGGCTCTTCAACCTCGCAAATTTCAGTTCTTTGAAGACTTAAAATTTCTCTTGCGATGCGTCCGATTGTCCCTGCGATTATCGCTAGCGTAGATACATACTCAGCCATGTGATCTCTGCTTGGGTGCCATGAAATCACAGGGATATTTAAGCCCAAATCCTCCATCATAAGTTTTTGCATTTCTAAGCCTTTGCCCTCTTGGCTCGCCATAGTGCCAACCGCTCCGCTTAATTGACCAACTAAAACTCTTGGAGTAATTTCTTTTAATCTATCAAGGCTTCTGCGAATCTCTTGTGCCCACATTGCAGTTTTAAAACCAAATGTAATAGGCAAAGCGTGTATTACATGCGTTCTACCAGCCATAACTGTGTTTTTGTGCTCGGCTGAAATTCTCAATGCCTCTTTGTAGGTTTTTTCTAAAAGTTTTTTGATAAGCGGTAAGGCTTCTTTGATTTGCAAAACCATACCATTATCCATAATATCTTGGCTTGTTGCACCCCAATGCACAAATTCGCCACTATCGTCGTCGAAGACCTTTTTAAATTCTTTTAGCAAAGGAACGATTGTGATAGAGCTTTTGTAGTTTTCACCTATCGCGTCTAAATCCAAAAGCTCGGCTTTGGCAAATTTTGTGATTTGCTCGGCGCGTCTTGGCTCGATAATGCCTAGTTTTGCTTGCGCTCTTGCAAGAGCAGCTTCGGTATCTAGCCATTTTTGCGCTTTGTTTTCGTCGCTGAAAATCTTTCTCATCTCTTCGCTGACGAACATAACTCTAAAAACTCTACTATCTACTACACCTGATGCCATTTTGCACTCCTTAAAAAGAAATTTATTTTTCTAATTTTCTTGGCAAAATTTTACTGAATAAAAATGTCAGAAATTGTCCGTTTGGATTTTAAAAAATTTGGATTGTCGAAATTTTAATTAAAAAAAGTGCGCTGTTTTGGGAATTTTCTGAAATTTGGCTAAATTTGATTTATTTAAATTTAAGCCCAAATTTAGGGAATAATTTTAAAAATAGTGTCAAAATTTGTCCGTTTAAATTTAAAAAAGGCAAATTTTTATTTGGCTAAATTTTAGCGAATTTTACCAGCTTTGGATTTGCGATTTTTTGGTAATCTTTCGCGTCTAAAATCACCGAGTGATCGAGCAAGCCTGCGTTAAATGCGATTTCGTCATATCGCTCAAAAAGCGCAGGGTCGCAGACCAAAACTAGCTTTTCATGGAAGCTAAACGGCGGCACAGAGCCAAAAACGCAATCACTTAGCTCCAAGCCCTCTGCTGGCGATACTAGCGAAGCGCGGTTTCGCTCAAACACCCTTGCTAGCGCGCTAAGGTCTGCTTGCATATCGGCTGGAAGCACGGCTAGGGCATAGATTTTTTCTCCGCCACCTTTTAAGGTGCAAATTAGCGCCTTTGCGCCCTGTCCAAGCTCAGTGCCTCTTGCTTTGGCAACCTCTGCGCTAGTGCCTACGCTATCGTGAGTTACGACGCGAAATTTTGCTCCGTTAGCCTCTAAAATTTCAACGATTTTATTAAAAATTTTCTCGCTCATTTTCAATCCTTTTTAAATTTTAAAAGCTCAATTTTACCAAAATTTCATAGAGTTTTTGATACTATCGCACGCAAAATTTTAAAGGAAAAATATGAATTATGATGTGATAGTTATAGGCGGAGGACACGCTGGAATCGAGGCTGCGCTAGCAAGCGCGAAAATGGGCGTGCGCACACTTTTGATTACGATTTTGGTTGAGCAATTAGGCGCCGCAAGCTGTAATCCTGCAATCGGAGGCCTAGCTAAGGGGCATTTGGTCAAAGAACTCGACGCTCTTGGGGGTCAAATGGGGCGCACCACCGATGAGTGCGGGATCCAATTTCGCATACTAAACGAGAGCAAAGGCCCGGCTGTGCGTGGTTCGCGCGCGCAAATCGATATGGATAAATACCGCATTTATATGCGAAATTTGCTTTTAAACACGCCAAATTTGGAGCTCACGCAAGAGATCGCAACCGAAATTTTAAGCGAAAATCGTGGTGATGAAATCATCGTGCGAGGCGTGAAAACCCACCTTGGCAACGAATACACCGCCAAAAAGGTCGTCATCACCACAGGCACATTTTTAAACGGCCTTGTGCATGTGGGCGAAAGCACCATAGAAGCGGGGCGCGTGGGCGAATTACCATCGAAAAATCTCTCAAATTCGCTCAAATCTTTCGGGCTAAAAATGGGCAGGCTCAAAACCGGCACCTGCCCTAGAATTGACGCAAAAACAATCGATTTTAGCGTCTTAGAGCGTCAAGACGGCGACGAAAATCCAAAGCCATTTAGCTTCCGCACCGAAAATTTCGCGCCAAATCAGCTTCCATGCTACATTGCCTACACAAACGAAAAAACTCACGAGATAATCAGCTCAAATTTCGCCCGCGCGCCGATGTTTACTGGGCAAATTTCAAGCACGGGACCAAGGTATTGCCCTAGCATAGAAACCAAAATTTACGAATTCCCAGATCGCGAACGCCACCATGTCTTCGTCGAGCCCCAGACTGCGCAGGCTAGCGAGTATTATGTCAATGGACTTTCGACTTCGCTGCCTTACGATGTGCAAGTGGGCTTTATCCGCTCGATTAAGGGCTTTGAAAACGCCAAAATCGTGCGCCCAGGATACGCTATCGAATACGACTATGTCGATCCAACTGAGCTCAAACACTCTTTGGAGTGCAAAAAGGTCTCGGGGCTGTATCTTGGCGGGCAGATTAATGGCACCACAGGCTACGAGGAGGCTGGGGCGCAGGGGCTTATGGCAGGCATTAACGCAGGCCTTGCCGTACGCGCCAAAGAGCCGCTAATCTTGCGCCGTGATGAGGCCTACATCGGCGTGCTAATTGATGACTTGGTCACCAAAGGCACGAAAGAGCCATATAGAATGTTCACTTCGCGCGCCGAGTTTAGGCTACTTTTGCGCGAGGATAACGCGATTTTGCGCCTTGGCAAATATGGCCACGAAATAGGGCTGATTGATGATGAAATTTATAGCAAAATTTGCAAGATTGAGGGCGAAACGAGGGCTGGCGTGGAGTTTTTAGAGGCCAAAGAACTCACGCCAAACAAGGCAAATTTGGCGTTTTTAGCAGAACTTGGCGAAGAGGCGATAAGCCAAAATGTAAGCTTGCAAAAAATCGTAGCCAGAAAGAGCTTTACAAAAGAGAAATTAAAGTCGCTTGATTCGATTTTTGCGGGATTTTGCGATGAGAGTTTGGAGCAAATTTTAGTCGAGTGCAAATACAAACACTACATCGCCGAACAGCGCGCCAGTATCGATAAAATGAAGGATATGCTAAGTGTGAAAATCCCTGAGGACTTCGATTTTCGCGCGGTTAGCGGGCTTAGCAATGAAGTGGTCGAAAAGCTAGAAAAATTCGCCCCGCCGACGCTGTTTGCTGCAAGCGAGATTTCAGGTGTAACACCTGCCGCGATTGATATTTTGCACATTTATATCAAAATGCGCGGGAAAAAATAAAGGAAATGCGAAGCATTTCCGAAAAATTAAATCAGCTAAATTTAAAGCGAAGCTTTAAATTTAGCCACTTCTAAGGTTTTACAGGGGTGGGGGTTGGTAAGGGGGAGGGTAGCGTCTCCTAAAAAGCGCGCCCTCCCCCTTACAAGAAAAGCAAAATTTCGCCTAAAATTTAAAAAAATCGTTCAATGCTAAATTTTAGATTGAATTTTGAATTTAAATTTTTCTGGATTGCTTCGAAAACTTCGTTTTCTCGCAATGACAGCAAATTTAGCGTAAGGAATTTTAAAGTCGTAGATTGCTTCACTTTCTGCGAAAGCTCGCAATGACAGATTTAACAAATTTGCCTGTCATTGTCATTGCGAGTAAATTTCGGGGCAGTGTTTGGGGGTTGCGCTAGCGAAATGCGAAATTTTAAAATTTCAAATTTACCAAATTTAAAATTTATAAAATTTTTTGTGCTTAAATTCCGCGATTAAACAAATTTAAGGACAAAATTTTGAAACACTACAAAGGTTTTGGCAAGCAAATTTTGCTAATGATTATCTTTAATGCCGTTTATAGTGGCGCTGGAATCGCGATTTTGGCGTTTATCAACAAATATTTGCTAGGCGAGGGCGAGAAAACGACCTCGCTGATTTTTATGTTTTTTGGGCTTTTGGTGCTGTTTTTGGCTCTATCAGTCGCTTCACGCGCCGTGCTTTGCGTGATTGAGAATAACTTCGTCTTCAACCTGCGCTCAAAGGTCATCAAACAGATAATCGATACGAAATTTGAGCGCATTGAGGCCGCGTCAAAGGCGAATTTGCTGGCGTCGCTAAGCTCTGATATTTCGCGCCTGACTGACGGATTTATGCGCATTAGCGAGCTAATCCAGGGCGGTATGACGGTCGTGTTCGCTGGAATTTACACGATTTACATTTCGCCGAAAATGTTTTTGTTTTTGTTCGTCTGGATCGGCGCGCTGATGATTTTAAACCAGTTAATCATGCGCAAAGTAATGCAAAATTTCGACGCTTACCGCAAAAACGAGGACGAGCTTTACAAGAACTATTCTAAGGCGATTGAGGGGCACAAGGAGCTTTCGCTAAACATAAAAAAAGCGCGCTATCTTTACGAAAACGAGTTTATCCCAAACGCAAACAATCTGCGCCAAACCTCGCTAAAAGCGCAGGTTTATCAGGCATTTGCGGGGAATTTTATGAGCGTGATGATGCTAGGCGCTGTGGGTGTGGTGCTGTTTTGGGGGCTAAATGGTGGCGCGCAGGCCCTCGCAAACGCCGTAACAATCGCGCTTACGATACTATTTTTGCGCGCGCCACTAATGATGCTCGTTTTCTCTTTCCCAAGCATTTTGCGCGCCAAAATCGCTTACCAAAAAATCGAGGAATTAGGGCTAGATCCGCATGTGGCGGGATTTGAAATCCAAAATTTGCCTGCGTGGGAAAAACTCGAATTAAAAAATGTAAGCTTTACCTATAAAAACGGCAAATTTGGCGTGAAAAACCTAAATTTAGCCATAAATTCGGGCGAGGTCGTGTTTTTAGTCGGCGAAAACGGCAGCGGCAAATCGACGCTTTTTATGATTTTATCAGGACTTTACGGCGCGCAAGCTGGCGAAATACGCGCCGATGAGCGCGCTATTAGTGCAGATGAGCTTCGCGCGTATAGCAACAACATAAGTGCGGTTTTTAGCGATTTTTATCTGTTTGATTATATCGTGGGCGATGAAAATACTGCGCGCGAGTGGCTCGAAATCATGGAAATTTCGCAAAAGGTCAGTATCGAAGGGGGCAAATTTAGCACCACAAATCTCTCCGCAGGTCAGCGCAAACGCCTAGCACTCGCGGCTGCGCTAAGCGAGGGGCGCAAATTTATCATGCTTGATGAGTGGGCAGCAGATCAAGACCCGCACTTTCGCGCGCACTTTTACGAGTGCATAATCCCAAGGCTCAAAGAGCGCGGATACACGATATTTGCGATAAGCCACGATGATAAATATTTCGGTGTGGCGGATAAAATTTATAAAATGAGCGGGGGCGAAATTTCGCAAATTCGCTGAAATTTCGCTATAAATTTTGTCGGATTAATTTTTCTTTGATAAAAATTTAATTTTAATTTACAAAATTTAGATTATACTTCACACGCAATTTAACTGAAAGGATCGAAAATGAAAAAAGTTTTCATCGCATGTGCTGCATTGGCGGCAATTAGTTCAAGTGCTTTTGCTGCTGACGGAGAGGCGCTATTCAAAAAATGCGCAGCATGCCACGGCGCAAACGCTGACAAACCTTACCTAGGCGGTAAAGTTCCAGCGCTAAACACACTTGCAAAGGACGATATTATCGCTAGTGTCAAAGGCTACAAAGAAGGCACTGTCGGTGACGGCGGTAAGGGCAAATACGGCATGGCTGGCGTAATGAAAGGCCAAGTCGCAACACTAGATGACGAGTCAATCGCAGCATTGGCTGATTTCATCGAAAGCAAAAAATAATCCCCCTTTTTAATCAATTCTAGCCTGGCGCGTCCCCCTTGCGTCAGGCTTTTTTAATTTAATCAAATTTATAATCCTTGAAATTTCGAAATTTGGAGCTTTTATGAGCGATTTAAATTTTATAAACGAGATGAAAAACAAGGCTATCGCTGGTGAGTGTTTAAACAAAAATGAAGCGTTAAATTTAGCCAAAACTAGCGATTTGGACGCACTTTTGAGTGCAGCAAATGAGATTAGGCAAATTTGCTGTGGCGATGAGTTTAATTTTTGCTCGATTATAAATGCGCGTTCTGGCAAATGCTCGGAAGATTGCAAATATTGCGCTCAGTCTGCGCATTTTAAAACAGGTTGCGAAACCTACTCGCTTTTGAACCCTGTGCCCGTTTTGCAAATGGCACAGCAAAACGAAAAGGCAAAAGTTCATCGCTTTTCGCTCGTTGCCAGTGGTCGTGGGATAAGCGAAAACGACAAAGATATGCCAAAAATCGAGCAAATTTATCGTGCGCTAAGAGAGCAGACGAATTTACACCTTTGCGCTTCGTTTGGAATCGCTTCAAAAGAAGCCTTGCAAAAGCTTAAAGATAGTGGCGTGAAAACCTATCATCATAATTTAGAGACTTCACGCAGGTTTTATCCGCGAATTTGCACCACGCATAGCTATGATGATAGAGTGCAAACTATCAAAAACTGCCACGCTGTCGGGCTTGATGTGTGTAGCGGCGGGATTTTTGGGCTTGGCGAGAGCGTGGAAGATCGCATAGATATGGCGTTTGAGTTGCGAGAACTTGGCGTAAGCTCCGTGCCGATAAACATTTTAATGCCGATTTCAGGCACTCCGCTTCAAAACAGTGCGCCGCTTAGCGAAGAAGAAATTTTACGCTCAATCGCCGTGTATCGATTTATTTTACCACGCGTTTATCTGCGTTTTGCAGGTGGGCGCGTAAAGCTTGGTAAGAGTATCGAAAAAGCGCTAAATTCCGGCGTAAATTCGGCGATTACGGGAGATTTTCTTACCACCACCGGAGATAGCATAAGTGGCGATATGGCGCTTGTTTCTGCGCTTGGGTTTAGGATATAAATTTGCGAATTTAAGCTGTTTTTTGTAAAATTTCGCAAAAATTTTGGAGAAAAAATGTTTAACGGACTAATCAGAGAAATCGCCGAAGTCGTTAGTTTTAGCGGAAATTCGCTTCGAATTCGCGCTAAATTTCGCCCTGAGCATATCGGCGATAGTATCGCTATAAACGGCGCGTGTTTGAGCGTAACGCAAATTTTAGCTGACGGCTTTGTCGTGGAGATTTCGAGCGAAACGGCTAGTTTAATCGCAACGCAAAATTTTAAGGGCAGAGTGCATATTGAACCTGCTATGCGACTTGGGGATCGCATTGACGGGCATTTGGTTCAGGGTCATATCGACGGCGTGGGCGAAATCACAAAAATCACAAAGCTAAAAAGCGGATATGATTTTTTTATAAATTTGCCAAAAAATTTAATGCCATTTGTCGCAAACAAAGGCTCGGTCGCAATCGACGGCGTTAGCCTTACCATAAACGAAGTCTTGCCTAACGCAATTCGCCTAACCATAATCCCGCAAACTATGAAAGATACGCTATTTGGCGAGTTTAAAACGGGGCGAAAGGTAAATGTCGAAACCGATCTGCTCGCAAGATACGCAGCGCGAATTTTGGGCTTTGTGGGTGAGAAAAAAGAGAGTTTGTCGTGGGATCAGGTGAATTTGATTTCAAGCCTTTACTAAATGCCTTTAAATTCGGCTTTACCGATAAATTTGGTTTAGCTAACGCAATTTTTAAGGATACTGCGCCGAAAAATTTGAACGGCGAAAATTTGGGTAAATTTGGTGAATTTAACCTTGCTTTTCATGTTGGCGATGAATTTGAAAATGTGCTAAAAAATCGTTTTAAACTGGCAAATTTGCTGGGTTTGCCTTTGCGAAATTTAATCTTTATGAACCAAATCCATAGCGATAAAATTTGCGTTGTAGATGAAAAATTTATGGCTGAATTTGGGGCGAAATTTGATAAATTCTTTGAATTTGGCAAATTTAAAAGTGAAAATTTGCAAAGCGAATTTGTGAAAATTTTCCCTGAGTGCGATGCAATGATTACGAATTTGCGTGGCGTGGGACTTTGCGTAATGGTGGCGGATTGTTCGCCGGTGCTACTTTTTGATGAAAAATGCGGTGCTGTGGGCGTGGCTCATGCTGGGCGAAATGGAGTAATGCAAAAAATCGTAACCAAAACAGCGCATAAAATGAGTGAAATTTACGACACGAAAATTTGCGATTTAAGTGTGATTGTGGGAGCAAATATAAGGGGCGAGTGCTACGAAGTAAGCGATTTGGACCTTGGCGAATTTAATGCCTTTAAGCGTGGAAATAAATTTGATATGAATTTGGCGTTAAAAGCTGAATTTACTGAGCTTGGCATAAAGAAATTCAAATTTAGCAAATTTTGCACTCACTGCGAAAATCATCTTTACTCATATCGCCGAGACGGCGTAACAGGGCGTTTTTGTGGGTTTGTGATGGTTAAATAAAATTTTCTAATCAATGTCTTTTAAAATATCGCTCATTTTTACATTTAAAGCTTTTGAAATTTTATAAATATGTTCTAAATTAAAGTGTTTGCCGTAGCGATTGTTTTCGCAATTTGAATAAAATGCAACCGATTTTATGCCGATTTCAAGTGCCAAATCAAGCTGTGAAATCCCATTTTGTTCTCGCAAATTTCGCACATTTTGTGATACTTTTTTATAAAATTCTAAAATTTCTTCATCGTTAGCATTGCTAAATTCTTTTTCCATTTTTATCCCATAGGTTAATTTGGGTTTAAATTTAGCAATGCTATAATTCTTATTCTATATCCTATGGGATAAAAATAAAAAGGTGTATTTATGAAAAAGATATTTTTTTTAATAAGTTCTTGTATTGTTTTAGTTATAAATAGTTGGTCGTATGAAATAAATGGTATGTATGCAGAGCTTGTCGATTGTAGATATGAAACTAATGGAAATACCACTGGCTATTTTGGGTATTATCGTGGCAGTGATAACAGAATTTATGTTATGTTTTTTGCTAACAATTATTGTGAATATTGAGATAAGGAATAGCTATGATAGTGCTTTGGATTATAGCTTTGCTATTGGCGATACCAACATACGGAATTTCAATTATAGTAGCTCTTGTGATTACTTTTTTTATTTCTACAAATGATGATATTTCGGCACAAAGCCAAAGAGATAATTATTATGTTGATAAAGAAATAGATTATATGTCTAGGCAAATAGCACAAGCATATAGGGGGTTTTTGAAAAAACCTTCTAGGTTTAGCGATATGGAGATAGCGGATTTAATATTAGAATATCAAGCTAAAATGATACAAAAAATTCATAATATCGGATTACCGCAGAAAGAAATTGAGCTTTTGTTATCAGTTCAATCAACTTATATTGTGTCAAATTTTTACGAAAATTATGATTATTTTAAAGCACAACAATTAGCAGAAAAATATTTGCGGGATTGGTATATAGATTTAAGAAATAAAGGTTATCAAATATCTTAATAAGGAAATATTGTGAAAACTTTTTTTATGATAGTTGGCGGAATAGTTTTAGTAATTGGAATAATTATAGCAATAATGGCATTACGAAGCACAGACCATATGGGGCGTAATTTGGCAGAAAATGAAATAGCTTGTGGGAGTAATCCTATAACAGAAAAGGGGTGGGTTGTTATAGGTTTTATAAGGCTTATTGCTTTTGCTATTATTATAATATTTACAATAATTTTAGGAATAATGATTTTTTAGTGTAATGTAGTATCGTATGGTAGGTATCCTTGCTCACCAAAAAATATGCAATTTTTTTCTATTGTCATTGCGAGAAGCGAAGCGACGAAGCAATCCAGTGAATTACGAGCAATTTTGCAATTTAAAAAACGCCTTACGGCGTTGCTGGATTGCTTCGAATTTGCTACGCAAATTCTCGCAATGACAAATAATCTAAAATTCAAACATAAATTTAGCTTAATTTTATAAATTTTTCAGTATAATCCAAGTTTCATTTCACACGCATTTATCCTTATTTAGTTGCAAATTTGGCAAGTTGTGAAAGCAAATTTCACGCCCAAAAAGCCCTAAATTTGCTAAAAAATGCGGAGGAATAAACTAAATTTCGGGCTAGTCCCACAAGGAGAAAACTCATGGTTACAATGAGAGATTTATTAGAATGTGGCGTTCATTTTGGTCACCAAACACGCCGCTGGAACCCAAAAATGAAGAAATTCATTTTCGGCGAGAGAAAAGGTATCTATATCATAGATTTGCAAAAAACTATCCGCTACTTCCGCTACACTTACAATGTGGTTCGCGACGCAGCAGCTGAGGGCAAAACAGTGCTTTTTGTCGGCACTAAAAAACAAGCAGGTGCGACTTTGCGTGAATACGCTGAAAAATGCGGAATGCCATTTGTAAATCATCGCTGGTTAGGCGGTATGCTAACAAATTTCAGCACTATCAAACAATCAATCCGCAAACTAGAAGTCATCGAAGCTATGGAAGAAGACGGCTCAATCAACCTTCTAACAAAAAAAGAAGCCCTAATGCTACGCCGCAAAAAAGAGAAATTAGAGCAATATTTAGGCGGAATTCGCAATATGAAAAGCTTGCCTGATATGATTTTCGTCATCGATGTAGTAAAAGAAAAAATCGCCGTAGCAGAAGCAAATAGACTAAAAATCCCTGTTGTAGCTCCACTAGATACAAACTGCGACCCAGATGTTGTAGATTTCCCAATTCCGGGTAATGATGACGCTATCCGCTCGGTTCAACTTTTCTGCCAAGAAATGGCTGAGGCTATCAACGAAGGAAAAGCTTTAAGAGATCAAGACGGCGAAGTAAGCGAAGAAAAAGCAGAAGTAAGCCAAGAAGAAAAAGATGAAATCGTAGAAGAAGCGATGAGCGAAGAAGATTTCGAAACAGCAGAGGACGCAGAATAATGGAAATTTCAGCACAAATGGTAAAAGAGCTTCGTGAAAGCACTGGCGCAGGTATGATGGACTGCAAAAAAGCATTAGTTGAAACAAACGGCGACATGGAAAAAGCCGTAGATTTGTTGCGCGAAAAAGGTCTTGGCAAAGCTGCGAAAAAAGCAGATCGCTTAGCTAGCGAAGGTCTAGTATGTGTCGAAGTAAATGGCAATGCTGCAACAATCAGCGAGGTAAATTCAGAAACTGACTTCGTCGCAAGAAACCAAAATTTCATTGATTTGGTTAAAAATATCACGGTTCATGTCCAAAAAAATAGCATTGAAACAGTAGAAGCGCTAAATGAGAGCGTAATCGACGGCGTGAAATTCGAAGATCACCTAAAAACTCAAATCGCAACAATCGGCGAAAATTTGGTTGTTCGTAGATTTGAAACTATCAAAGCTGGCGCAAACGGCGTAGTCCAAGGATACTTGCACTCAAACAGCCGTGTGGGCGTCATCATCGCAGCAGCTTGCGATAGCGAAAAAACTGCCGAAGGCGCAAAAGATCTAATCCGCAACCTTTGTATGCACGCAGCAGCTATGAAACCAAGCGTGATTAGCTACAAGGATTTGGATAAAGAATTTATCGAAAAAGAATTCGCAGCACTTGTGGGCGAGTTAGAAAAAGACAACGAAGAGAGAGTAAGACTAGGCAAACCTTTGCACAAAATCCCAGTATATGGCTCACGCGCTCAAATCACTGATGAAGTTTTGGCGACTGAGACTGAGAATTTAAAAGCAGAACTTAAAAAACAAAACAAACCTGAGCAAATTTGGGACAAGATTATCCCGGGTCAAATCGATAGATTTATCGCTGATAACACTCAAATCGATCAAAGACTTACGCTTATGGGACAATTTTTCGTAATGGACGATAAAAAAACTATCGAGCAAGTAGTGGCTGAGACAGCTGAGAAACTCGGTGGCAAAATCGAAATCGTAAAATATGTCCGCTTCGAAGTAGGCGAGGGCTTAGAGAAAAAAGTCGATGACTTCGCAGCAGAAGTCGCAGCACAAATCGGCTAAAAATGACACTTTTAAAGGGCGTTAATCTTACTCATGCGTATGATTATACGCTCTTTAACGATATAAATATCACAATAAATTCAAATTCTACTAGCGCCATTTTGGGCGTGAGTGGTTGCGGTAAATCCACACTTTTGCACATTTTATGCACACTTTTAAAGCCAAATTCGGGCGAAGTTTTTTACAATGACACAAATTTATACTCGCTAAGCGCGGACGAACGGCTTAAAATTCGCAGACATGATTTTGGCATAATTTTTCAATCACACTACCTTTTTAAGGGTTTTTCTGTCAAAGAAAATATCGAACTTGCAGCTAAGCTTACAAATAACAAAATTGATTATGAAATTTTAGAAAAACTAAAAATTACTGGGACACTATCCCAAAATATCGGCGAGCTTAGCGGTGGTCAGCAGCAACGCGTCAGTATCGCTAGGGTGCTAAACAAACGCCCACGCATTATTTTTGCCGATGAACCAACTGGAAATTTGGACAAAAACACCGCTAATGAGGTCATGGAGGTGATATTTGATTATATCGCCAAAAATGACGGCGCACTCGTGCTTGTTACCCACGATGAAAGCTTAGCTGGCAAATGTTCGTCAATTTATCGCCTAAATAATCAAAATTTAGCTAAAATATAAGCAATCACTAACCAAAATTATCCTAAAATAGGGAAATTTTTTTTCAAAAAGGCTAAAAATGAAAATTTTACTTGATAGCACAAATGAACAAGTTGCAAAAGTAGTTAATATTTGTTGCGAACGCACACACTCTGATTTAGCGCAATATAGCATGGACGAACAAGATTATGATTTGGTAATAAAAGATTATAGTGAAGAGGATAGCATTTCTCATTTTGATGTCGATAAAACCCTGTTTTTGATCTCCAAAGACGATATTATCGTGGGTGCAACACACACGCTGACTAAGCCATTTGCGCCTGCTGAATTGATTAAATTTATTAGCGGATTTTCATCGGCAAAACCAAATCCTGAGATAAAATCAAAAATGGCACAAGAATTCGCCGATGTCAGCTCGATGATGAAAGAGATCGAGTCAATCGATGAAAATGGCGACAAGGGCGCTGATATGGGAATCGGCCTAGCGCCAATCAATGATAGCGCAGACGAGGAAACAAAAGCTGAAAACCCTGCACCAAAACCAAAATCAGCCCTAAATATCGATGCTGGCGATACAATCTCTCTTGCTACTAGCGCAGAAGCTAGCGATGAGGCGCAAAACGAAGTAAAATCTGAACCTGCAAAAAATGAGCCTTTTAATATCGAAATTCCTGATAATTTAGATGATTTGGTTTTAGAACTTGCTCCTAGCGAGCCAGAGGCTAAACCAAGCGATGATAGTGTTAGCGAGCCTGCAAACGAGGCCGAAACTACCGCAGAAGCTAGCGTAGAGCCAGCTAGCGAGGTAGCTTCTGAAAGCAGCGAAGCTAGCCAAAGCGAGGCTAGCACGCAAAATTTCGAAAGCCTTTTAGATGATTTTTATAACTCTGACGATGATGTTCCGCTATCTGCATTAGCTGAAAATATCGATGATGACACACCGCTTTCTGCTATGCTAGATAATGTAAATGACGATGTCCCGCTATCTGCATTGGCCGAAAATATCGATGATGATACGCCGTTAAGTGAAATTTCACTTGATGATCTTGACGATGATAAACCTTTAAGCGCGTTAGCAGATGAAATTTCGCTAGATGATATTGATGATGACATGCCGCTAAGTGCTGTTATGGATCAAATTTCAGACGATATGCCACTTAGCGAGATTGCGCAAAATAACGAGCCAGAAGAGGCACAAGATGAGCAAAAAGAAGAAGCCAAAGAAGAACCAAAAGAGCAGAGCGACGACTCATCTGATAGTGATTTTGGTTCGATGTTTTCTTCGATGTTTGATAATGCTAGTGATGATGAGCCAAAGGATAAAGCAGAGGGTGAAAAAGAGAGTGAAGCTCCAATCGCGCTAGCTAGCGACACAGAAATTCCTTTGGCAAATGTTTCGTTAGAGCCAGCATTTGAGAGTGTAGAGCATGGCGAGGACGAGGCAAAGGCTGAGCCAGAAACCCAAATTTTACAAGATGAGACCCCAGATGAGGACGATGAGGAAACTGGCGATGATGATTTGCTTTTTGATAATATTTTAGCCCTTGAAAAAGATAAAAAAGTCGCTTCCGAGCCTGTTAAAGCGGCAGCGCAAGATGAGAAAAAAGATGAAAAACCAAATTTTGATGATTTGGATTTACCGCAAGTCGCAAGTGGCGTAGAGCTACCTGATATCAAACCAGCTGTCGATGTCAGTGTCGAGCCGACCGCTCAAAGTGAAGTTCCTGCGCATGTCGCACCAAAAACTCGCGATGAAGTTAATCGAATTTTAGAGCAAGAGCGCAGATTTTTGAGCGTTGATGAGCTAAAAGAGCAGTTACGCTACGATTTAGAGGCAAATATCGCTAGTGTGTTGGAGCAATTCTCTGGCGAGGAAAACATACAAGAAGCACTTAAAGACCTTAGAATCAATATCAATATCTCATTTGAGGATAAATAATTGCTAGGTAAAATTTTACTAGTTTCAGGTCCAAGCGGCAGCGGTAAGAGCACCCTTATAAAGAGACTTATCGCTGAGTTTGGCACAGATGAGATATATTTTTCTATCAGTTCTACCACAAGAGATATGCGAGATGGCGAAAAAGATGGCGTGAATTACCATTTCATCAGCAAAGACGAATTCAAAGCCGGCATAGAAAATGACGAATTTTTAGAGTGGGCGCTCGTGCATGGCAACTACTACGGCACATCGTTAAAAGCCGTGCGAGAGGCGCTAAATTTGGGCAAAATTGTGATTTTTGATATCGATGTGCAAGGTTTTGAAATCGTTCGCCAAAAAATAAGCAAAAACGAGCTTACTACGGTTTTCGTAACCACTCCGAGCCCAGCAGAGCTAGAAAAGCGTCTGCTAGCACGGGCAGATACAGCCTCTGGCGATATCGCCACTCGTTTGCAAAACGCAAAAGACGAGATAAAATATCTCGCGCAATACGATTATTTCGTAATCAACGACGAGCTAGAAAGCGCGTATTTAAATTTTAAATCAATCTACAAAACAATCAGATTAGAAACCGCTAGATGCGATATTTCAGCGGTTATGAAATCTTGGAAATAAGGAGAGACAATGGGCGTTAGCGTTCAACAATTGCTAATTATTTTGGCTATTATAGTGTTGCTTTTCGGAGCAAAAAAAATCCCTGAGCTTGCAAAGGGCGTAGGCAAGGGTATCAAGTCGTTTAAAAAAGAGATGGAAGACGACCCAAAGCTTGAAGAGAGCGTGAAAAAAGAGAGCGAAACTACCAAAGCTGACGAATCTCAAAAGGCTTAGTTTTTGAAAAATTTAGCTATAAACGAAATCTCTCGCGTCCTAGGGCGCGAGGTAATCATCGAAAAACCAAAAGACAAAACCCTAGCTCACTATGCTTCGCCTGTGGCTTTTTCGCTCGCAAAAGAGCTTAGAAAAGCCCCTAAAATCATCGCCCAGGAGCTAGCGGCTAAATTTAGCGATAACGAAATTTTATCAGCAAGTGCGATAAATGGGTATTTGAATTTTCATATAAAACCTAGCGTGCTTGGAAATTTAGCCCAAAATGCGCTAAATTTGGGCGAAAATTTTGCGAAAAATAGCGCAGAGCATAAAGGCGAAAAAATCCTGCTTGAATACATCAGCGCGAACCCAACCGGCCCTCTTCACATAGGCCATGTCAGGGGCGCAGTATATGGCGATACCTTCGCTAAGGTAGGAAACTACCTAGGTAGCGAGGTTTGCACAGAGTATTACATAAACGACGCTGGCAATCAAATCGAATTGCTTGGTATTTCCATGATACTGCGAGCGAAGGAAATTTTCGGGCAGAGTGTCGAGTATCCCGAGAAATACTATCGCGGCGAGTATATCGATGAGTTGGTAAATTTAAGCGTAGAGAAATTTGGCAAAGAGATTTTTTATGATGAGAGCAGAGTTTTAGAACTTGCAGAATTTGCCAAAGACGAGGTTTTGAAAATCATCAAAAAAGATTTGGCTGATTGCGGAATTACTATACAAAACTGGGCTAGCGAAAAGAGCCTTTATGGCGAGCTTGATACGACTATTGCCAAGCTTGAAAAAAGTGGCGAAATGTATAAAGAAGACGGCAAGGTTTGGATTAAATCTAGTGCCGTGGGCGATGAAAAAGACCGCGTCGTTATCCGCGAGGACGGCCGTCCGACATATCTAGCGGGCGATATTGTATATCACAATAACAAATTCGAGCGCGGATTTGAGCGATATGTCAATGTCTGGGGCGCAGATCACCACGGCTATATCGCGCGTTTAAAGGCGGCAATCCACTTCCTAGGATACGATGAAAATGCCCTAGAAATCGTGCTTATGCAAATGGTTAATTTGCTAAAAAACGGCGAAGCGTTTAAAATGAGCAAGCGATCAGGCACAAGCGTGCTAATGAGCGATGTGCTAAGCGCGATTGGCAAGGATAATTTGCGCTTTATGTTTATTAGCAAAAAGGGCGAAACACCGCTAGAATTTGACATTGACGAACTTGGCAAGGAAGACAGCTCGAACCCGATTTTTTATATCAATTACGCTCACGCTAGAATTTATCAAATTTTTGGCAAAGCTGGCAAAAATATGAGCGATAGCGAGGTTTTGGGCGCAGATTTTAGCACGCTTGACGAGGCTGGGCTAAATTTGGCTTTTGAGGCGATGACGCTAAATGAGGTTTTAAACGAAGCCTTTGCTAGCAGAGGGCTGCAAAAAATCCCTGATTTCCTTAAAATTCTAGCCGCAGATTTTCACAAATACTACAACGAAAACCGCGTGGTTGGCAGCGAAAACGAAAATGCCAAACTCAAACTTTTTGCCCTTGTCGCGCTTAGTATTCGCACGGCGTTTGGCTTAATGGGGCTAAGTGCGAAAGAGCGCATGTAAATTTTGCCGAATTTTCGGCAAAATTTCATTTCAAAATGAAAAATCCTATCAAAACTCTACTTTATAAAATCAAAAAACCGCTCCCGCCGGGTGCGCGCAAAATCAGCGGAATCATCAGCGATGTGCGTGCCTGCGAGGTGAGGGAGAATTTTTTTGTCGTGATTTTTCATGTAGGAGGGCTTAGGTTTAGCTCGATTTTTGCCAAATGGTGGGCGAAAAACGGCGATTTGATCGATGTGATTTACACCAGAGGTTGGCAGGAGGGCACTTATAGCGCGCTTAGTGTCACCAGCTATTCGACCACGGCTTATTGGGGAAATTGGAACTTGATAAAGCGATTTTGTGGCGTGGTATTTTCGCTACTTTTCGTCGCATTTATGAGCGCACTCATCGTATCTGGCGTGGAAGAAATCGCGCGGATAGAGTATTTTTACGACAAGCTAATTTATTTTCTTTTCTTTTGCATTGTCGCAATCGTCTATGGCATGGGCGTGGTAAATGCCTATGTCAAATTTAAAGTATTTTTTAGTTTTATCTACTACAAGCGCAAATCTGATAAATTTTTAAAAGCCCTAAATTTAAGATTTCCGTTAAAATAAATTTTGAATTTTAGCCCAAATTTTGATTTTTCGCCTTAAAATAGCTTCCAATCTCGCTGATTAGCACGCCTGAGATTATCAAAACAGCGCCTAAAATTTGCCAGCGATTTAGGATTTCTCCACCTACGAAAACCCCCATAATACCCGCAGTTACTGGTTCTAGCGTGAAAAACAGAGCGACCTTAATCGGCGTGGTGTAGCGCTGCATCAAAGCCTGCGCAAAAAACCCAAAAACCGTCCCTACAAGGCAAATGAAAATCATCGCAATGAAAAATTTCGTATCCAGCACAGGCGCGACACTCACGCCACTGACAAAGTAGCTTGCCAATGCGCAAAACAGGCTAAGTGAGGCGATTTGGACATAGACCATGCCAAAAATTTCGCATTTGCGCACGAAATTCGCCGTCAGCACGATATGAAACGAATACGCGCTCGCGCAAATGAGTGCCAAAATTTCGCCCGCTCCAAAGCCAAGCTCGGTTTGGCAGATGAGATAAAGCCCCGCCACAGCGAAAGCAACGCCGATATAGGCGTATGAGTAGATTTTGTATCCAAACAAAATGCTGGCGATAAATGGCACGAGCGCGACATTTAGCCCCACGATAAAGGCTACCGACGAGCTAGCGGCGAATTTCATCGCAAAGGCTTGGCTTACAAACCCCGCGAACAAAAACAGGCTCAAAACCACGCCATAGCGGATTTGCGTGCGTGAGATAGATTTGATTTTGCGCCAAAACAGAGCCGCGATAATCACGCTAGCGATAAAAAATCGCCAAAAAAGCAAGACAAAAACATCGTTGCTCTCAATCGCCCATGCTGTGGGCAAATACCCCAGCCCAAAGGCAATCGCCACAAAAATCATGCCGATATCAGCTCTAAATTCCATGCTTAAATTTTTCATAAAGACCCTTTTTGTATTTGGCAAAAATTTAGCAAATTTGGCTTAAATTTGGAATTTTAAAATGTAATTAAATTTACAAAATAATCAAGAATTAATTATAAATTTTCCGCTTCGCAAGCCCGCAACCCTGCGCCAGAATTTGAAATTTAAAAATGGGGTCAAATTTGACCCCATTGTGCTTTTTAAAGCAGAGTTAGAAAGTTATTTCTATGATTTCATAAGGCTTGGTGAAGCTTTCATCCTTGACTTTGAGCAGGTTTTGAAGCTGTGGCGCTAGGACATAATAGACGATTTTGACATCGACAGTGTAGGTGTTTTGTGGCATAGTTACGCTAAATTCTCTGCTCTCCCCAGCGTTTAATCTCGTATCTTCCTTCAAAGTTTTTGCGGCATACGATAGGGTTTCATCGCCTTTGCTATCTGTATAGATCGCACGAAGCGCGCCTAAATTTTGCGTTGATAAAATTTTGCCAAGCCTGTCTTTAAATCTGACATGCACTTCAACCGAACGCCCGCTAAATCCTGTCGGGACCTTGTGAGTGGTTAAATTTTTTAAATTTATCACCGCTTTGTCGCCGCCTAAGCGATTAAATCTAAGCTCAATCGCCTCTTTTAGGATATCTGAGTTGCGCGCGCCGTTGAAAAAGTGAGATCTGATATCTCTGATAACCGCGCCCTCCCTAGGTGCGCCAGGGGCGATGATTTTTTTGCTCGATTTGCCCATGTGGCAATCCACGCAAAGTTTGGCGTTTTGCACGCCTGCGCCCTCAGCTTGTGTGTTATAAATCGAAAGCTTAGATTTGCCGCCTTGTCCTTGGTGGCAAGAGTTGCAAAGCTCGTCGTTGTTTTGGAAAAAATCTCGTTTTTGGCTTTGGTGATACAGAGCGTCAGCCTCGCTCACATCGTATGGACCGGTCACATAGTCCTCGCTCCACGAGAAGCTTTTGTATCCAGAGATGCTCGGATCGCTTTGGTCTGGTTTGATTTTATCGACATTGTGGCAAATGTAGCACGAAATGCCGTTTTTGACATCTTCGCTTTTGGTAAATTCTTTGACCTTGTCTTTCTCGCCAAGATCAAGCGACAGCGCCACGCTCATCGATACATCGAGCTCTTTGATTTTCATTTTTGCGTTGTGGCATTGACCGCATGATAGCGTTAGACTCTCTTCTAAATTTCCCGTTTCTTTGGCGATTAATGAAATTGATTTTTTGTAAAGTTCGTTAGAATCCTCGTGTGATAGCGCGTGTAGGGATTTGACCCAAGCTTCATGCACATCGCTGTGGCAGGTGGCACAGACATTTGGATCAGCGAAATCAGCCTCAGCAGCAAACAAAAATGAGAAACCTAGTCCCAAAAGCCCTAAAAATTTAAACCTCATAATCTCCCTCCAAATCGAAATTTAGGCTATTCTAGCAAAAGAATTCTTAAAATATTCTATTAGTTAAATTACACTTTTTAGATAAATTTAATATTTTATTTATCCGAATTGCGCTAAATTTCGACGAATTTTTGGAGGTTGAAATTTGAAATTTTTAGAGCAATTTAGCATTATTTTAGGAATTTCTCTGTGCGCTGAAATTTTATCCAAACTTATCCCACTTAGCATACCAGCTAGTATTTACGGGCTGATACTTATGCTTTTGGCTTTGATTTTTAGGGTGGTTAAAATCTCGCAAATCAGGGAGAGCGCGTCGTTTTTCATGCAGATAATGCCTGTGATTTTTATCCCGGCAGGGGCTGCTATCATCGTAGCTGGCGATGTTTTGATGGCGAATTTTTGGGCGATAATCGTGATTGTGGCGATTTCTACGATTTTGGTAATGGGTGCTAGCGGGTTTGTAACGCAGATTTATTACGAAAAAATGCTAGAAAAAGAGCGCAAAAAGCTCTACGAGGACGAAAAATGAGAGAGATACTTATAAATTCGGCGTTTTTTGGCGTTTTTTTGTGTTTGATTTCGTTTCAGGCTGGAATTTATCTGAAAAAACGCTTCAAACTAGCGATTTTCAACCCGCTTTTGGTGGGGACGATTTTGACGGTTTTGACGCTGGTGATAGTGGATATCCCATACGATAAATTTAACGCCAGCGCCGCGCATGTGAGCTTTTTTCTCACGCCGATTACGGTGTGTTTGGCGGTGCCATTATACGAGCAACTCTCGCTCTTGCGTAAAAATTTTGTCGCGATTTTTGCGGGGCTGTTTTCGGGCGTGCTGGCTGGGACTTGCAGTATTTACGCGCTGGCTTTGATTTTTGGCATAGACCATGCGCTCTATGTGACACTGCTACCCAAATCCGTAACCGCGCCCATTGGCATGGGTATTAGCGAGAGTTTGGGCGGAATCGTAAATTTGACCATGGCGTGCATAATCGCAACGGGGATTTTAGGAAATATATTTGGAGAGGCGATTTTAAGGCTATTTCGTATAAAAAAATCCGTAGCAAAGGGCATTGCGCTTGGGTGCGCAAGCCATGCTATGGGGACAGCAAAAGCCCTTGAAATCGGAGATATCGAGGGCGCAATGGCGTCTTTGGCGATGGCTGTAACCGGGCTTTTTACCGTGGTTGGGGCCAGTATTTTTGCAAACTTCATTTAAGGAAATTTTATGGTAATCACAATCGCTAGACAAACAGGGGCAGGTGGGCGCGAACTAGCCCAAAAATTGGCAGCTAGGCTGGGATACACTTACCTCGAAAAGGCCGATTTGCTCAAACGAGCCGATTCTTTGGG
Organism: Campylobacter sp. VBCF_06 NA8; assembly: GCF_027737825.1. Lineage (NCBI taxonomy): Bacteria > Pseudomonadati > Campylobacterota > Epsilonproteobacteria > Campylobacterales > Campylobacteraceae > Campylobacter > Campylobacter sp. VBCF_06 NA8. The sequence goes on from NZ_JAOVUB010000002.1 coordinate 239,189, forward strand.
GTGCTTTGAGATGATGTATGAATTCTACAACGAAATGCCCATAAATATGCTCTTGCACGCCATTTCGCACAACGAAATCGCAAACGAAGAGAAGCGCGAACGCATAGCCAAAATTTATCGCCAAATCGCACATGACGGAAATATCATAATTTTGGGGCGTTGTGCTGGGTATTTTTTGCGCAGTAGGGGGGATTTGCTGCGTGTGTTTTTGCGCGCTGAGGACGAGTTTAAACTCGCTCGCCTTGCTAGCGAAACCAAGGGCGATGTCAGGGAATTTATGGAAAACTCAGACTCTGGCAGAGCGAGCTTTCATAGGTATTACACGAACGAAATTTGGGGCGCGTCGCAAAACTATGATATCTGCATAAACACATCGTTTTGCGGTGTCGATGGCGCGGCGCAAATCGTGGAAAATTTGATTAAATTTAAAGAAAATTTGAGCGATAAATGATTTAAATTTTCAAAACTTATAGCGCGTAGTATAAAATTTTATACAATCAATTTTGAGAGAATTTATTAAAAATTTTGCTTTCAAAATTGATTGATATTGATAAAAGTTATTGACTTATATTCTAAATTTCGTTAAAATACCCCGATTTTTCGCTATTTTCAAAATCACTGTATTTTTGATAAGCAAAATTTACAAATTTTATCCACGGGGGAAATTTATGGATTTTCTAAAAGACTATATTGATTATATAATTATTTCTATTTTGGTTTTTATGAGCTTTTTGGTCGTTTGGTTTAGCATAGAGCGGGTGCTGTTTTACAGAAGAGTATCGCCAAAAGACTACAAAAGCAAGGCACTGTATGAAGAGGCACTGAGCAAAAATCTCACTGCGCTTTATATTGTGTATTCTAACGCCCCGTATATCGGGCTTTTGGGCACTGTGGCTGGCATTATGATTACATTTTATGACATGGGTGCTAGTGCCAATATCGACGCCAAAGCTATCATGCAAGGCCTCTCTCTCGCGCTCAAAGCCACTGCGCTGGGGCTTTTGGTCGCTGTGCCTACGCTGATGATTTACAACTGCTTTTTGCGCAAAGTCGATGTCATGCTCAATCGCTACGAGGGCTAAAATGCGACTACCTAGGAAAGAGGGGCTAAATATCGTCCCATTTATCGATATTATGCTGGTTTTGCTAGCAATCACGCTTAGCGTTTCGACCTTCATCGCACAAGGGTTAATTAAGGTCGATTTGCCAAGTGCCAAAAGCGCGCAAAGCCCAAGCGAAGAGAAGAAAATCACCATTAAAATCGACGAGCACTCGCAAATTTTCATCGATGATATCGCCGTAGATAGCGAGGCTTTGAAGTCAAATTTAGAGCATTTGCAAAAGCATGATTTGATTGTTTTAGAAAATGATAAAAACTCCAAATTTGAGGCTTTCGTCATCGTAATGGACGCCCTAAAAGAGCTAAATCACGAAAATTTCGCAATTGTGACGAAAAAAGATGAATAGCGCAATCGGATTTTTTACTTCGCTGATTTTGCATATTGCCTTGCTTGGGCTTGCGTTTGCGAATTTCAGGGTGCCAAATTTGATGCAAGATGAGGCGTTAAGCGTGATTAGAATTGAAAATTTCGTCGCTTTGAGTGATACTGCGCCCGAAAATGTGGAAAATTTAGCCGAGCAAAATTCACAGCCTGAACCTGCCCCAGAACCTGTTTCTGAACCAGAGCCACAGCCTGTCCCTGAACCAGAGCCCGAGCCTACCCCTGCGCCCGAACCTACGCCAGAGCCAGAGCCTGCCCCTGCACCTGAACCGCTCCCTAAACCTGAGCCAAAACCAAAACCAAAACCAAAAAAAATCGCAAAAGAAAAGGCTGTAAAAAAGAATTTCGATAGCAACAAAACAGGTGCAAATTTGCCAAATTTAGCCCAAACTAATGCTAGCGCAGGCGCACCAAAAGCGGGCATGGCAAACATACAAGGCAATGCCAAGAGCGATAATATCGGTGGCGTGATACAAAAAATCATCGCAGCCTACGCGCAAAAAAACTACCCAAAAAGCGCGAAAATGCGTAAGCAAACCGGTGTGGTAAAGGCGGAGTTTTCGTATTTGCCCGGTGGCGCGGTGCAGGGCGCAAAGATCACAGCTAGCTCTGGTGTGGAGGCGCTCGATGAGGCTGTTTTGAAGGCGATAGAGCGCACGAAATCGAAATTCCCGCCCACGACAAGCGCGCGAACTTTTGTCGTAAATGTGCGCTTTGTGCTGAAATAAATTTCAAAATTTTGCAAATTTAGCGATTTTAAAATTTTAAATTTGTAGATTGCCGCGCTCGTTTCACTCGCTCGCAATGACAGATTAAGGAAAATTTGCCAGCCATTGTCATTGTGAGCTTTCACAGAAAGCGAAGCAATCTACGAGATTAAATTTACGATTGATTTTTATGTTATTATGAGTAAAGCTTTGCAAAGCGAAGAAGCCTTATTTAAATGATTATTAAATTATTTTATCTTTTTTTGGTGGGCAAGGATGCCCGACCTACGATACTCATAGTTCTTTCCTTTAAAAAAATTTGATTATTAAAGTATGTTGTAACTTTTTGGTAAATTATCAATATTTATATTTTTTTGTAAAAAATATTTTTTTACTTCCTTATAAATTTCATCGTTATATAGATAAATCAAATAATATCTAGCCGACAACAATGCACCATACATGGGCACAGTGTGGTGTGGCATAGCAATTTGTATAAATGGAAATATTTTAAAACCATTTAAATTTTTACTTATGAATACAAAAGCAAAAAATTTTAGTATTAAATTTGAAAAATAAAATGAAAGCAAAAAATACATTGTTTTCAAAATTCCAGTTGATAAAAATGTTAAACTTATCACTATAAGCATAAATAAATCAAAGAATATGTCGAACATAGATTTTTTCATTGTGCATTGAGTAAAGAAAGGTTTAGCCAATTCATCTTGTATAATATTGCATTTCCTTTTTAATTTTCCGTAATCATAAAATTCGATATGATGATTTGTAAATTTAATTTTATGATTTTTAAATTTGAATTTTTGCAAAATCGCAACAATAACAATATAACCTATTGGTATCAAACTTAACCAAAGCAACTCTTGTGGCACTTTACCCCAACGCAATTCGTTGAGTATTCCAGCAAATATTCCAGCAAAAACGAAAGATGAAATCCATAGCGTTAGCACAAAAAATTCTTCATAACTTTGTATAATGAGCGGCTCTTTATCATAATCCCTAAAATTTGGATCGGTTTGTTTTTTATTTTCTAGCCATTGTTGATATTTAGCTTCTTTTTCTTTTGCTTGTTGAATTTTCATTTCGGCTTTTTTAGTCATTTGCTCTGCTTTTTCTCGCATTATTTTTTCATTATCCAAATTTAATCCTTTTTATAAAATCCCAGTCAGTATCTGTGATACTGAATTTATCAAATTTTACAAATTCAACCCCGCTTAATCAAATGTAAAATTTAGTAAATCACATTTGCAAGATAAAGTCCATTTGGTGGGGCTGGTATGCGGGTGAGGGCGTGGGAGAGGTCTATGGGGCGATTTGATTTGAGTGAGGCAAGGGCGTTTGCTAGCATTAACCTTACTTGCGCGCGCAAAAAGCCGTTTGCGACGAAATTTACCACGCTGAGATTTCCATGCGAATACGCACGCGCTACGAAAATTTCACGAACCGGGCTTTTTATCTCGCTTCCAACCTTCATAAACTCGCTAAAATCGTGCTCGCCGATAAATTTCGCAAGAATTAAATTTAGCTTTTCGGTGTCAAATTTGGGCATAAAAATTTGAAAATCGCTTAGAAATGGGTTAAATTCGCCGTGGTTGATGATGTATCGATACGCCCTAGCTTTGGCGCTGTATCTTGGGTGAAATTCATCGCTTACCACGCGCAGGTCGCGCACGAAAATATATGGCGCGCAGTGGCGATTGATGAGCTCTTTAAGGCGCGGTAGGCTTTGGTAGAGTTCGCATTTTACGGTGCTTGTTTGGCGCAGGGCATGCACGCCCTTGTCGGTGCGAGAGCTAGTGGTGAGCGCGCCAAAAATCCCGACTCTGCCTAGCGCGATTTTGAGCGCGTCCTCGACGCTACGACCATGTGGCTGGGACTGCGAGCCACAAAATCGCGCGCCGTTGTAAGCGTAGGTAAGAAGTAAATTTTGCATTTTAATATCGCGGTTTGATTTTGAAGTTATAATAAATCCAAGATAGGATAAATGTCAGCAAAAATGTTACGCTAATGGCGATTTGTGGGCGTTTGGCTAGTATCATAATCAGCGCAAAATAGCTAAAAAGCACCCCAAAAATCCCAGCGTAAATAAAGCCCTTTTCGTAGCGGTAAGTTACGATTCCAAAGCTTAGCGCAAAAAGCACGCTTGCTAGCGGAAATAGCGAAACAAGCACATAAATGCTGAAATCTTTTTTGCGTTTGTCGTTTTTGCGCATTTCGCGCCAGTATCCTAGCACATCGCTCCCTGTGCGGATATTGCTCTTAGAAAGTGTGCGTATGATAAGCTCGTCAAACTCAGTAATATGCCACTCGTCGCTATCCACGGTGTAGATTTTGCCATCGCGTAAAAGCGCGGAGAAGCTTTGATTTTCGCTTACAAACTCGCCTTTTTTGGCGATGATTATGCGCTCATCTTCGCCTTTTTTGCCGTGGTTGTAAAATACTAAATTTTTGTAAATTTTGCCGTTTTCGCCCTCGTCTTCACCCTCGATGAAAACCATCCACTCCGAAAATTTCTGTCCAAATTCACTAGCTTTGATATTTAGCGTGGCGCTGACTTTTTTGTAGTCGATGAAATTGTCTTTGAGATTTTCGGCGATTGGCATCATCACAAGCGAAATAAAGAGCAAAAGAACCGAAAAAATCGCCGCAATCACGCTGAAAAACACAGCGATTTTGCGCGTAACATAGCCGATAGTAAAAAGCACGATTGTCTCATTTTCTTTCGAAAGGCGGAAAAGCGCCATGCTAAGGGCGACAAAAAAGGCAATCGGCACGGTGAAAATGAGAATTCGCGGTAGCATAAAAAGGTAGAGTTTGATTAGCTCTATCAAATTTATCTCGATAAAAGAGGTAATGCGCGCAATCTGCAAGAAAAACACAATCGACATAATGATAAAAAGCGTGCTAAATAGCGATGCAAACGAGCTTATGAAGTTGCTAAATAGGTATTTTTGAACTCTATCCATAAATCATTTCCAAAAGCTCTAAAATTTGAGCTTTGAATAAAATCGTAAGCAAAAGTCCAGCTGATAAAAACGGCACAAACGGCAGTTCGTAGCCTTTTTTGTTGGCGATTGCGTATGCTGGCAGGGTCAAAATCGCGCCGATATAAATCGCGATTCCGCCGAGCTTCCAGCCCAAAATCGCGCCGATGATTATGGCGATAAAAATATCGGCTGAGCCCATGGCTTCGCGCTTTAAGACCTTTGTGATGATGAGGCGAAGCGCGAAAAACGCTAGCCCATACCCAGCAGCTGGATACAGCAGGCTAATATCAAAATCATAAAGCAAAGGATAGACTAAGCTAAGTGCGGTAGCTGTGAAAAGCAGGCTATCTGGCACGGCCTTGAACTCGAAATCGATTGCCGAAAGTGCTAGCAAAAGTATGAAAAGTAGCGCTAAAATGGCGGCTTTGATGATATCTGGCTCGCAGATGTAGGCGCACAGGGCTAGCGCGCCAGCTAGAAACTCCACGATTGGGTAGCGAACGGAGATTTTTTCCTTGCAAAATGCGCATTTTCCTCCCAAAAACAGCCACGAAAACAGCGGGACATTGTGGTAAAATTTCAGTGGAGTGCCGCATTTAGGGCAGTGCGAAGCAGGGAAGTTGATACTCTCGCCGCGCGGAAGCCTGTGGATTAAGACATTGCTGAATGAGCCGACACAGATGCCAAAAAGGGCGAAAATCGCCATATAAAGGTAGTATTCCATAAAAATCCATTATTAAATTGATAAATTCTGCAAACGGCTATTTTACAATTTTTTGGCTAAATTTTGGGCAAATTCGGGAGTGAAATTTAAAATTTACGAAATTTGCTCTCATTGCGCAAATCAATCGTGTCGTTAAATCTGTCATTGCGAGGAGCTGTGTAACAGCGACGAAGCAACCTACGAGTTAAAAATTTAAAGCATGCAAATTTGCACTCGTTGCGAGCTTTCGTAGAAAACGAAGCAATTTGGAGAATTATCATTTAATTTTGGAATTTTATTTTGGAAATACTGCGCCGAAATTTTAAAATTCAAAATCTTTTAAATTTTCTTAGATTGTTAGAATTTTGTGTATTTTTGTTTTGTGATATTATAAACCACCAAATCTTCGGTTTTTGTTTTTAAATTCGTTAATTATTTGCGACAATTCTTCGTTAGAAAATTCTGGCCACAAAGTATCGCTAAATGCTAGTTCAGCGTAACTTGCCTGCCAAAGCAAGAAGTTTGAAATGCGTTTTTCGCCACCTGTGCGGATTAGCAAATCCACATCGCCACTGCGCGCGGTATCTAGGCGCGCTGAAATTTCGCTCTCGCTAAATTCGCTCCCAGAGCGTGAAATTTCACGACACGCTCGCACGATTTCATCACGCGCGCCGTAATTTATCGCCAAATTTAGATTTAAATTCGCACAATTTTGCGTAAAATTTTGCAAATCATAAATTTTGCTTTTCAGATCATCGCTAAATTTCTCTATATCGCCGACAGCTTTGAAATTTATGCCGTTTTTTAAAAAACTCTCTTTTTTATCAACCAAAAATTTTGCCAAAAGTTTCATCAAAAACTCAACTTCACTTTTTGGCCGCTTCCAGTTTTCGGTGCTAAATGCGTAAAGAGTTAAATTTGGGATTTTTTCTTTTATGCAAAATTCGCAGACACTCTGCACGACCTGCGCGCCCACTTCGTGCCCGCCAGTGCGCAGAAGGGCGCGTTTTTTAGCCCAGCGCCCATTGCCGTCCATAATGATTGCTAAATGGTTTAATTGATTCACGATTTAGATTTTTTTAAGCTCGTTTGCTAGTTTTAGCGCGATTTCATCTTTGCTCGCAGTGTCTAGCTCGGTAATAAAATCGTTTGTCAAAAGCGTGATTCTCGTGACATCGCCACCTAGTTTTACCACATCATCTAGCGTATTTAGGCATACTGCGTCGAGATTTTTCTCATCTAGCATGCGTTTTGCTTCGTTTAGTGCAGTTTCTTTGTCAGTTTCGAGCTTGAAGCCGATTTTTTTGATATTTGCATGCACTGAGCTTAGGATATCATCGGTCTTGCCAAGGCGCAGGTTCCATACATCGCCGATTTCTGTCTTTTTGACCTTGCCTTTGTAGCGGACTTTTGGAGTGTAGTCGCTAACAGCTGCTGCCATTATCAGGTATGAGCCATCAGGGAATTTCGTGCTATCAAGGGCTGATTTTAGGCCGATTGTGCTCTCAAAAATCGTAAGTTTATAAGGCAAATTTGGATAATCCACGCTCGAAATCAGCGTTACATTTGCGCCTAGATAATAAAATGCGTCCGCGATTGCCTTTGAGGTTTTTCCGCTAGAAAAATTTGTAATTCCGCGGATATTGTCGATTTTCTCGGTTGTCGGACCGCCTGTGATGACGACATTTTTGCCTTCCCAAAATTTATCCTTATGGATTGCGCGTTTTACGGTTTGAAGTATCGCCTCTGTGGTGGCTAGGCCACCTTTGCCCTTTTCGCCACAAGCTAGCATTTTTTCGATTGGCTCGACAAACAAGGCTTTGACATTGCTTTTTAAAATTTCAATGCAGTTTTGGGTTATGTTGTTTTCAAGTAGCGCAGGATTGGCTGCTGGTGCGATTACGACCTTGGCTTTGGCGAAGGCTGCGTTTATGGTTTGTAAAAATACATTATCGCAAACTCCCCAAGCAAGCTTGTTTATCGTATTTGCCGTAGCAGGAGCGATTAAGACTAAATCTACTTTTGAGTAGTTTATGTGATTTACCCCTTTTTGCCAGTCTTCGTTGCCACTGCATAGCACAGGGTGATCGCACAAAGCCTCGAAAGCCTTGTAGCTCACAAACTCGCTCGCACCCTCGCTAAGTGCGACATAAACATCGAAATTCGCCTTTTTAAGCGCAGAGAGAATTTCAAACGCTTTATAAAAACTAATGCTTCCACAAACTGCTAGTAAAATTTTCTTCTTACTCATTGTTGCTCCTAAAAAATTTATAGAAAAATTCAGCTTTGTTTGTTTGTTTTGATCTAGCTATCGCTAGTGCGCCATTTGGGACATCTGAAACGATAGTTGAGCCAGCCGCTATGATGACATCATCGCCTATTTTAACTGGGGCTACGAACTGCGTATCAGAGCCTACGAAGACATTTTTTCCGATTATGGTTTTGTATTTTTTCTTGCCGTCATAATTGCATGTAATCGTGCCGCAGCCGATATTTGTGCCGCTATCAATCTCGCAATCTCCAAGGTAGCTTAAATGGCCTGCTTTGATATTATTAACTTTCGCGTTTTTTAGCTCGACGAAATTTCCGATATGAGTGTCAGAAATCTCGCATTTTGGGCGTATGTGCGCCATAGGGCCAAGGTCGGAATTTTTAATTAGTGAGCTTTCAATTACGCTTGAACTTTTGATTATAGAGTTTTCGATCACGCACTCGCCGATAATGCTGACATTTTCTTGCAACTCGCACTCGCCGATAAATTTCGCCCTGCAATCTATATAAATCGTGCTAGGAAGGCGCATTAGCACGCCAGCTTTCATCAAGCGCTCTTTTATGCGATTTTGCATAATTTCCTCAGCCACGCTTAGTGCAAATTTGTCATTTATTCCCATAAAATTTTGCTCATCAACCCATACAGCTTTGCATTTTAAGCCCATATTTTTGGCGATTTGTATGCTATCTGTGAGGTAATACTCTTTTTGTGCGTTGTTTGGTGTGATTTGAGGCAGTATTTTTTCTAGCACCTTTGTGTCGAAGCAGTAGCACCCAGCATTAGCGTCGCAAACTAGCTTTTCTTCCTCGCTAGCGTCCTTTTGCTCGACGATTTTTAAAATTTCGCCGTCAGCCGTGATAACTCTGCCATATCCAAATGGATCTTTTGCGCGAAATACGCTTAGGGCGACATCTGCGTCGCTACTGCAAAGCGAGCGCAAATCCGCGCTGTCGATTAGTGGCATATCGCCACACACGATTAGAGTTTTTTGGCTATCAAATTTGATATCTTTTAGCGCGCCTGCGGTGCCCGGGAAGTTTTCGTGGTCTTGTTTGTAAATTTTGGTGTTTGGATACTCGCTCAAAACTGCCTCTTTGACACGATCAAATTGATAGTGCAAAATCACGCTCACATCATCGCTGATTTCATACGCGCGCTCTAAAACATGGCTTAACATCGACTTTCCGCAAAGTTCAAATAGGACTTTTGGGCGGTCTGACTTCATACGCGTGCCAAAACCAGCGGCTAGAATTACTACTGAAATTTCACTCATAATTTTCCTAAAAAATAAAAATTTAGGGATTTTATCACAGCAAAGATTAATAAAAGATTACTTTTGCGGGCTGAAAATTTAAAATTTGCCATTAATAAAATTTGTAATATAAATTTAATCTCAAATTTTATAAAATCGCTAAATTTTTAAAATTTTGGGGCAAATTTTGACAAAACTTATCATCGTTACCTTTATTTGGGCGTTTAGCTTTTCGCTAATCGGCGAGTTTTTGCGCGGGATTGATAGCGCGTATTTGGCGCTTTCGCGCGTGGCTTTGGCGTTTGTGTGCTTCGTGCCGTTTATGAAATTTAAAGGTGTAAATTTGCGCCTAGCAGGGCAAATTTGCGCGATCGGCGCAGTGCAAATCGGCATAATGTATATTTTTTATTACAAAAGTTTTGCGTATCTCAAAGTCTATGAAGTGGCGCTTTTTACGATATTTACGCCGTTTTATGTGACGCTGATATATGACGCGTTTGCTAGGCGTTTTCGCTCGCTTTATCTGCTTAGCGTCTCATTTGCGGTTTTTGGGGCGTTTGTGATTAAATTTAATGGCATAAATTCTGAGTTTTTAACCGGATTTTTGCTGATTCAAGGGGCAAATTTGTGCTTTGGCGCAGGTCAGAGCGCGTATAAATATCTGTGCGAAAGCAAGGGTCTTGGCGAGCAAAAAGAGCTTTTTGGCTATTTTTTCCTAGGCGCGGTGATTGCTTGCGCGCTTGTGGCGGCGCTTTTTGGAAACGCGGCGAAATTTAATCCAAACACAGAGCAGGTTGCAATCATAATTTTTATGGGCGTGGTAAGCTCCGCGCTTTGCTATTTTTTGTGGAACAAAGGCGCTTGCGAAGTCGATGCTGGCGTGCTTGCGATTATGAATAACGCTCTAATTCCAGCTGCGATTATCGTAAATTTAGCCCTTTGGCACAAGGACGCCGAGCTTGGCAAATTCTTAATCGGTAGCGTGATAATCGCATTTTCACTAATCCTGCACAAAAAAATAATGAAATTTTACGCAAAAGCCTAAATTTGGTTAGTTTTGATTAGTTTTTGTAAAATTTAGAGATAGAATTTGTAATTAAAATTTCGCAAAATTTCATTAGGTTTAAATTTGTTCGCTAAAATTGCGGATTTGAATTTAAAAAAAAGTTGGAGAAGATGAAAAAAATAGTCAAAATTTTACTTATTTTAGCCCTGATTTCGGGTGGATATTTCGCTTATAAAAAATTTGGCGCAAAAGATGAAGCCCCAAAAATCCTAACCACAAAAATGCAAAAAGGCAATATCCGTGGCACCGTGACAGCCACTGGCGAGGTTTATGCGCAAGAGTTAGTCGATGTGGGTGCGCAAGTAGGCGGTCAGATCAAAAAGCTCTATGTCAAAGTTGGCGATGTGGTCAAAGCTGGTGATATGATAGCCCAAATCGACTCAGTTACCCAAGAAAACAATATCGCCAAGGAAAAGGCGCAGTTAAATATCTATGAGGCAAATTTGGTTTCAGCCAAAATCGCTAGCGATAACGCCCAGATTCAATACAACCGCGAGCTTAAACTCTACAAAGCAAACGCGACTTCGAAAGAAGCCCTAGAAAACGCCAAAAACAATCTCGCTGCAAAAGAGGCAGCCAAAAAGCAGATCGAAGCGCAAATTGAGCAGACCAAACTCTCTTTAAGCACGGCTGAGACAAATTTAGGCTACACCAAAATCACAGCCCCTACTAGCGGGACAATCGTATCTGTCCCGGTAGAAGAGGGAAAGACGGTCAATGCCAACCAAACCACGCCAACTATCGCAAAAATCGCGGATTTAAGCAAAATGGAGATAAAAATGGAAGTCGCCGAGGGCGATATTTCTAAAATCAGCGTCGGCACGCCGGTAGAATACTATATTCTCTCAAATCTCAACGATGTGCGCCAAGCCCATGTCTCACACATAGACCCAGGTCTTACTACGCTAAGTGATGGCAGCTACGACAAGGCTAGCACGAGTGTGAGCTCATCAAAAAGCGCTGTTTATTTTTATGTCAAATCCCTAATTGATAATAGAGATAATTACCTAAAAATCGGCATGACGACAGAGTGCGAAATCATCGTAAATCACGCAGAAGACACAAATTATCTGCCAACTTCTGTAATCAAACGCGATGAAAAAGGCGATTATGTCATGGTAAAAAGGGGTTTTGGCTCAGAGAAAACCTATATCAAAAAGGGTATTAGCGATGATTTAAATACCGAAATTTTGGGCGGTTTGAGCGATGATGATGAGATTATCATCGCAGATGGTTCAAACGCCAATCAAATCGGCGATGGCAGAGGCGGACGCGCTCCTAGAATGAGATTTTAAAATTTAAAATTTAGCCATGATAAAGTTAGAAAATATAAACAAAAAATTCAAACTCGGCGACGATGAGGTTCATATCCTAAAAGATATAAATTTGCATATAAAAGCCGGCGAATTCGTATCAATCATCGGTCAAAGCGGTAGCGGAAAATCCACGCTGATGAATATCATCGGCTGTATTGATACCCCAACTAGCGGAAGCTATAAAATCGACGATAAAGAGGTTGCCAAGCTTAGTTCAGATGAGCTTGCAAGCCTTAGAAGTAAGAAATTTGGCTTCGTTTTTCAAAAATACAATCTCATCGCCTCAATCGACGCTACCGAAAATGTCGCCCTGCCAGCTGTGTATGCAGGCGTGCCATCTCATGCTAGGATTAAGCGCGCAATAGAGCTTTTAGAAGGTTTAGAGCTAGGCGATCGCACGAAAAATTTGCCAAACAAACTCTCGGGCGGACAGCAGCAACGCGTCTCTATTGCAAGGGCTCTCATAAATGGTGGCGAGATAATCCTAGCCGACGAGCCAACAGGCGCGCTTGATAGCAAATCTGGCGTCATGGTAATGGAGATTTTAAAAAAACTCCACGAAGAAGGTCATACTATAATCGTCGTAACCCACGATAGCAATGTCGCCTCAATCGCTGATAGGATTGTCGAGATCAAAGACGGCCAAATTTTAAGCGATAATGTCAAAATGGGGCGCACCTTTGATTTGCATAAAGAAAAGCTAGAAAAAGAAAGCTCGCTTTTCTCCGCCAAAGATCAATTTATAGAGAGCTTTAAAATGTCGGTCAGCGCGATATTTTCGCATAAGTTGCGCTCGATTTTGACAATGCTTGGAATTATAATCGGAATTGCCTCAGTTATCTGCGTCGTTGCCCTAGGAAACGGCTCAGAGGAGAGGATTTTATCAAATATCCGCTCGATTGGCACAAATACCATTAGCGTCTATCCGGGGCGAAATTTCGGTGATATTAGAGCAGGCGGGATAAATACTCTAACCAAAAACGACTCCCTGGCATTAGCGCACCAGCCTTATGTGGATTATTCTACGCCAAATTCGCGCACGAGCGGAACGCTAACTTACGCTAGTATGAGTGCGACGGGGCAGGTTTTTGGCGGTGATGTAAATTCGCTCGCAGTCAGTGGAATAGATGTGGTAGAGGGGCGAAATTTCAACGAAGATGATATAAAATACTCAAATTCTGTCATCATTATCGATCAAAACACCAAAAAAACGCTATTTAAAGGCGTGGAACCACTTGGAAATACAATTTTATTCAACGGCAGGGCTTTACGCATAATCGGCATAGCTGGCGAGGATAAAAACGCCTTTGGCAGTAGCGAGAGTTTGCGCGTGTATGCGCCATATACGACCGTGATTGATAAAATTTCAGGCGATAGGCAGATTAGCTCAATCACGGTCAAAATCAAAGACGATGTCAGCACCGCAATGGCTGAGGAGAGTATCACACAGCTACTAATCCAGCGCCACGGCACGAGGGATTTTCACACGCGAAATTCAGATACGATTAAGCAAACGATAGAGAGCACGACAGGCACGATGAAAATTTTAATCGGCTCAATCGCCTTTATTTCGCTAATCGTGGGCGGAATCGGCGTAATGAATATCATGCTAGTCTCAGTTACCGAGCGCACCAGAGAGATCGGAATCCGCATGGCAATCGGCGCCAAAGAGGGCAATATCTTGCAACAATTCCTAATCGAGGCGATTTTGCTATGCTGGTTCGGCGGAATTTTGGGAATTTTGTTTGCGCTTTTAATTGGATTTGGCTTTAACACCCTAAGCCCTGATTTTTCGATGAAATTTACCATTGCGCCGATAATCGTATCCTTTGCGGCCTCATCTGCTATCGGGATAATTTTCGGGTATTTGCCAGCAAGAAGTGCAAGCAAACTAAACCCAATCGACGCATTAGCACAGGAGTAGAGATGAAATTTAATATATTTGCAAGCGCAGTTTTCGTGGCGTTTTTTGGCGGGTGTGCCGCGATAAATAGCAACCTTGATTACGAAGTGCAAGATAGCTTCATAGACGAAAACGAAACCTATGAAATCGCGCAGGATTGGTATAAGGGATACAATCAGCCATATTTAAATGCCCTTGTTGATGAGGCTTTGGCGAAAAACCACGATTTGCGCGCAGCGGCGTTAAATTTGGAGCGCGCGTATGCGAATTTAGGCCTTAGCAAAGAGGATTTATTCCCTACGCTTGGGGCTTCGTGGGGAGCGGGCGGGGTCCGCGATATCAGCAGAAGTGATGAGTGGAGCAAGACTTATAGCTCTGGCTTTAATGTCAGCTATGAGCTAGATCTTTTCGGGCGGATTCGCTCGAACATAAATGCTAGCGAGTGGGACGCGAGTGCGAGTGTGTTTGACTTACAAAACGCCCGTTTGATGCTGATAAATTCGGTCGTGAGCGGGTATTTTGAGATGCTTTATCTAAACGATGCGCTAAAATGGACGAAGCAAAATTTAAAAGATTATGCGCAAATCGAGCAGATTGTCAAGGCAAAATATGATTATGGCAGATCCGAGCTCATCGAATACAAGCAGGTGCAAAACAGCATTTTGAATCTAAAAAACCGCGTTTTGGAAATCGAGAAAAATATCGAGGATAACCGCAAATTTATGCGTGATTTAATCTCGCCTGAATTGCAGTTTCGCACAGATTTGCCAAGCATTGAGAGCGTGAAATTTCTAGGCGCAGACCTTAGTGTGCCTTACACTGCTTTGCATAATCGCCCAGACATTAGAGCCGCGATTTCTAGGCTAAATGCGGCGTTTTATGACCACAGACGCGCAAGGCTAAATTTCTTCCCGCGCGTAAATTTGGGCGCAGGGTTAAATTCGGCAAATACAGATAAATTTAGCGATGGATTTGATTTGAAATTTTTAAGCGGAAATGTCAGCATTAGCCTGCCGTTTTTGGACTATGGACGGCTAAAATCGCAGTTAAGGATAGCTGAGGTGGATTTTTACGCTTACCGAAATTCTTACGAAAAAACCCTAAGTGGCGCAGTAAATGAGACGCTAAATTTGTATAGAATTTACGAAATCAACCGCGCAAGGCTTGCAAATTTAGCCGATACTTACAAAACAGCTAGTGAAATCGAGCGCATTTACCGCGTCAAATACGACGCAGGTGCTAGCGAACTAAAAGATTTTTTGGAGGCTAGATCGAGTGCGATTTCAGCGCGAATAAATCTACTTGCGCAAAGATATGCGAGTATGCAAAATGAAATTTCGATTTACCGCGCTATGGCTGGTAAATTTCGCCAAAAATTTTAAATTTTAAAATTTGTTTAGCATTGAAAAATTTAGTTTTTCAATGCTTTTTAAGTAAAATTTTTGTAAAATCCACACCTTAAATTTTTTAAAAAAGGAAGAATATGAAAAGAACATATCAACCACACAACACCCCTAGAAAGCGCACACACGGCTTTCGTGTAAGAATGAAAACAAAAAATGGACGCAAAGTTATCAACGCAAGACGCGCCAAAGGTAGAGCAAGATTGGCTGCGTAGGTAGTTTCGCTCCGATAAGCGAAAATCAGGTTTTTTCAGAAGTTTATAAAAGTGCTGCGAAATGGCACTGTGATTGCGCTGTCGTGTATTTTATGGACGGCGAGCGCAGGTTTAGTGCGATAGCTAGTAAAAAGATTGGAAATGCGGTTAAGCGAAATCGCACCAAACGCCTGCTAAGAGCGGCGTTTTATAATCAGCAAAATTTATTAAAAGATGGCACTTTTATCATTATCGCAAAAAAACAGATTGAAAACATGAGTTTTAAAGAGATAGAGCGAAGTTTGCGTTGGGCTTTTAAAAAGATAGGTTCGATAAAATGAGAAATTTTTGTGTTTTTTTGATTAAATTTTACAGAGCCTTTATTTCACCTCTTTTACCTGCGAGTTGTCGCTACTATCCCACATGCTCTACTTACGCGCTCTATCAGTTTAAATTTAACCACCCCTTACACGCATTTTTTGCTACATTAATTAGAATTTTAAAGTGCAACCCTTTTTTCAAGGGCGGTATAGATCACCCTATTATCAAGCATAATTTTAAATTTAATTTTTTTTGGGCATGCAAAAACAGTGCTTTGGGCGTAAAACCAAAAATTTGGTTTATACCATATTCAAAAAATCAGTATTATATAATATTTAGGAGATAATCGTGTTAGATCAAATATCCCAACAAAAACGCCTAGGACTAGCTATTTTGCTAGCTTTTTTGTTTTTTGTGGCATACGACCATTTTTATATGTCAAAAGTCAGAGCTGCTATGGAGGCGAACAAAACAGCCACTGTCGCACAAAGTGCGCAAAGCGTGGCAAAACAAGCCCCAACTAGCGCAAGTGCTAGCATAACTCCAAGCGCAAGCGCAGGTGCGAGCGCGCAAAATCAGTTAGTCAAAATCGTCGGCAAAGAGGCGAATTTTACGATTGATAATTTTGGTCGCATTAGCTCATACACACTAAATGATAAAAAATTTACAAAAGATGGCGAACCGATAAATTTAATCAGCAAAGATGGCGATTCAAAACCGCTTGAAATCAGATTCGAAGACGCTAGCTTAAACGAATTAGCATTTTCTACTCCATATACTGCTTCCGCTGATAGATTAGATATCACAAACAGCACAGCTAGCGTGGTTTTGACGCAAAATTTAGGCGATTTTGTGGTTAGCAAAAATTTGAAATTTAACCCAAATGGAAGTTACGAAATCGATATCAAATTTAACCGCCCGACTTCGTATTTTATCACACCTGGCTCTCGCCCTGATGTCGAGGTAGATGGATACACAATCCACGGAATCACAGTTGGCAAAAGCGACGATACAGTCGAGATTTTTGAAGACGGCGATGTGAGCGAAAACGAACGCGTCGAAAACGCTGTATTTGTGGCTAGCTCAGATAGATACTACACAAGCCTATTTTTTGGCGAAAATTTAAACACCACGATTACTAGCGCAAACGATATTTCGCAAGCCTTCATTAGAGCAAACGGCGATTTTAAGAGCATTGGCTATATCGGACCGAAGGATTATGTAACCCTAAAAGAGGTAGATCCAAAGCTAACTAATGTCATTGAGTATGGCTGGTTCACCTTCATCGCAAGGCCTATGTTTAAATTTTTGCGCTGGATTTACAGCCATGTAGGCAACTGGGGCTGGGCGATTGTGATACTTACGCTAATTATCCGCGCAGCACTCTTTCCGCTTAGCTACAAGGGTATGTTATCGATGAATAAGCTAAAAGATTTAGCCCCAAAAATGAAAGAGTTGCAAGAAAAATACAAAGGTGATCCTCAAAAATTGCAAATGCACATGATGGAGCTATATCGCAAAAATGGCGCGAACCCAATGGGCGGATGTTTGCCGATACTACTTCAAATTCCGGTATTTTTCGCGATTTATCGCGTGCTTTTAAACGCAATCGAGCTAAAAGGTGCCGAGTGGGCTATGTGGATCCACGATCTATCGCTAAAAGATCCATATTATATCTTGCCGATTTTGATGACAGCGCTTATGTTTTTACAGCAAAAAATCACGCCTACTTCATTTACAGACCCAATGCAAGAGAAGGTAATGAAATTCTTGCCACTAATGTTTGGTGTATTTTTCCTAATGTTCCCAGCTGGCTTGACGCTGTATTGGACTGTGAATAATATGTGTTCGATAGTGCAACAATATGTCATAAACAAAATCTTTGCTCGCCAAAAGCAAGCCCAAATTTCGGAGAAAAAACATGAAAATTGAAGCGATAAATTTAACGCAAGCTTACCAAAAAGCAGCAGATGAGTTTGGGTGTTCGATTACTGAGCTAAATATTAGGGTAATTCAACAGCCAAGTAGCGGATTTTTGGGCTTTTTTAAGAAAAATGCCATTATCGAGGTTGTCAAAAAGGGTGAGAAATTTCCACAAAGCGAAAATTTAAGCCAAAAACCAAATGACGAGAAAAAACCGCAAAATTCGCAAAAAACTAGAAGTGCAAATTCGCACAAAGTCCGCAAAGAAAAGCCAAAAGCTGCCATAAATGATGAAATTTGCAAAGATATTGAGCAAAAAATCACAAATTTAATCGCACAAAGCGGATTTAATCTTAGTGTTTGCGAGGTTAAAATTCACGATGAAAACAGCGTCTATATCAAAATCGACGGCGATGATAGCGCGCTACTAATTGGCAAGGAAGGCCACAGATACAAGGCGTTTTCGTATATGATTTATAACTGGATTAGTATGAAATACAACCTCTCTGTCGTTTTCGAAGTGGCTGAATTTTTGCAAAACCAAAGCAAACATATCGACTCGTATGTGGGCGCATTAAAAGCGAACGCAAACGGCTCAAAAATCGTAACCAAGCCATTTGACGGGGCATTTGTCAAAATCGCTAGCGACAAGATTAAAGAAAGCTTCCCGGATCGCACGATCGGTATCAAATCCACTCGTAACGGCAAAATCATCATAATCGACGAAAAAAATTAATGAATCAAACAATCGCTGCTATCGCCACCGCTCACGGAGTCGGTGGAATATCAATCGTGCGCATAAGTGGGGCAGGCGCCCTGCAAATCGCGCGCGAAATTTCGCATAAAAATGACTTCGCACCGCGCCACGCCACACTAGCGAATTTATACGGCGCAGACGGGGTGAAATTTGGCGAGGCGATTTTTATATATTTCAAAGCTCCGCATAGCTTCACTGGCGAAGATGTCGTGGAGATCCAAACACACGGCGGACTTATTAGCTCGTCTATGGCGCTTGATAGCGTGGTTGCGCTAGGAGCGCGTATCGCTGAGCCTGGGGAGTTTAGCAAAAGGGCGTTTTTAAACGGCAAAATGGATTTAAGCAAGGCTGAGGCGATTAGCGATTTGATACTTTCTCGCTCAGAAAGTGCGGCTAAAATTTTATCTCGTAACCTGCACGGCGAGCTTGAAGGCTTTGTAAATGACCTGCGCGCTAAGCTTGTCAAAACACTCGCATTTGCCGAAGTTTGCATTGATTATGCTGAGGAGGATTTACCGCACGATGTGCTTGAAAATTCGCTAAAAATGCTAAATGAAAACATAGAAAATTTAGAAAAAATCACCCAGATTAGCAAGAGCAGAAAAGGGCTAATCGAGGGCTTTAAGGTCGCGATCGTAGGCAAACCAAATGTGGGCAAAAGCAGTATTTTAAACGCGCTTTTAAACTACGAGCGCGCAATCGTCAGCGATGAGGCTGGCACGACTAGGGATAGAATCGAAGAGAGCCTTAAAATCGGCACTCACCTAATCCGTATCATTGATACAGCAGGCATTAGGCATGGCGAGAGCAAGACCGAAAATATTGGCATTTCATATTCAATCAAGGCGATTGATGAGGCGGATATTATTCTGGCTGTGTTTGATAGCTCTGCAAATTTTAGCGATGAAGATGAAAAAATCGTCCAAATTTTGGAGCAAAAAGGCGATAAAAAAATATTTTATATCTTAAATAAATCTGATTTAGCGCAAAATTTTGCATATAATTTTGCGCAAAAACCGCTTAAAATTTCAGCCAAAAACGGCGTCGATGAGATTTTAAAAGAGCTTGAAATTTATCTAAATTCGCAGAATTTCGACGGACTTATGCTAAGTAATACTCGCCAAATCAATGCTTGCGAAAATGCGCTAAACGCCCTAAAAAGCGCGCGCGAAAAGCTAAACGAGGCCGAGCTTGAAATTTTCGCTTATGAAATGAATCGCGCCATAGAGCAGATTTCATCGATTTCTAGGCCCTTTGAGAGGGACGAAATTTTAGATGAAATGTTTGGGAATTTTTGCCTAGGAAAGTGATTTTATATCTTATTTAGCCAAAATTTACTATAATCACCCCTTTTAATAAGGGTGAAAATGAGAGAAAAATTTGAATATTTCCTAGTCGTAATTTTAATAAAATTAGCCAAAATTCTACCGACAAATTTCTTATATTTTTTCTTTGATTTCTTGGCGAAATTCGCCTTTTTTGCGCTAAAATCACGCGCAAAAATCGCTATAAAAAACCTTAGCCTTGCCTACCCACAAAAATCAGCTGGCGAGATTAAAACCCTAGCGCGCGAAAATTTCCGCTCTGTGGCTAAAACCCTGAGCCAAACCCTGCTTTTCTACCATGAAAGGCTCGATTTTAGCGCACTTATTGCAAACAAAGACGAGGCACTAGAAAAGGTAAAAGCGCTAAAAGGTGATAGCAAAAACGGCATTTTGTTTTTCACGGCGCATTTTGGTAACTGGGAAGTTTTAGCCCATTTTTACGGTGCGAACGGCTTTCCTGTGGCGGTTGTGGGGCGCAGGGGAAATAACGAACTCATCGAAGATCGCCTAGTTACGCCATTTCGCAAAAAATACGGCAACGAGCTAATCTACAAAGATGACGCCATGCGCGGGCTTGTCGAGCGTCTAAGGGCGGGCAAAAATGTAGGAATCCTACCAGATCAAAAACCGGGCGGAAAAAATAGCCTAAAAACCACATTTTTTGAGCGCGAGTGTTACACCACAAAGACGATTGCGTCGCTGTATTTGAAATTTAACCCAGTCCTAATCCCCGTTTTTGCGCGTCGCATTAGTGATGGTCGCTACGAAATCGTCATCAAAGATTTCACCCCGCCAAGCGCGGATTTGGATAAATCACAGGCCGAGCAGTTTATAACCCAGCAGTGCAACGATATCTTCGAAGAGGTCGTGCGAAGCGCGCCCGAGCAGTGGTTTTGGATGCATAATCGCTGGAAAGTTGATTGATGAGAGTGCTTATCTTTACCGACGGGCGCAAGGGGCATGAGAGCCAAAGCGTGGCGTTTTGCGAGTTAAAAGGCTTGGAATTTGAGCTTTGCAAGGTTAGTTATAAAAACAAAATTTCAAAAATTCTCTCATATTTTTTGGATTTTTTGGGGCTGAAATTTAAAATTTTCGAGTGCGAAAACAAAAATTTTGCGAATTTTGACATTTTCGTGGGAGCTGGGTCTGTGACATACTATCCCTTAAAATACTGTGCCGCGAAATTTGGCAAAAAAAGCGTTGCGCTAATGTATCCAAAAGGCTATAAAAAGGACTTTTCGCTCATTTTCGCAAACGCTCACGATACCACGCAAACTGCGCCAAATGTGGTGATTTTGCCGACGAATTTAAACCTTAGCAAAGTAGCGAATTTCTACGCTCCCAAAAAAAGCGCGATCGCATTTGTCATCGGTGGGCCAAACGCTTCGTTTGATATGAATAACGAAATTTGCGAGATTATAGAAGAGATTAAGGCGAAATTTCCGCTCCACGAATACACTCTGACTACTAGCCCACGCACACCACGCGATATCGAGGCGCAGTTTGAGCGCGCAAATTTCGATTTTAGCGTGATTTATAGCAAAAATCAGATCAATCCAATCGGCGATTTTTTGGAGGGTTGCGAGTGGATTTTTATCACGCAAGATTCTGTTTCGATGATAAGTGAGGCTGTGTGCAATGGTCGCGCAAATGTCGCTGTTTTGGCACTTCCACGCAAAAATTCACACAATAAATTTGACGATTTTATCGCAAATTTGGCGCAAAATGAGTGTTTGCGAATTTACGCTAAAAACGGCGAGTTAAAACCGACAAAAAAGATAAATTTAAGCCAAATTTTGCAAGGAATTAGCCTATGAGAGTGGTGCAAATACTGCCAGAACTTAACGAAGGCGGCGTCGAGCGCGGTGTGGTCGAGCTCACGCGCGAATTTGCTAAATTTGGCGTGGAAAATTTCGTCATAAGCAATGGCGGAAAGCTAGTAAGCGAGCTAGAAAAAAACGGCGTGCGCCACATAAAATTCGATGTTTGCTCCAAAAATATATTCACAGCATTTTCCCGCGCTAGTGCGCTAAAAGAAATTTTGCGCGAGATCGCCCCAGATATCGTGCATGTGCGCTCTCGCGTGCCTGCGTGGCTAGTGAAATTCGCCAAAAGAGGGCTAAAATTTGGGCTAGTTAGCACCGTGCATGGGCTAAATTCTGTGAATTTTTACAGCAAAATCATGGTGAAAGCCGATAAAATCATCTGTGTCAGCAACGCTACGAAGGATTATGTAGTGCGAAATTTCGGCGCAGATGTCAGCAAAATCAGGGTAATTCCGCGCGGAATTGATTTGGAAAAATTTAATCCTAGCAATTTAGACGCCGAATTTATGGCGAAATTTCGCGCCGAATTTGGGCTAAAAAAGGGCGATTTCATCGTCGCAAGTGTCGGTCGCATAACGCAGCTTAAAGACTATGAAACGCTCATAAAAGCGGGGCAAATTTTAAAGCAAAGCTTTGGTGAGGGGCTAAAAATTTTAATCGTGGGCGGTGTGCGAGAGGATAAAAAAGAGTATTTTTTGGGGCTACAAAATTTAGCGCGTGAGTTAAATTTGGCGCAAAGCGTGATTTTTACGGGTTCGCAAAGCAAAATCCCTGAGATTTACGCGCTAAGCAATGTGGTCGTGAGTGCGTCGAAAAAGCCTGAGAGTTTCGGGCGAAGCGTGGCTGAGGCGATTGCGCTAAATGCGCCTGTGGTGGCGAGCAATCACGGCGGCGTGCTAGATATAATCAAATCTGGCGAAAATGGCGAGTTTTTTGCTGTGGGCGATGAGAGGGAGTTGGCTACGATGATAGAGCGCGCGAAGGATTATAAATTTGACGGATATGGCTACATAGCGGAGAATTTCAGCCTAGCGCAAATGGTGGAGAAAACTATGAGTGTCTATAAGGAGATGGCGTGAGTAAAATTTTGGATTTTATCAGATTAAATCCTTGGCAAAGTGCGCTAAAATTCGGGCTTATAATTTGGCTTTGTTCGATTGCATTTGAAAATAGCGTGTATCAAATTTCGACGATTTATATAATAGTTCTGGCGATTTTGCATGTTGTAATTTACAAAAATTTCAGAGTTTTAATCGCAAATTTAAAAGAAGTCAAGCTTTTTTCGTTTTTTGTTTTTTTAATCATTGTTTCTATGGTTATTGCAAATCTCCTAAACCCCGAGCTTTTGACAAAAAAATCGTGGCGAAATATCATTATTTTTGTCACTAGATATGGTTTTGTTTTTATCGCATTGGCTTATTTTTATAAGTTGAAATTTTTCTCCAAAAAAGAGATTATTTTATATTTATTGCTTGGAACATCGATTTTATTGGTATCGGCGATTTATCAAGCGATAAATAACCCAGACTTAATTCTAAGCAAAAAGGTAAGTGATATCAAAAAAACAGGCTTAACTGGGCTTTTGGATAATCGCAACAGACTAGGTCTTATGATGGGCATAGGGGCTGTGTTTAGCTTGATTTTTACAAAATACAAGCCAAAGCTTGGCATAGTTTTGTTTTTATTGCATATTAGCGTTTTGGTTTTTACATATTCGCGTTCGTCGTGGGTCGGCGTGAGTGCGGCTATGCTTTTATGGGTGGCTTTAAATTTGAGAAAAAATATAAAATTTATACTTTTAGTTTTGATTTTATTTAGTCTTATTGTTTTGGGGATTTATTTTTATTTTGATGCCGTTGCGATTAGATTTAATCATCTTTTAACTGGGCACACTAGTTACAGAGATATTATCTGGGAATATACGATTACTCAAATCCAAAACAATCCTATTTTTGGGCATGGTGTGCAAACTTGGATTAGCCTAGAAAAACCAAAAAAACTTATGAGATTTATCATGGTGCATAATGCCGAGCTTGAAATTTTGCTTTTCACTGGAATTTTTGGTCTTCTAGCATGGCTTGGGGTGCTGTTTTGCGCTATCAAAGAGATATTTAGAAGTAAAAATTTCATCTATTTTTGCGCTTTGTCATATTTTTGCATTGTAATTCAGTTTGATTTTAGTCTGTTTGATACAAAAAGGCTGATGAGCTATCTAAGCTTATTTGCGTTTTTGATTTTTGCTGATAAATTTACACAAAAGGTTAATGCGTGAAAATAGCTTATTTTTCGTGCTCTACAATCTATGGCGGCGTAGAAAAAATCGTTTGCGATAGCGTAAATGAGCTATGCCAAAACGATGAAGTGCTTTTAATCGTGCCAAACGGGTGTTTGTATAAAGATAAAATTTCGCCAAAAGTTAGAATTTACGAGTATAAAAACTATGATAAAAGGTGGAATTTACTTTTATATTTCGAGATTTTAAAAGTATTGAAAAAATTTGGCGTCCAAATTTTACACACTCACGGCGCAAAAGCTTCGCAAATGGGATTTTTGCTGAATAAATTTATGGATTTTGTGCAAGTTGCTACAAAGCATAATGTGCGAAAGGGCAAAATTTTTAATAAAATTTCAAATGTTATTTCGGTATCAAAGAGAGTAGCCCAAACTATAAATCACAAAAGTGAAGTTATATATTTTGGTATTAAACAAAGGCAAATTTCACGAAATTTAGGCGATAAATTTAGCATTATTGCGGTTGGAAGACTAGATTTTATCAAAGGTTTTGATGAGTTGATAAAATCTGTTAGTAAGCTTGATTTTGACTTTGTTTTGCAAATTGTCGGCGAAGGAAAAGAGAGAAAAAATTTGCAAAATTTAATAAATTCTCTAAATTTGCAAAGCAAAGTGGTGCTCCTCGGATTTAAAGACGATGTCGCACAAAGGCTAGCAAATTCGCACCTACAAATTATATCATCTCGTAGCGAGGGGCTTTCGATTAGCTTAATTGAAGGGATTTTTTATGCTAATGTTTTACTTGGCACCAAAGTGGGTGGAATTAGTGAAATTTTAGATGAGGAATTTTTTATCGATTATGAAAATATGAGCGCAAAAATTAGTAAAATTTACAAAAATTACGATATGTATTTGCAAAAATTTAGCGAAAAACATAAAGAGATAAAAAATAGTCTGAAATTTGAAAATTATATATCCACTCTAAAAAATTATTACGAAAACTGCCTAAAATAGGCAATTTATACGCTAAATCCCAAGCTAAAATCACTTAATGCTCTTGTTTGCTCTAAAAGTTCGCTTTTTATGTTTTTATATGTGGGTTTGCCTTTTAGTTTTTTTATCAAATTTTTAAACATAAATTTTCCTTAAATTTTTTGCCCATTATATAGAAAAAATAATTAAATTTAACGAAGTATAAAGCGGTAATATGAGATAATCGCAGGATTTAAAATTTAGGAAATGGTTTGAAAATCTTACACGCTCTTAATTGGATAAAATTTGCAGGAACAGAAAACGCTTGTGTCCAGCTATGCAACGAATTAGTTAAAGAACACGAAATTTATCTAATGAGCGATAAAAATATTTTAAAATACATAGACAAAAATGTAAAATTAATAGAGATAAATTTTAAAAAAAACAGATACAACCCCATTTTTTTGCATAAAATTGCTAAAATTTTAGATGAAATTAGCCCGGATATCATACACGCTCACAATGCAAAAGTGATAGAGATTATCTATAATGCTAGATTTTTTATGAAAAAGAAAATTCCGCTGATTGCCACAAAACACACTTTGGAATTCAAAAAAAATTATAAATTAGCTGATTTGTGTGTGGCAGTGCTAGATGAGACAAAAAAGATTTTACCGCCAAATTCTATAATTATCGAAAATGGAATTTTGTATAAAAAGCCAGAAAAGATTAAAAAACTAGATAAATTTCACATCATTAGCTCTGGCAGATTAAGCGCCATTAAGCAAATGGATGTGGTCATCAAAGCGCTTAGTTTGGTGAAATTTGACTTTGTGTGCGAGATATTTGGTCAGGGTGAGAAGCAAGGTGAGCTAGAAAGGCTAATTAGCGAGCTAAAACTTGATAAAAAGGTCTTTTTGCGCGGTTTCGTGGATAATATAAATGATCATTTAGCAAGCTGCGATTTGCAAATCATCGCTTCGAAATTCGAAGCTTACGGACTTGTGGCGATTGACGGGGTTTATTATTCGCCACTTATGATTTCAACGAATACTGGCATTTGTGAGCGAATTTTGCCTAGTGAGTTAAAATTTAGCGCCACGCCAGAAAATTTAGCTCACAAACTAAACGATATTTACGAAAACTATGATAAATTTGTAGAAATTTTCGCCCCTATCAAAGCCAAAAAGGACGAATTTAGCGTAGCAAAAATGGCGCAAAAATACATTAATGCGTATGAAAATTTAATCAAAGAATTTAAAATTTGATTATTTGGCGTTCATTTTGAAAGAGTTGCTTAGTTATTTGGTGATTTTTACTTTTTTGCTTTACTACAAAAAGGTGTTGGTTTAATTAAAGGAGTTTTTATGCGAAGTCTAAAAATAGTTCATTGTAGTATTTTTAATGAATTTAATGATGGCAACTTTTTTTATGGTGTAGATAGAAGAGTTTCACATGGTTTGGTGCGTAATGGGCATTTTGTCTATGATTTTAGTTATCGTGACTGGGAGCGACATTTGCGCTTTGCAAAAATAAAAAATACTGGCTTATCAAAAATGAATAAAAAGCTGATTAAAATTTGCAAAAACATAAATGCTGACTTGCTTTTAATCGGTAAAGGCGAAAAAATCGCAACTTCCACGCTAAAAGAGATAAAAAAGGCACTTCCAAATTTGAAAATTGCACTATGGTATGTGGATCATTTAAACGAAGTTTCGCAGTTTTGGGAAAATTTGAGAGAAATTGATTGCTTTTTTCATGCAAATGCGTATCATTTACAAAGATTATCAAGTGAGTTTAGGGATATAAAATTTGCTTTTTTCCCAAATATTAGTGATGAGAGTTTTGACATATTTTACGAAACTGAAAAATCGAACGATATAATCTACATTTCTAGGGATTATATGGAGGATAATCGCCATAAATTTGCGATTTTACTTGATGAATTTTGTAAAAAAAATGGTCTAAAATACGAAATTTACGCAAGTCTTGGCAATGGTTTCATTTTTGGCGATAATTATTACAGAGCGATTGCTAAAAGCAAAATAGCTATAAATTTTAACCGCGATGATGAGATTGAGTGCGAAAATTCAAAGAAATTATTGGGTGCAAGTAACAGAATGGCGCATTTTATGGGATGTGGAGTTTGCACTTTTTCGCCCGTGATTGCGGGGTTTGAGAAGTTTTTTACGCACGAAAAGGAAATAGTGTATTTCAAAAATCCGAGCGATTGCTTCGAGAAAATTTTGGAATATTTACATGGCGAAAGATACGCCCAAATTGCCAAAGCAGGGAGAGAAAAAGCGCTGAATTTAGCAAATGCAAAAAGGGTAGCTAAATTTATGATAGAGACGATTTTTGGCGAAAAATTTAGTGAAAATTACGAGTGGCGCGAGCATATTTATCAAAATGGAGAAAAGATTTGAAAATTTTAAACACTTTGCAATACAAGCAATTTGGTGGTTTGGAAAAATTAAGTATATTACTATGTAATGAGCTTTGCAAAGAGCATGAAATCTATTTTTTAAGTGATTTGGCGATTAAGGATTATTTAAGTAAAGATATAAATTTTATAAATTTTAATTTTAATAAAAATCGTTACAATCCATTTTTTTTGAAAAAAACTGCAAATATGATAGATGAAATTTCGCCAGATATTTTGCAAACTCACAACATAAAAGAGCTTCAAATTTTAAATTACGCACGAAAATTTAGCAAACAAAAACCACCTATTGTCAATACAAAACACTCGCTAGAACGCAAAAAATACCTAAATTTAGCCGATTTGGTCGTGGGGGTTTCAAGTGGCGTGTGTGAAACAATACAGGTGGATAAAAAAATTTTAATTGAAAACGGTTATCCGTTTATTACGCCAAAAAAACTTTCAAGACCACATAAATTTTATATCACTTTTGCTAATAGGATTTGCGATGCGAAGGGAGTAACACTTTTAATCGAAGCTCTAAATTTAGTAAAATTTGACTATGAATGTCATTTTTTTGGCTATGGGGATAGTAAAATTTATGAAGAAAAGGTTAAAAATTTAGGATTACAAGATAAGATAAAATTTAAAGGATTTGTGAAAAATATAGGCGATTATCTGTATAGTTGTGATTTAAATGTGATGCCGAGTTTAAATGAAGCTTTTGGGCTAAGTTCGTTAGATGGGGTTTTTTATGCACCTTTGATGATAGCTACAAGACGCGGAATTTGCGAAACTATAATGCCCAATGAACTAATCATTGAAGAAAATTCACAGTTTATAGCTCACAAGCTAAACCAAATCCACGCAAACTACGATAAATTCGTGCAAATTTTCGCTCCTATCAAAGCCAAAAAGGACGAATTTAGCGTAGAAAAAATGGCGCAAAATTACATAAATGCGTATGAAAATTTGATAAAGGATTTTAAAAAATGATATATTTTTTCGCAATTTTAGCCGTGGCGATTATAGCCTTTTCGTGCAGGTATAACTGGTGGCGGATCCCGCAGGGCTGGGATAAGGCGCGCGTGCTGATGTATCATAGCATAAGCGAGCATAAGGGCGATAAATTTGATAAATGGCGCGTTCGCCCAGCCGATTTTGAAGCCCAAATCGCGTGGCTAGCCAAAAACGGCTTTACTACTTTCACGCTTAGCGAGCTAGCAAATTTAGCCCAAATCCCGTCAAAATCGGTCTGTATTACCTTCGATGACGGATTTATGGATAACTACACAAACGCCTTTGAAATTTTGAAAAAATATAATTTCAAAGCCACGATTTTCGTCGTCGCAGGTGCTACGCAAAACGACTGGGAGCGCGGAAATACCGAGCATTTAAGCCAAATTTTAACTAGCGATGAGATAAATTTAATGTACCGCTCAAATTTAATCGAGTTTGGTTCGCACTCGCTAAGCCACGCGAATTTAGAGCGTTTGTGGGCGAGTGAGCCCGAAAAAGCGCGAGATGAAATCGAAAAATCCAAAAAAGAGTTAGAGAAAATCACCGGGCGCGAGTGCAGGGTTTTTGCCTATCCTTACGGCAAATTTAATGATGAAATTTTGTCATTTACTAGGAGTGTGGGATACTGCGCCGCAGTCGTGGTAAAGCGCGGACTTTACGAAGCGGGCGATGATAAATTTGCTATAAAGAGAATTGGCGTTTTGGGGACGGAGAGTTTTTTTGATTTTTGGCTGAAATTTACGCGCATAAGGAATAAACTATGATAAATGCAAGTGTCTATGCAATCGTGCAAAACGAAGAAAAACATATCGAACGAATGCTAAAAAGTGTCGCGGATTTCGCTGAAATCATCATCGTCGATAGCGGCAGCACCGATAAGACGCTAGAAATTGCACAAAAATTTAATGCTAAAATCCACCACCACGATTGGCAAGGCGAGGGTGTGCAAAAAAACTATGCTTTTAGCCTGTGTTCGCACGAGTGGGTGCTAAATTTAGACGGCGACGAGGAAGTAAGCCCTGAGCTAAAAGCTGAAATTTGCGAGTTTATGGGGCAGAGTGAATTCGACGGGCTTGATATTAAATTTCACGAATTTTACATGGGCGGAATCGTCGATGATAGGGTGCGAAAAAACACCCACATTAGATTTTTTCGCAAAAGCTCTGGCGAATACCGAAATTTGGGCGTGCATGCGCAAGTCAGCATAAATGGCAAGGTGCGAAAATCTCGTGGCGTGATTTATCATTTCAGCGATAAACCAATCAAAGAGCTAGTGAGCAAAAACAACAACTATTCGAGCCTGCGCGCACAGCAAAAATTTGAAAAAGGCAAAAAACCGAGCCTAGCCAAACTGCTTTTTATCTTTCCGCTTGTCTTTTTCAAATCGTATTTTTTAAGGCGAAGTTTTTTCGACGGCAAAAAAGGCTTCATAATCGCCGTTATAAACGCATTTTATGCATTTATGAAAGAGGCGAAATTGTATGAAATTTGGCTTAACAAAAAAGGAAATTAAGCAAAATTTAGCTATTATAAAAAGTTATTAAATTCCACTAAAAGGGCGATAAAATGGATAAAAAAACCATTGCGGCACACAAAATCAGCGAAGACGAATATGCGAAAATTTTAGAAATTCTAGGGCGTGAGCCAAATTTGCTAGAACTTGGCATTTTTTCGGCTATGTGGAGCGAACACTGCTCATATAAATCAAGCAAAAAATACCTAAACGGCTTTCCGACAAAAGCCCCGTGGGTCATACAAGGTCCAGGTGAAAATGCCGGTGTCATTGACATTGGCGGTGGCATGGCGGCTGTTTTTAAAATGGAAAGCCACAATCACCCTAGCTACATTGAGCCGTTTCAAGGCGCAGCCACGGGCGTGGGCGGAATACTGCGCGATATTTTCACAATGGGTGCAAGGGTCGAAGCAAATCTAAATTCGCTTCGTTTTGGCGATGTCGTGGGAAATTCCAAAACAAATCGCTACCAAAGATATTTGGTCAAAGGCGCAGTTAGCGGTATCGCACACTATGGTAACTGCATGGGAATCCCTACGATAGGTGGCGAAACGACATTTGATAGCAGTTTTAACGGAAATATTTTGGTAAATGCCTTTGCTCTTGGAATTGTAAAAAGTGATGAAATTTTCTACGGCAAGGCAGAAGGCGTGGGCAACTCAGTCATCTATGTAGGCTCAAAAACAGGCAGGGACGGCCTAGGGGGAGCTGTTATGGCAAGTGATAGCTTTAACGATGAAAACAAATCTCTTCGCCCAACCGTGCAAGTTGGCGATCCGTTTGCCGAAAAGCTTTTAATGGAAGCTTGTTTGGAGCTTTTTAAGACTGACTATGTCGTTGGAATCCAAGATATGGGTGCGGCGGGTCTTACTTCAAGTAGTTTTGAAATGGCAGGGCGAAGCGGAAGCGGTATGAAAATGCACCTTGATCGTGTCCCTATGCGTGAAAGTGGCATGACGCCATACGAGCTAATGCTAAGCGAAAGCCAAGAGCGTATGCTAATTTGCGCGAAAAAAGGTTGTGAAGATAAGATAAAAGAGATTTTTGCGAAGTGGGATTTAGACGCAGAAGTCATCGGCGAAGTAACCAATACCGGTAAAATGGAGCTTTACTGGCATGGCGAGCTAGCTGGCGAGATTCCAATCGAGCCTTTAAGCGAAGCAGCACCTGTTTTAGACCGCCCTACAAAACGCCCAGCGTATTTGGACGAAATCGCAAACCAAAATTTATGCACATGCTCTGATAAATTTGACATAAACGCCGATTTCGACAAGGTTTTTTCACACCCAGATGTGTTAAATAAATCTTTGATTTATGATCAATATGACGCAAATGTCGGGCTAAACTCAGCCAAACGCCCGGGCAAACTAGGCGCTGCGGTAATGAGAGTCAAAGAAAATGGCGCAAAACTCGCAATCGCTATGGATTGCAACACTCGCATGAACTATATTGATCCTTTCACTGGCGCGGCTCTTGCTGTGGCTGTGAGCGGACGCAAGGTAGCCCTTAGTGGCGCGACACCGCTAGCGATTACTGACTGCCTAAACTACGGCAATCCGCAAAACCCAGAGGTTATGTGGCAGTTCGCACAGGGCGCAGAGGGTATCAAAGAGGCCTGCAAGGCTCTAAATACGCCAGTTGTGAGCGGAAATGTGAGCTTGTATAACGAAACAGAGGGCGTGAGTATCCAGCCGACCCCTGCAATCGTAACCGTGGGTGTAAATAATGGCGAAATTATCCCTAGCGATTTCACTCAGGCTGGTACTAGCGTCTATTTGGTGGGCGATACACACGGCGTGTTTTCAGGTTCGCTGTATCAACAAGCCGTAAAAGGCGCAATCGGAGGCATGCTACCAAAGCTAGACTTAGCCAAAGAGCGCAAACTTTGGGATTTTGCGATTAAAGCAGGCCAGCAGGGCGCATTGCGCTTCGCAAACTCCGTAGGAATCGGTGGCGTGGCAATCACCCTAGCCAAAATGGCGTGTGTGGGCAAAATGGGTGGCGAGTTTAAAATGCCGTGCGATGATGAGAGAGATATTTTCGACGAGAGCTTTACAAGGGCTGTTTTTGGCGTGAGCGACGAGGCGAAATTTGAAAGCTTGGCGCGCGAAGCAGGGTTAAATTTCGTAAAACTAGGCATTACTGGCGGTAAAATTTTCCAAATCAATAGCATTTCGCGCGATTTGGGAGAGTTGAGCGAAATTTATTTCAACGAATTTGCAAAAATCATTAGAAGCGAAGATTAATAGTGTCGAGTATTTTTTATCTATTTTTGGCTTTTTTGCTTTATCATTTTATAAAGGGATTTATAAGCGGTCTGGGCGGAAATTCCGGCTATGAGAGAAAAGAGCCAAAAATGAGCCTTGAAGAGGCGAAAATTTTAATCACCCTAACTGCAAAGGTCGCCAAAAGCGATGGTGTGGTAAATGAGACAGAAGCCACGATGATAGGCGAGATTTTGGACGATTTGGTTCGCAAAATGGGCGGTGGCGAAAACGAGAGAAAACTTTTGAAGCAAGTTTATAAGATAAACAAAGACAAAGAGCACGATATCTACTCTCTCGCGTTTCATTACAATCAAAAATTTCACCTAAGTTCGAGCCGAAAAGCGGCGCTAATTTATTTTTTCTTAAACATAGCCTATATCGATCGCTCATTTAGCGAGCAAGAGCGAGATATAATCGCCAAAATCGCGCGCGGATTTGGTATGCCGTCTCATGTGGTAAGTCAAATTTTTGCTATGTTTGAGGCGAGTTATTATGGCACATACGGCGGTTCTAGCCAAAATTATGACAACCGCGGGCGTGGTGGTTACCAAAATAGTCGAAATTCTGGTGGTTACGGTGGCAGTTACGGCGGAAATTATGGCGGCGGATATCAAAATTCTAGCTCTGGTGGCGGATATGGTGGCTCTGCGCGAAATGCCAGCTCGAAAAAAGACCCTTACGAAGTCTTGGGCGTGGATAAGGGTGCTAGTTTTGGCGAAATAAAGAAAAAATATAGAGAGCTTGTCAAAAAATACCACCCAGATATTTTAATGGGCAAGGGCGCAGATGACGAGATTATCCAAGAAGGCACGAAAAAGCTTCAAGAAATCAACGAAGCGTATGAGAGCCTAAAAGAAAAATTCGGCGAGTAAAATTTAAATAAATTTCAATTTATAAGGAGTGAGCATGAGAGCGTTAATCAGCGTTAGCGACAAAGACGGCGTAGTAGAATTTGCAAAAGATTTGGCAAATTTGGGTTGGGAAATTTTAAGCACGGGTGGCACTTATAAGCTACTTTGCGAAAACGGCGTAAATGCTGTGGAAGTGAGCGCCTACACAGGAAGCCCTGAGATGTTTGAAGGCAGAGTAAAAACCCTGCACCCCAAAATTCACGGTGGAATTTTGCATAAAAGGGACGACAAAAATCACGCCGAACAAGCCCTAAAACACGGCATTGGCGGGATTGATTTGGTTTGTGTAAATTTATATCCTTTCAAGCAAACCACGATTCGCACAGATGATTTTGATGAGATTATCGAAAATATCGACATCGGCGGACCTGCCATGGTGCGAAGTGCAGCGAAAAATTTCAAAGATGTTTTGATAGTAACGGACATTTTGGATTATGATTTAGTTATCGAAAAAATCAAAGCAAAAGCCGATGATTTGGAATTTCGCCGAAGCCTTATGATAAAAGCCTACGAGCATACTGCCGCGTATGATAGCATGATAGCAAACTATATGAACGAGCGATTTAACGGCGGTTTTGGCGCTAAAAAATTTATCACAGGCTCAAAAGTAATGGCGACAAGATACGGCGAAAACCCGCACCAAAAGGGCGCTTTGTATGAATTCGAAAACTTTTTTAGCCTAAATTTCAAAGCCCTAAAAGGCGAAGCAAGTTTTAACAATATGACCGATATTCACGGAGCTGTAATGCTTGCTAGTAGCTTTGGCGAAGCCCCAGCAGTAAGTATCTGCAAACATGCAAATCCGTGCGGGTTTGCCATAAAATCAAATTTGCTAGAAAGCTACACCGAAGCGCTCAAATGCGACCCTGTTTCAGCCTATGGTGGCGTGGTGGCGATAAACGGCACACTTGATAAGGCACTCGCAGAGAAAATCAATGAAATTTTTGTGGAAGTCATAATTGCAGCCAATGTCGATGACGCCGCACTTGAAGTTTTTGCAAACAAAAAACGCATTAAAATTTTCACGCAAGAGAATAAATTTTTAATGCGTGAAAATGATAAATATGACTTTAAATTCATAGACGGCGGATTTGTCTATCAAGAACGCGACTATGTGGGTGCCGATGAGGTCAAAAATGCTAAATGCGTTACCAAGCGTTCGGCAAATGAGGGCGAATTTACTGATTTGCAAATCGCTTGGCAGGTGGCAGCTCTGACTAAATCAAACTGCGTTGTGTATGTGAAAAACTCGGCAATGGTGGCAATCGGCATGGGTATGACAAGCCGTGTCGATGCTGCGCGCGCAGCTGTGGCAAAAGCAAAGGATTTGGGCTTAGATTTGCAAGGTTGCGCACTGGCTAGTGAAGCGTTTTTTCCTTTCAAAGATAGCATAGAAATCGCAAATGAAGTAGGCGTAAAAGCTGTAATCCAGCCGGGTGGCTCAATCCGTGATGATGAAGTTGTCGCAGCGGCAGATGAGTTTGGCATGGCGATGTATTTTACAGGAATTCGCCACTTTTTGCATTAAAATATTATTTGCAATTAAACGAGCCTAGCTTTTTCACGGCGTGGGTTAGGACAGACGAGTTAGTCTAGTCCGTCGTCCACTCCGTGAAAAATCGTCGGCATAAGTGTTAAATTTTGCAATTCCAAATCTAACTTTCGTAGGGTGGGCATCCTTGCCCACCATTATCCTTATTTATTTACATTTTCTTTATATTTAATTCGAAGAAGCGATATTATAATACAGCAAGGAACTGTAACTCTATATGCAGTGCTTGCAATATTTATTATAGTCCATCCACCAAGTATAGTCCAACCGATTGGTCCTACTACAACGGCTGCTCCGCTTGTTAAGGCGGCATTTCCAGCAAGACTTATACCCTTGCTAAAAATTAAATTCCATATATAATTCGTAACTATTAAAAGAGTTTGATATGATGCAAAGCCACCAGCTTTGAAAATAGCCATCATGGCAGCAAATGTCATATTGCCTTTTATATTTATTCCTGCATTTGATAATTCTTTTTTTAGTTTTTCTTTTTGTTTATCGTCTAGATTATCTAAACTAGTTTCTAAAATTTTAGATAAAAAATTCCACTCAATAATATCTATGTTAGATTTTTTATTATAATTTACTTTTAATTTATCGCAGACATCACATAAAATTTCTCTATAATATACGCCACCGCCCCTAGCTATATTAGCGATAGTATTTCCACCAAAAAGTTGTAATTCTTCTATTATCCTTTTATAATATTTTTGATAATCTTTTCCGTATTTTTCATATTCTTCGCTAAAACTTAAATTCTCCGTAAGTCTTTTTTCGCCATCTTTTGGGTCATAAATTAACAGATTAACTAAATCGCTTAAATCTTCCGAACTCATTTTTCCTAAAAATTCCAAATCGCTGTCATATCGATACGCCATTAAATACCCTTTTAAATAAATTTACCTAACCATAGTTAGTTGTAAAAGAATTTTACATTTATATACTTACAGTTAGTTTAACCATAGGTAGGCGACAAAGTGAAAGACTGCACCATTACAGACGAACAAATGGAGCAAATTTACAAAACAATCGGCGAAAATGTCAAACGCATACGCACACAAAAGGGCGTTTCGCAACTAAGCCTAGCTATGGCGATAGGACACAAGGCAGTCGGCACGATTTCTATGGCTGAACTTGGCATAAATAAAAAACACTTCAATATAGAACACTTAGTTAAAATCGCAAATGTCCTAGAAGTCAGCGTTTGCGAGTTTTTCAAATCAATCAAAATTTAAATTTGCTTGTCATTGCGAGAGCCAACGGCTCGAAGCAATCCAGAGAAATTTAAAGGGCTCTTGAATTTTAAAATTTTTGAATTTAAAAATTTCGGGGCAGTGTTACTGGAATAAAAATTTTAAAATTCAATAGGTAATTTTTTGGATTGTTTTGCTTTGTTTGCAATGATAAATTAGAGATTATGGAATTTTACTGGATTGCCACGGCGACAAGTCGCCTCGCAATGACAAACTATGCAAATTTTCGCAATTACAAACCAAACAACTAAGCTCAAATTCCTTATAAATTTATCTCATTTCTAAGCCATAGCATTTCACTACGCTATTAAGTAAATTTAAACTTATAAAAGGCTATAATTTGGGCTTTTTCAAACCAATAAAAAGAGGGTTTTAAGCAGATGAATTTCTTATCATTGCCCAATGCCGGGCGACAAAACGAGTTGGATATAGCAAGGGGTCTTGCTGTAATCTTTATGGTGCTAATCCACTGCGTGGAATACTTCTATAACGGCGAAGATTCCGTGTTTTTCAAGGTCGCAAACTTCCTAGGCTCACCGCCTGCTGCTCCTGTTTTTATGTTTATTTTGGGTTGCGGTATTGTCTATTCTAGGCGTAGTGCGCCGGGACTACTTTTTAAGCGTGGCGTGATATTTTTGGTGCTATCTTATGTCTTTAATGCGCTTGTGTATGTGCTTCCATACTACATTAGCTCTAAGCTAAACGATGACGCTGAAATTTTCGAAGAAAATTGGACGCAGATTTACGATGCGGACATTTTGCAGTTTGCGGGACTTGCGTTTATATTTTTTGCGCTAATGAAAAAGCTAAATTTACCAAATTTAGGCTATCTCATAGTGGGCATTATCTGCTCAGGTGCTGCAATGTATCTAGGCGAGAATTTCGCAGAGTTTGAATCAACCTGCCTACAAGCCGTAACAGGGCTATTTTGGGGCACACACGAGGGAAGCTATTTTCCATTTTTAAGCTGGATTGCCTATCCGATAGCTGGATATTTATTCGCTGATATTTTAATCTATACTCGCCCAGAAGATAAAGGCGCACTATATACAAAACTAAGCCTTATTTGCGCGGTTATCTTTATCGCCTCGGCTGTGGTATTGGCGAAGTTTTATGCGTGGGACGATATGATGGACGGCGACCCATACTACCACCAAAACATATTTTTTAACATAATGTTTATCGCCTTTGTTTTGGCATGGATTGGACTAATGTATCTGGTAGCCAAGGTGCTTCCAAATCTCATTATGTCGTGTTTAAAAACGATAAGTGTGCTTGTAACGCCGTTTTATGTGTTGCAATACATTTTCATCATTTATATTGCCGTGCTTGTTTTTGGCGACGAAGCAGAGTGGGAAATGACGCCTGTGCTACTAATGTTTGTAGCTGTGAGCGTGCTGTCATACATCGTGGCGGTAATCTACTCAAAAATTCGCAAAGCATAAAAAAGGCTACCGAAATTTCGGTAGCCCAAATTTTAAATTTTACTCTCCAAATTTAGCTAAAAAATAGCAAATTTACCATTATTATGATTATTGCAAGAGGGGCGATAAATCTTAGTGAAAAATACCAAATCTCAAACGCACCCTTGCCCATATCCTCGCTAAAAAACTCTGCCAAAAGGGATTTTTTCATCACAAATCCGACGAAAATCGCCGAACTTAGCGCGCCAAGAGGAAGCATGATATTTGAGGTCAAAAAGTCTAAAATATCGAAAAATCCCTTGCCAAAAAATGTAAAACTCTCGCCAAATTCCGCGTTCATTGATAGCGTGCAGCACACTCCTAGCGCGCCTACGACTATGCCTGATAGCCCACACGCTCTACTTCTAGAAATGCCAAAATGATTGACAAGATACAAGATAAATGGCTCTATCATTGAAACTGCGCTCGTAATCCCAGCAAAAAACAGCGACACAAAAAACAAAATCGCTAAAATTTGCCCCATAAAGCCAAGCTTAGCAAACATTGTGGTAAGCGATACAAACACTAGTCCTGCACCCTGAGATGGGCTAGCGTTAAATTCGAAGATAAATGTAAATACGATTAGCCCCATCATTAGCCCGATTGCGATATTGATAAATACGATATTTACGCAACTTTTCACTAGCTTTACACCCTCTCCAAGGCTAGCAGCATACGCAGCGATACAGCCAATTCCGATACAAAGGGTAAAAAGTGAAAGTCCAAGCGCGTCTAGGACGCTAGCGACGGTGATTTTGGAAAAATCAGGCGTGAATAAAAACTTCACCGCCTCGCCAAACCCGTCCATAAAAACCGCATATCCTAGCATTAAAAGCAAAAGTACGAAAAGCAGGGGCATCATTATCAAATTTAGCTTTTCTATGCCGCTTTTGATTCCGCGCGATACCACAAAAAGTGTCAGCGCAAGCCCTAGCGCATAAAATGCAAGGCTTGAAAATAGCGAGTGCGAAATCACGCCCCCAAAAAGTGCGCCAGCCTCATCTACTGAGGCAGGAAGCGCGCTAAAACCGATGAAAATGTATCTCATAACCCAGCCAAGGATTACGAGATAAAATGACAAAACAAAAATTCCGCCCACTATGAAAATTCCAGCGAATTTCCACTTTTCGCCATTTTTGGGGTCTAGATATCTATACGCGCTAGGCAAATCGGCTCTGCTAATGCGCCCAATCGCCATTTCAGCTAAAAATAGGCTAAATCCAATCCCGAGTGTAAGCACGAGGTATAAAAGCACAAATGCGCTTCCGCCGTTGCTACCGACTAGGGTTGGAAACTTCCACGCATTTCCAAGCCCCACAGCACCGCCAGCGACCGCTAAAACAAAGCCGATTTTGCTAAATTTATCGTTCATAATTTTTCTTTAAATTTCAAATTTGACTATCCAAAATTTACAATTCCAAGCTCTCTTAGCGCGATTACAAAAATCGCAAGCGGAGATACCACGCGAAGTAGGACATAATACCAAATCTTAAAGCCCAAATCTCCCATATACGGCGAAAGTAGGGCATAAACGCCGTCTTTTTTGATGACATATCCTACGAAAATGACAATGATTAATCCGCCAAGTGGCATTAAAATTTTAGATGTCAAATAATCCAGCGCGTCGAAAAACGGCTGTCCTGCGATGACGAAATACTCGCTTGTCGCGCCATAGTATCCCAAAATGCAGGCAATTCCTAGCACATAGGTAAATACAAAAACCGCCACGCAAGCTTTCGCGCGAGAAAATGCGCGGGATTTGACTAGGTAATAAACAGCTGGTTCAATCATCGAAATCGCTGAGGTAATGGCGGCGAAAAGTAGGGTTAGGAAAAATGCAAACGCCAAAATATGCCCGATAAAGCCAAGTTTGCTAAATAGCACGGCAAGGGAAACGAAAATCAGCCCTGGTCCTGATTGTGCTGGATCGCCGTTAAATTCGAAAATAAATGTGAAAACAACAAGACCCATCATAACGCCAATCATTACATTGATTAAAACGATATTAATGCTCGAAGTTAGGATATTGGTGCGCTCTGGTAGGCTTGCAGCGTATGTCAAAATCGTAGTTACGCCAAGGCTAAGTGTGAAAAACGCTAATCCTAGCGCGTCAAGCACGCTTTGTGAATTTAGCGCGCTAAAATCAGGCAAAAGCAAGAATTTGGCGCTTTGTGCGAATCCGTCGAAGCTAGCCGAATACAAAACCATAAGCACAAGCAGGATAAAAAGGCTAGGCATCATCCAGATATTTAATCTCTCAATTCCGTTTTTGATACCCTTTGAGACGATCAAAAAGCACACAAGCGACATTATCGTAAAGCAGATAATCGCTACGAGTGGCGAATTTGAAATCAAAGCGTTAAACATCGCACCGCTATCGTCTAAATTTTGAGGCAACGAAAAAATCGATGTGGCTGTGTATTTTAAGATCCAGCCCATTACGACGCTGTAAAATGAGTAAATCAAAAGCGCAGTAATCATCAAAAATCCAGCCTTGCTCCAAAGCTCTTTGTTGCTAGGGGCAAGTCTTCGGTAGCTATCGACTGGATCGCTCTCGCCAAGGCGACCTATGGTGATTTCGCCGATAAAAATGACAAAACTTACCAAAAATGTGAGCAAAAGATAGAGCAAAATAAATGCGCTACCGCCGTTTTGACCTACGAGTGTGGGGAATTTCCAAGCGTTTCCAAGTCCCACGGCTGAGCCTGCGACCGCCAAGATAAAACCAATGCGTGTGAATTTGTCGTTCATACTTTTCCTTTTGGTAAAAAATTTGCCAATTTTATCAGAATTTAGCTTACATTAAGCCTTTTAAATTTAAATATATTTGCAAATTTTGGCTAAAATCACGCGTTATAAAATTTAATCAAGGAAAATTTATGGAAGTAAAACTTTTGAATTTCACGCCACTTTGGGTATGTTCGAACGCCATAAGAACTTGCTGGCAAAGCTTCGAGCGGGGCGATAACGGCGGCGAAAAGGACTTAGCGCTAATCAACCGCGTAGGAAATGAAATGAAGCACTCATCTACGCTCGAACACATTTTTTATAATTTTTATATCAAGGGTATCTCGCGCGCGCTTTTACAAGAGTTAGCGAGGCATCGTATGGCAAGCCTGAGCGTGAAATCGACCCGCTACACGCTAAAAGAGCTAAGAAATGAGCCTGAGATCACAAGCGATAGTGCCGCAAAATACATCGTGCTAACAGGCAACGAGGCTGTCGATAGCGCAAGCATAAAAGCCCTAAATAATCTAAGGGAAATTTTAGGCGCAAACACTAGCCTAGATATCGCCAAATACTGCCTGCCAGAGTGCTATAAAACCGAGCTAGCGTGGAGCATAAATGCTAGAAGCCTGCAAAACTTCCTCTCTCTTCGTTCTAGCAAATCAGCACTTTGGGAGATACGCGCACTCGCAAATGCGCTCTTTGCAGCACTGCCAGAAGAGCATAAATTTATCTTCGAGCATTGTATGTATAAGGCAAATCCGCAAGAATTGTAAAATTTGTGTCATTGCAAAGAAATGCGAAGCATTTCAGTAAAAATAATTCAATGCTAAATTTGGGTTGAATTTTAATTTTAAATTTCCCTGGATTGCTTCGAAAACTTCGTTTTCTCGCAATGACATTTTATGTAAATTTAATCTCGGTCAGTATTTTAAAATACCGAATTTATCAAATTCACAAATTTAAACTCAAATTTGATAGTTTGGGTTTAAATTTGCAAAATTTTACCAACTGTTTATATTTATTATTTGTAGCCTTGCTTCTAGCTTGTCTAGCTCGATTTGAGCAACTGTTTCTCTACTCATTGTGTCTCCTTATTAGAAAATTTTTATTCTTTCAAGTTTTTTTATATCTTTATCCAAATTCAGATGAAAAATTGTGAAAAAATATTCTTTCAATAAATCATGGTCTTTTTGATTAAAAAAGCAAATTGTTGCACCAGCAGTTACAATTCTCCCGCCATCAATCCAACCTATATCAATTACAAATTTCTGTGAATATTCCCAAAAATTTGTAAGATTTTTATTTGATTTTTTATAAACCAACATACGAAATAAAACATCATACATAGTCGCTGAAAATACAACGAATATGCACACAAGCAAGCCTATAATAAAATCACTATCGAAAGTAAATAAAAAGCCAGTTATAGAAAAGATTAAAAATGGATAAATAAATACATTTTTTATTCTATTTATCGCATATAAAAATGATGAAAATTCCTTATTTCCGAGCAAACTATAAATTTTGTATATTTTCAAATCGGCATTATAATAAGTTGCTTTTGTATTAGAAAGCGATACACGGCGTTCTTTTGATAAGAAAATAATCAAATAATCAATCAATAAAAGCACTATAAATATCGTAAGCCAAATAAAAATTTTTTCCATTATATCGTTAAAATCTGCATAATTTTTTATTCCTAAAATAGCCATAAAAATTATCAAAGAAATAAGAAAAAATATAGAATTTAAAATATTATGAAAGGTAATTTCTCTGCTATAATCGCATAAAATCAATGGCTCTTTATCATAATCTCTCAAATTTCTGTTTTTGTTAAAAAAGTCGTTTTTAGAATTTAAATTTTCCAAAATTTAATCCTTTTTATAAAATTTTCGTCATTGCGAGATTTACGAAGTAAATCGAAGCAATCCAGCACGCCGTCAGGCGTTTTAAATTTTGCAATCTCTGGATTGCTTCGGCGATAAATCGCCTCGCAATGACAGCGAATTTAGCGTCTGTGAATTTTAAATTCGTAGATTGCTTCGTCGCTTCGCTCCTCGCAATGACAAATTAGGCAAAATTTGTATAAACTGTCATTGCGAGAATTTTGCGTCAGCAAAATTCGTGGCAATCTACGAGCAAAAATCACCAAAACACAAATTTTGTGTCATTGTGAGCCCCGCGCGGCAATCTATGAGTAAGAAATTTCGGAGCAGTATTTCCGCGAAATTTAAGTGGAATTTTACTCTAAATTTCAACTATCCAAATTTTCTTTTTTTCGCCTTAACGCCTCTTTGCGTTTTTCTTCCATTTTCACAGCTTCGTTGAGTGCGTCCTCGCCGTCGAATTCTGTCCCGCCAAGAAATTTAGAATAATCATCGAATTGATGATTTTTCAGCGCCCACAAAAGCCCGCCTAACACGCAAAATCCAAGTATTAGCGAAATCGTAACCATAGTCATTAGCACGGCGTTGCTCATAGTTTTATCCTTCTTAAAAGCATTGAGTTTGCGACCACGATTACCGAGCTTAGGCTCATCGAGAGTGCCGCAAACAGCGGAATTGCGTATCCCAAAAACGCAAGCGGAATCGTGATTAGGTTATAAAGTAGCGAAATAGCGATATTTTGGCGGATTTTACTGCCAGTTTTGCGCGCGATACGCATGGCGCGCACTAGGCTCGTCATATCGTCTTTGATAAGCACGATATCGCTTTTTTGCACGCTGAGATTCGCGCCATTTCCTAGGCAAATCCCAGCATGAGCGAGGCTAAGCGCGGCTGCGTCGTTTATCCCGTCGCCTACCATTACCACTTTTTTACCCATTTTAGCGAGATTTTGGATATAGCTAGCCTTTTCATCTGGCAAAATTTGCGCGCCAAATTTCACTATTTCTAGCTCGCGCGCTATCGCACTGACGGCGTTTTGGTGATCGCCGCTGATGATATGAAGCTCGTAACCTAAATCTTTTAGCGTTTTTATGGCCTCTTTGCTATCATCTTTAAGTGGCGCAAGAAGCCAAAATTTGGCTAAAATTTGCCTATTTTGCATGAAAAAATACTCGCTTAAATCCCCGCTAGCGACATTTGCGCCAAGCTCGCACATAAATTTCGCGCTTCCGCCATAAATTTCATTTTCGCCAAATTTCGCGCTAATGCCCTTGGCTGGGTGGTTTGTGATATTTTCTAAATTCGCAGGCGCAAATTTTGCAAATTCGCCCGAATTTAAAAATTCAAGCACGGCCTCGGAAATAGGGTGGTTTGAGCTTTGCACAAGCCCTTTTAGCGCGCCGATATCGCAGAGTGGCGAAATTTCGCTTTTTTTGACGATTAGCGCAGAGCTTGTGAGCGTGCCTGTTTTGTCAAAGACGATAGTATCGGCGTTGGAGAGGATTTCTAGCATTTTGGCCTCTTTGAAGATTATGCCATGCCTTAGCGCCACAGAGATCGCGCACAGCGTTGCAATCGGCGTGGCAAGGGCTAGGGCGCAAGGGCAGGCGATGATGATGACGCTAACGCTGATTAGTAGCGCGCTTGCAAAGCCTGCTTTGGCATACCAAAACACAAACGCCACAAACGCCACGGCTATGACAAAAATCGAAAAATAGCCTGAAATTTTATTAGCCAAAATTTCAAATTTTGGTTTTTTTAGATTTGCGTTTTCTAAAAGCTCGACGATTTTGCTAAGCAACGAGCCCTTAAAATCGGCGTTTGCGCGGTATTTTAGCGAGCCAGAGAGGCAGAGCGAGCCTGATTTGATTTCATCGTTTTTGCCTAGCGATACTGGGATACTCTCGCCCGAAATGCCCGAATAATCGAAACTTCCCTCACCGCTGCTTATCACGCCGTCGATTAGGACGCGATCGCCTTGGTTTATGAGAATTTCATCGCCGATTTGCACCTCGTTTGGAGATTTGTTTGCATAGCTTCCGTCAAAACTAAGTGTGCAAACCTCGCCAAGAAGCATATTTGAAAGCGAACTTAAATTTTCGCCAGCCCTTTTTTGGCTTAAAATTTGCAGATATTTTCCCGCAAAAACAAAGGTGATTATCATCGCTACGGATTCGAAATATACCTCGCCATTGCGCGAAAACATAACATAAAGCGAATAAATATAAATTACCAAAGCCCCAAGACCAACGAGCAAGTCCATATTTGGGGTGCGAGTTTTAAGCGCATAAAATGCACCCTTAAAAAATACTGCCCCAGTATAAAAAAGCACAGGCGTAGCTAGGATAAACTCGGCAAAGTGTAAAATATCCTTCGTGCCCTGCTCGATCCCCGTGAAATACCCGCCATACAGCGCGATTGAGATCCACATTATATTCATAACGCAAAAAATTCCAACCAAAAGCCTAGCGTAAAATTCCCTGCGTTTTGCCGTGTCTTTGGCGTTTTGGGTGTTTGTGTCATAAGGGTAGGCATCGTATCCAATCGAGCGGATTAAATTTAAAATTTCGGCTAAGGATATTTGCTCTTCGTCCCATACAATGCGCGCTTTGTGCGAGGCTGCGTTTAGGCTTACTTCGATTATGCCAGTGGCGTTATTTAGGATTTTTTCGTTTAGCCAGACACACGCCGAGCAGTGAATTGCGTCGATTAAAAGCGAAATTTGGTTAAATCCGTCTTTATCTT
This sequence comes from Campylobacter sp. VBCF_06 NA8, assembly GCF_027737825.1. NCBI lineage: Bacteria > Pseudomonadati > Campylobacterota > Epsilonproteobacteria > Campylobacterales > Campylobacteraceae > Campylobacter > Campylobacter sp. VBCF_06 NA8. Next base: position 283,630 of record NZ_JAOVUB010000002.1, read on the forward strand.
TGGTGACATAGTTTTTGTAAATACTGCTAGCTGGTCCCTGAATTTGGGCATTTTGTTTGGCTGGGCGCAGGGTATTTTTGCCAAGGCGCTCGTAAAATTCGCCCAAATTTTGCCCCTGCAAAAGATAATAGACATTTTTGCACCCATTACAGCAAAACTTATGCCCCGACTCATCGCTAAAAAGCTCCGCACTCTCAAACGAGCCGTGGCAGTGATCGCATTTTTCCATTGAATTTGTCCGTCCAAGAATTTCGCGCGATTATAGCATTTTTTTACATCCAATCAAGGATTTGCGAAATTTCCGTGGCGTGAAAAATTTTAAGCCCAAGGGAGTTTTGCGGTTTCATCGGCGAGATTATGTTTTTAAATTTTTGCAAACTAGCCTCTTTTATGCGCGCATCGAGGTTGAAAATTTCACGAATTTCGCCATTTAGGCTAACTTCGCCAATAAATGCGCTTTCTTTGCTAAGTGGGCGATTTTTAAAGCTACTTACGATTGCGGCGACTACGGCTAAATCGCAGGCGGTTTCGCTGATTTTGACCCCGCCGATGACATTTACGAAGACATCGTATCCGCCAAGACCGATTTCAAGTTTCCTATCCAAAAGCGCTAAAAGCATATCGAGGCGGTTTTTGTCATATCCTGTGGCAGAGCGTTTGGGATACGAGCTTTCGCAAACTAGGGCTTGGATTTCGACTACTAGGGCGCGTGAGCCCTCCATAGTCACGGTTATCGCTGAGCCTGAGGCAGGTTTGGTGCGAGTGAAAAATTTACTTGCGACATCCTTTGCGCTAATTAGCCCTTTTTCGCTCATTTCGAAAATTCCAACCTCGCTAGTAGAACCAAAACGATTTTTAAAACCACGCAAAATTCGAAGTTCCTTGCTCGCATCTCCTTCGAAATACAGCACTACATCGACCATGTGCTCTAAAATGCGCGGCCCTGCAATCGAGCCTTCTTTGGTGATATGCCCGATGATAAAAATGCTAATCCCGCGCTCTTTGGCAAGGCGCATTAGCTCAAATGTGATCTCACGCACCTGCGTAACCGAGCCTGGGGCTGATGAAATTTTGTCGCTATAAAGGGTTTGGATACTATCAATGATGACGCTTTTGTAGTTTTTGCTTGAAATTTCATCTAAAATCGTGTTTAAATTTATCTCAGTTAGCAAGAATAAATTTTTGTTGATTGCGCCTAGGCGGTCGGCTCGCATTTTGATTTGACTGGCACTTTCTTCGCCACTGACATAGAGTGCGGGCGAATTTGGGCTGGCTAAATTTGCAGCGATTTTGAGCAAAAGCGTAGATTTGCCTATGCCAGGACTTCCGCCAATTAGCACGAGTGAGCCCTCCACAAGCCCGCCACCTAAAACCAAATTTAACTCAGCGTCTTTGGTATCTATGCGCACGACATCTTCGATTTGGATTTCATCTATTGCTTTTGCGCCGCTCGCACCTTTTTTTTGCTCTAATTTTTCTATCTCTTTTAGGGTTTTAATCTGCTCGGCTTTTAGCTCCACGAAGCTATCCCATGCGCCACAATCAGGGCATTTGCCAAGCCATCTGGATTGTTGATTTCCGCAGTGTTGGCACTCGAAAAGTGTTGATTTTGATTTTGCCATTTTGTTTTACCTTGATAAATTTATTAAATTTCGCGCGATTATAGCAAAAATTTTTGCCTTAAATTTTTAGTAAAAATAAAATTTAAATGAAATTTAAATTAAATAATGAGAAAATGAACGATTAAATTTTTGATAAGGAGATTTCATGGACAGAAAGCTTACCAAAAAAGAGTTTTTTACCATTGCTTTAATGCTTTTTGCTATGTATTTTGGTGCTGGAAACTTCATTTTTCCGCCGATTGTGGGCAAAAACGCAGGCGATAACTTTTTCGTGGGAATTATGTTTTTTTGCTGTGCCGCGATTTTAATCCCAGTCCTTGGCGTCGCAGCTGTGGCTAAATCAAAGGGCTTGGCAAATTTAGTCGAGCGCGTAGATCCTGTGTTTGCGCTGATTTTTACAGTCGCATTGTATCTGACTATCGGACCGCTTTTTGCGATACCGCGTGCTGCAAATATGCCATTTGATATCGTCGTGCGCGAAAATGTCGCCGAAACATCGGTGCAAATGTGGCTTTTGATATATTCGGCTGCGTATTTTGCGCTAAATTTTGTTTTATGCTTAAATCCATCAAAACTCGTCGATTTGCTCGGACGCTACCTTACGCCTGTGCTTTTGATTTTGATTTTGGGACTTTTTGTATCGTCGTTTTTCACCCCTATGGGCGAATTTGTCGCTCCAAACGAAGCTTATAGAGATCACGCAGTCGCAAGTGGTTTCGTCGATGGATACCAGACTATGGACGCTTTGGCTTCACTAGCCTTTGGTATCATTATCGCAAATGCGATGAGAGCGCGCGGTGTTAGTGATGAGGGACATATCGTCGTATCTATGATAAAAGCGGGTATGTTTGCGGGTGCGCTTTTAGCCGTGATTTATCTGATGATTTCATATCTTGGTGCGAGTGCGGCTAGCCTTTTTCCTGATGTAACAAACGGCGCACAATACCTTAGCAAAATCAGCCACTATCTTTTTGGCAGTGTCGGCACAGCCTTGCTAGGGCTTGCATTTTTCCTAGCCTGCCTTACTACGACTTTGGGTTTGATTAGCTCATGTAGCCAGTATTTTGAAAACCTAGTAAAAGGTAAAATTCCATACAAAGCGTGGGTTGTGATACTTTGCTTTGTATCATTTGGTGTGGCAAATTTTGGACTTACAACGATTATTAGCGCGAGTATCCCCGTGCTAATCGCGATTTATCCAGCTGCGATTATGCTTATAATTTTATCGCTAATCGATCCGCTAATCGATACAAGCAAGTTAGTTTATAGGGCTTGCGTGTATGCGAGCTTCGCTGTGGGTATCGTAAATGGACTAGATGTCTTAAAAATCAAAATTCCAGGTATCACTAACTGGGTTAGTAGCTTTCCATTTTATGATGCTATGCTTGGCTGGATTGTGCCTAGCGTAGTGGCTTTTGTGATTAGTTTTTTGATACATATCCTTACGAAAAAATCATTTTAACCAAATTTAGGCTTGCGCGCGTTCGCAAGCCTTTTAAATTTTGCCTTAAATTTAACCAAATTCTTACAAAAATATAAAATTTAATCAAATTCTTTAAAAAATTCTTAGAATTTAATCTAAAAAATAATAAAATACCCAGTCATTTCATAATTAGGATTGAACATGGAGAAATTAAACGGTTCGCAGATGATTATCGAGGCGCTTCATCAAGAGGGCGTTGAGGTAGTATTTGGATATCCTGGTGGCGCTGCGCTAAACATATATGATGAAACATACAAACAGACATATTTTAAACATATTTTGGTGCGCCACGAGCAGGCTGCGACTATGGCGGCTGATGGATACGCGCGTGCTAGCGGAAAGGTCGGCGTAGCTATCGTAACAAGCGGTCCTGGTTTTACAAATGCAATCACAGGCCTTGCCACTGCGTATGCAGATTCTATCCCAATCGTGCTAATTAGCGGACAGGTTGCTGGTTCGCTTATCGGAACTGACGCATTTCAAGAGATTGATGCGGTTGGAATTTCAAGACCATGTGTCAAACACAATTTCCTAGTAAAAACCGTTGAAGAGCTTCCAATGGTGCTAAAACAAGCGTTTTATATCGCGCGCTCTGGCAGACCGGGTCCTGTGCATATCGATGTGCCAAAAGATGTTACGGCTAAACTTGGCGAGTTTATCTATCCAGATGAGATAAAAATGCAAACATATCGCCCGACTTACAAAGGCAACGCAAAACAGATAAAAAAAGTAGCTGAGCTAATAATGGCGGCCAAACGCCCGATAATTTATATCGGCGGTGGCGTGATTTTAAGCGAGGCTAGCGAGGAAGTAAGACAGCTAGCACATATCACGCAAATCCCAGTAGTAGAAACTCTAATGGCACTTGGTGCGATGAGAAGCGATGATGAGTTAAATTTGGGCTTAGTGGGAATGCATGGAAGCTACGCAGCCAATATGGCGCTTAGCGAAACTGACCTTATAATCTGCCTTGGAGCGAGATTTGATGATAGAGTAACTGGAAAACTCGAAGAATTCGCTAAAAACGCAAAAATAATCCATGTCGATATCGACCCAAGCTCGATTTCAAAAATCGTAAATGCGCATTTCCCAATCGTAGGCGATGTAAAATCGGTCTTAGCAGAGCTAAATCCTAGATTAAAGGACGAAGCAGAGCCTGCAAACTACGCCAAATGGCGCGAACAAATCAAAATTTATAAAGAAATTCACCCGCTAAAATACACAGATAGCGATGAGGTTTTAAAACCACAATGGGTAGTGCAAAAAACTGGCGAGATCGCAAGCGATGACGCTATCATCGTCACAGATGTCGGACAGCACCAAATGTGGGTAGCGCAGTTTTATCCATTTAACCGCCCTCGCACGCTTCTTACAAGTGGTGGGCTTGGCACTATGGGATATGGCTTGCCTGCTGCAATGGGAGCGAAAGCTTACGCTGGCGAGAAAAGACAGGTTATAAATTTCACAGGCGATGGCTCAATTTTAATGAATATCCAAGAGCTAATGACGCTTAGCGAAAATAATCTTGGTGTCGTAAATATCATACTTAATAACAACTTTTTGGGTATGGTTAGACAGTGGCAAAGTATGTTTTATGGTGCGAGATTTTCATCGACGGATCTTAGCAAACAGCCAGATTTCGTAAAACTCGTAGAGAGCTTTGGCGGGCTTGGATTTAGCGTTAGCACAAAAGCTGAGTTTGAAAGCGCGCTAAAAACTGCGCTTGAAAGCAATAAGGTTTGCTTTATCGAGGTTAAGGTCGATCGCTTCGAAAATGTTTTCCCAATGGTGCCAGCAGGTGGCGCGCTATATAATATGATATTTGAATAGGATTTGATTATGAATAGTATAAAAAGAATTATTTCAGTCATAGTTTTGGACGAACACGGCGTGCTTTCTCGTATTTCTGGGCTTTTTGCAGGGCGCGGATATAATATCAACTCCCTAACCGTCGCACCTATCCCAAATACAAATTTATCGCGTCTTACGATTGTAACCTTGGGTGATGAGCGCATTATCGAGCAGATAACCAAGCAACTTCACAAACTAATCCCGATTTATAAAGTAATCGAGGAGGCAAATTTTGTCGAAAAAGAGATGGTTTTAATAAAAATCGCATTAAACGAAAATTTAGCCGGACTTGACGCTTTGCTAAAAGCGTATAACGGCTCTATCGCAAACAGCGACGAAAACCATATCGTGCTTATGGCGTGCGATGACGCTGATAGAATCGAGAGTTTTTTAAAGACCGTGAAAAAATACAACCCAATCGATATCGTCAGAAGCGGTAGCGTCGCACTTGATATGTAGGAGAATATATGAAACTTTCTGAAATTGTTAAAATTTTAAGAATGGATTTTGCTAGTTTGGGAATCGAAGATGCCGAAATCGCAGCGATAAATTCATTGCAAAATGCAAGTGGGAGCGAGCTTAGCTACTGCGATAGCGAAAAAAATGAAAAATTTATCGCCGATAGTAAGGCGTGCGCGATTTTGGTAAAAAAGGGCGTAGAGGTTCCAAAAAACATAATCAAAGTCGAGTGTGTCAATCCGCACCTAGCCTTTGCTATACTGAGCAAATATTTCGCAAAACCGCTTATTAGGGAGCCTCGCCCAAGCGCGATTGCTAAAAGTGCGCAAATCGCAAAGGGCATTTATATCGGCTCAAATACCCAAATCGGCGAGAGAGTTGTAATCTGCGCTGGTGCGTATATCGGCGATGATGTCGTTATCGGCGATGATTGTGTGATACACCCAGGGGTCGTGATTTACAACGACACGATTATAGGGGCTCGTTGCCATATCCTAGCAAACGCAGTTATCGGCTCGGACGGCTTTGGCTACGCGCACAGAAGCGACGGCACGCATGTTAAAATTTATCACAATGGAAATGTCGTGCTCGAAGATGAGGTCGAAATCGGCGCAAATACCACGATAGATAGGGCGGTTTTTGGCTCTACGATAATTTCATCTTGCACCAAAATCGACAATCTAGTCCAAATCGGACACAACTGCGAGCTAGGTCAAAACTGCCTAATCGTCTCACAAGTGGGACTTGCAGGATCGACTATACTTGGTAGAAATGTCGTCCTTGGCGGTCAAGCAGGCAGTGGCGGACATGTCAGGGTAGGGGATTTCGTCCAAGTCGCAGCCAGAGGCGGAATTAGCAAAGACCTGCCAGCTGGTAAAAATTTCGCCGGCCACCCGATAATGGAGCTAAAAGAGTGGTTTAAACTCCAAGCCAAGATCGCGCGATTTTTCAAAGATAAATAAGGATTAAAAATGACGCTAGAAGAGTTAAATGATACAATCGCTAGAATTTTGCTAGAAAGCCCCGAGCTTAGGGGTTGTGAAGTGGAAGTCGTGGGCGAGAAAAAACACGAAATTTTTGCAATCTATGTCGATGAAAACGCCAGAAAAATAGTCGTAGAAATCTAAATTTAGCCCAAAAATGGGCTAAATTTCACTTCAAATTTTTTATTAATTCCTCAATTTCTCTGCTTTGTCCTAGTCTATACAGCGCAAAATCGTATTTTATCGGATCGTGCGGGTCGAACTCACGCAGTTTCGCGCTAAGAGCGCTAACAGCGCGAAAATCATAAATCTTCCTATCAATCAAACCCAAGGCTAGCGAGACCTTATGCGTGTGAGTATCGAGCGGTATGAGCAGTTTGGACGAACTTATGCGCGAAAACAACCCCAAATCTATATCGCTTTTGCGCACCATCCAGCGCAAAAACAGATTGTAGCGTTTGTATGGCGAGGTCGGTTTAGCGGTGAAATTTTTGCCGAAAAAAAACTCATATCCAGCCGAGCGATACTCTGAAAGCTCGTAAATTTGGGCTATGAGCGCATTTATGCCGTTTATGATTTCGCCATTTTTCATACCATTTAAAATGATTTTTTCTATATCGCACTCGTAAAGCCTGCGAAGCGCGAGAAAAATCTCCGCCACATCGCGCTCGCTTTGAAAGCGGTATTTTTTGCCTTGCAAAGCTGATTTTATCGTCTTTTCATCGCTTCCAAGCAAATCAAAATTTAGCGAATTTAAAAATTTCACTATCTGCCCTGCGTTTCCATAGGCAAAAAGTGCGCAAATTAGTGCGATTACGGGCGCGTGCGGGGTGCGGGCGAGAGGTTTTAGCACTTGCAAGGGATCTGGGGCGCTAAAAAGATTTTCATCAGTATTGCTACGCGCCGAATAATACTCCAAAAGTGCCTTCATTTCGACACCACTAAGGTTTTTTGAAATTTTATTTTGCATAGCAAGATAGCGTCGTGGCGCCAAATTTTTTGGATTTTAAAAGGCTAAATTTGGCGATATTTGCCTCAAATTTCACCTCACTTGCGTGCTCGATTATCACAAATTTCACCCTCTCACACTCGCAAATTTCGCAGATTAGGCCCACTACGCGCTCGTAAATTCCAGCAAAACCATCTCTGATATCAAATGGCGGGTCAAGGTAGATGAAAATTTTTTCGTTGTCTAAATTCGCCAAAATTTGTGGCAAAAGCGCGAAACAATCGCCATTTAGGGCATTTTTTTCCACGCCAAAAAGGGCGAAATTGCGCCTTGTGATTTCGTAAGCTTTGCGATCTTTTTCGATAGCAAAAACCTCTTTTGCGCCGTTGCTAAGGGCTTCGAGTGCCATGCCGCCGCTTCCGCCAAAGCCCTCGATGAAGCAGCTGCCCTCTAATTCATACCTAAATGAGTCGAAAAATGAGCCCTTTACGATCGATTTCGTGCTGCGCGTAGTCCCTAGGCTTGGGAGTTCCAAGCTTTTTCCTTTGTAAATTCCGCTTGAAATTTTGCCTCTAAATTTCGCCACTTTGTTTCCTTAAAATTTCTAAAATTCGCGCCTTAAATTCATCAAATACTGCGCCGATTTGCGCTTCTAAATCCAAATTTTGTGAAAACTCAAATTTATTATAGCTAGCTTGCACGATCTCGCTTGCGCTAAAATTTTTAAGCGCTAAAACAAGCTGTTCTTTGCTAAACGGCAGTTCTAAATCGCCGTTTTTGGCGATGATAAAGAGCGGTTTGGCACTTGCTCTGGCAGTGTCTGTCACGACAAAATCGGCCTCGCCTAAATTTTGCACGGCAAAATTTGCCAAAAACATTTCGAGGCTTTTTTGCATAATCTCGCATTCGCAATCGATAAAAACTCTCATTAAAATCCTTTTAAAAACTCGATAAATTTGAACTTTTCGCCAAATTCGTGGCGCAGGTGGTTAAACTGGGCTAGGGCGTTTTGATAGCCGTTTTGACCCAAATTTTGCGCAAATTGCTCCAAAATTTGTGTCGCGCCAAATTCGATTAAGGCCTTTTCAAAACTCATAAATCTGCCAATTTTCGCGCCAGTATTCTCAAAAGCTCGCGCTAAAATTTCAAAATCTACATTGTAAGTAATGTCGCTTACCCCGTAAAATTCGGCTAAATTTTGAATTTCAAAAAAATTATAGACTTGGTGATTTTTGTAAATTCTAAGCGAAATTTCCCCACTCGCGCCCATTTTGCCATAATCAAATGTCAAAAAGGCGAATTTTTGCGCATTAATGCTACTAGCAAATTCCTCGTATCCAAGCGGAATTTCTGCGCCCCCAGCGCTAAATTTTAAAATTTCATTATCGCAAATTTCGCGCCAAATTTGTTTAAAATCCTCGATATAAAGCATTTTGCCATCTTGGACGACCTCGCATTTGAAGGTGTCAAAAAGCTCGTTTGCGATAAAAATCGCCTCGCAAAATTTCGCCTCTTTTAGCGAAGCGAAGTGTTTTAGCGTGATTTCATCGCCAAATTTTTTAGCGAAATTTTCGCTTTGGATTTGGCGCAGCCTCTGGTGTGGCTCGATGATGACAAACTCAAATTTCGCCAAAGAATTTGGGTCGAAAGTAAAAAGCGCTTGCGCTATATCAGCGAGCAAAAATCCCTCATTTGCGCCGATTTCGACGAGTGAAATTTTGCCAGCAAAATTCGCACTAAGGCGCAAAATTTCGCGCCCCAAGCAAATCCCAAAAAAGCTTCCCACGCTAACAGCGGTGTAAAAATCGCCCTCTTTGCCGATTTTAACGCCACTTGCGTAGTAGCTATCATTTAGCCATGCTTCGAAAAAATCGCTAAATTTCAATCTTGAAGCTCTTCAAGAGTCTTGCGCAAAATTTCAAATCCTGCTTTTATCTCTTTTTTCTTTATGTTTAATGGCGGTAAAAATCTTAGCGTTTTGCTACCTGATTTTAGCACCAAAAGTCCGTTTCTTAGGCACTCGGCAAAGAGTATGCTTAGATATGTGCTGTCTTTTAAAACCAAGCCTTGCATTAGCCCAAGCCCTGTGCGAGATTCGAAGAAATTTGGGAAATCTTTTAGAATTTTGTCTAAATTTTCTTCAAATTCAGCGATAGTTTTTTTAAGCTCGCCACTTTCGTAGAGGTATTCTAGCTCGCGCAAAACGGCGTTTGCGGTCGATGTGGCTAGGTGGTTGCCGCCAAATGTGCTTCCATGCTCGCCAGGGGCAAAGATATTTTCCCTAGCCACGCACGCTCCGATTGGCACGCCACCTGCTAGCCCTTTGGCAAAGGTAATAATATCTGGTTTTATCTCATAAAATTTGCTCGTGACAAACTCGCCCGAGCGATAGACGCCACATTGGACTTCGTCGGTGATTAGAAGTAGGTTTTTTTCTTTCAAAACTTTGGCTAGTTTTTGGACTGATTTTTTATCCAGCGGGCAAATTCCACCCTCGCCCTGGATTAGTTCTATCATCACAGCGACCGTTTTATCGCTGATATTTGCGATGATTTCATCGATTCCGTCGTAAAATTTAAATCCCTCAATGTATGGAGCGAAAATTTCAGGGTGAAATTTATCCTGTCCTGTGGCACTCAAAGTAGCCATTGTGCGTCCGTGGAAGGAATTTTTCAAAGTCAAAATTTCATATTTTTTGCTCTCAAATTTGGTTGTGCCGTATTTGCGCGCCATTTTTATGGCTGCTTCGTTCGCCTCTGCCCCAGAGTTGCAAAACACAGCGTATGTTTGATAGCCCAAAAGATTGCTGATTTTTTTGGCTAGCACCTCTTGTGGCAGGACTCTATAAATGTTCGAGCTATGGATTATCATCGCGCTTTGCGTGTTTATGGCCTCTATCACCACAGGGCTTGCATGCCCTAAGCTACACACTCCGATACCTGCGGCGAAATCAATGTATTTCTCGCCGTTGCTATCCCATAGTTTCGCGCCTTTACCCCTCGTAAAAGCGACATCGACCCTAGAAAAATTACTCATTAAATACTTCATTTGTTATACTCCACTTTTGGCAAATGCCAACCCCTATAATACGCAAACATCCTAACCACAATCCCAGCGAAAAATAGTGCCAAAATCGTGTAAATATTCGCCAAGTCAAGCCAGTCTAAGATAAAATAAACCAGCCCGACACCCATACTTATCGTTCCATAAAGCCCCGTGCGCAAAAACCACGGCACCTCGTTTAATAGCACATCGCGCAAAATTCCGCCCCCAACGCCATTAAAAAAGGCGATAAGTATCGCCCCAAAAACATTTAATCCATACTCGATTGAAACCATAGCCCCGACAATCGAGAAGCAAATCACATCGATTGCGTCGGAGAAAATAAATATAAATCTGCCTTGCAGTTTTTTGGTCTGGGCTGCGAAAATATGCGAGGCGATAAGCACCGCAATGACGATGATTACTGGCATATAGTGCGTGAAGGAATACAGCGGTCTGCCCACCGTGATATCGCGCACAATCCCGCCACCAAGGGCGGTTAAAAACGCAGCCAAAAAAATCCCCAGCCAGTCGCAATCCCTTTTAACCGCGAATAAAAATCCGCTCAAAGAAGCCGAGGCAATGCCGATGTATTCGATATATAAAATGATATTATGCTGTGTCATCGGCGTGAATAAATTCTAAAATTTAGTGAAATTTGGGCTAAAATTTGCATTAAATTTCGCCCTTGTTTTGGAAAAACCACAAAAACGCCGCCACTAACCCAGAGGCTCGCACGATTTTTTCATCATACATAAATTTTTTAGCTTCATCTAGCGGCAAAAAATACAGCTCGATATTCTCGCCATCGACCCCGCCACCTGCGCCTTTTTTCATACTCTCATCAATCTCGCCGTAAAATAAAATTTGGCGATTTGCGCCAAAACCAAGCGCGCTGTAAAAGCTCGTGATAAACTCTAAATTTTTAAGCTCATATCCGGTTTCTTCGTAAATTTCCTCGATTGCGGTTTGTTCCTCGCTAATGCCTTTGTCTAAAATCCCAGCGCACAGCTCGTAGGTAAAGCCCTTTTCATCGCAGTTTATTAAATTTTCGTCTTGGTAAAACCACACACTTGGGCGAAACTGTTTAACGAGCAAAAACGCCTTTTTTTCGCTGTGATACAGCAGTATTGAGACGCTATCATGCACCTTGACGCAGTCCCATGCGCGCATCTCGCCGTTTAATTCAAAATTTAGCCTAAATGGCTTAATGAAATTCGAGTGTTCGAGTTTTGAAATTTTAAAATTTTTTATATCAATATCCATGTCGCAAGTCCTAAAAAGCTAAAAAATCCCACTATATCAGTAACCGTGGTCAGCAAAACCGAGCTTCCCACAGCTGGATCAATTCCAAAACGGCGCAATGCAATCGGAATAATCGCGCCAAAAAATCCAGCCAAGGTCAAATTTATCACCATTGACATCGCAATCACGACGCCAAGAAGCTTCATACCAAACCACACCCACGCCACAACTCCCATTGCTACGGCAAAAATCGAGCCATTTACCAGCGAAATGGTAACTTCGCGCGTGATTACCGAGCGGATATCGCGCGCCTCGATTTCGCCAAGGGCTAGGCGACGAACCGTAACGGTGAGAGCCTGTGTGCCTGTGTTGCCACCCATGGAGGCCACGATTGGCATAAGCACGGCAAGGGCGACGAGCTGCTCGATTGTAGCGTCAAAAAGTCCGATGATAATCGAGCTGATAATCGCCGTGCATAAATTCACGCCCAGCCACGATGCACGCGCCTTTCCAGCTGAAAATGCAGTATCTTCCTCCTCAGCCTCATCATTGACACCAGCAAGGTTATAAATTTGCTCTGTGGCGCGCTCTTGAATCAAATCATGCACATCATCGGCTGTGATTCGCCCAATCAGCACGCCGTTTGCGTCCAAAACAGGGATTACATTTAGGTCAAATTCCTCGAAGTCTTTGATGACATCTTCGATTTTATCGGTATCAGTGGCGAAATGCACCTTTGCGTCTGCGTTAAATTTTTGCGAAATTTCTTTTAGCGTGAGCGAAAAATCGTATAAAATCAAATCCGAGGTCGAAAACGCGCTTAGCATGTGGCCTTTATCATCTAAAACAAAGAGCTGAAAGACATTTTCGATATCGCCGTTTTGGCGCATTACCCTTAGCATATCGACAGCTTCGCCTAGGGTTTGGTTTTCGCGTGCGCTAAAAACCTCGGTTTGCATATACGCGCCAGCTTCGTCATCGTCGTATTTGTTAATCGTCAAAATATCGTGGCGATCGTCCTCATCAAGCCCGTAAAAAAGCTCCTTTGCCTTATCTTCGTCGATTTCTTCGATACTTTGGAGTAGTTCTGCTTGATCGTCACTTTCTAGCTCCTCGATAGCTTCGACGATTTTCTCGCTAGGAAGGGTTTCGATGATATCTTCGAGCATGTGATCTGGCATTTCAAGCGCAGCGTCAGCGAGGTCTTCGGGGTCGAGTTTTTCTAAGAATTCGACATATTTTTCCTCGTCGTGTTTTTTAAGCGCCTTTAAGTGATCTGCAAGGTCCGCTGGGCTTAGCTCTTCTTCTATCGTATCGCCGATATGCGCCTCTAAAAGAGCTTCGGCTTCTTCGTAATCTGTCAAAAATTCTTTATCTTTTGCTTCCATTTTTGCCTCTAATTTATGCTGACTAAATTTTCATAAGGTTCAAATTTCGCTGGGTTTTTCGAGCCGTCTTTAACCGCGTCAAATTTAGCGTTCATATCCTTTACCAACGCCTTAAATTTGCGCTCTTCCTCGCTTACGAAATTTGATTTTGTGATTTTTATGGTTTTTAGGGGATCGACTGGCTGGTTGTTGCGATACAGACCCAAATGCAAATGCGGCCCCGAGCTTAGGCCTGTGGAGCCTACATAGGCGATTAGTTGCCCTTGTTTTACGCTCATGCCGACTTTTAACCCTTTGGCAAATCCGCTTAAATGCGCATACAGCGTAACCAAACCTCCGCCGTGGTTGATTTCGACGGTGTTTCCATAGCCGTTTTTGCGCCCTACGAAGGTTACTTTTCCATTGCCTGCGGCATTTACTTTCGTGCCTTTTGGTGCAGCATAATCCACGCCTAGGTGCGCGCGGTATCGTTTAAGCACCGGGTGGAAGCGTTTAGGCGTGAAACGAGATGAAATTCTAGTATAAACAAGTGGCGTGGTAAGGACGAAATGCTCGACCTTTTTGCCGGTTTCGTTGTAGTATTTGTCCTCGAAATAATAAAGCGATTTTGGTTTTTTTGCTTCCTCGATTGTGCCAGCTAGTATTTTAACCCCGCCAAATGGGCGTCCAAGGCGAGTTTTTTGCTCGTATAAAATCGTAAGGCGATCGCCTTTTTGCAGTTTTTTGAAATTTACCTCGTTTTTAAAAACGCTCGAAAATTCGTTTGCTAGCGCGATACTTCCAGTAGCTTTTAAAATATCGTTTGATGGCGATGAAGTAATCTCAATGCTTAAAGCGTAAGAGTGCTGCTCATAAACGATTGGCGTGTAGATAAATTTGTAAATCCCCTTTTTATCGCGGTAAATTTGGATTTGAAGTTCGTCGTTTATGGGGATTAGGACTTGGACGATTTTGCCAAGCGGGTCTTTTAGCATCATACACTCGACATCTGCGCGCACTTCGGCGGCTAATTCTTGGTCCTCTTTGTCTAAATCATAATATGTCGAGAGCGGAATAGAGAAATTTTCCATAAATTGTAGCAAGCTCACGCCTGAGGGCCATTTAAATTTTTCCACACTCGAAGAACTGGCAAATGAAAGGCTAAAAAGTAAAAAAATCAGTGCAAAAATTCTCATCATAAACCGCTTTAAAATTGAAATTAAAACCTCAATTCTAGCCAAATTTGGTTTATATTTGGCAAATATCCCTTGCCGTTTGTTGTAAATTCTTATGTATAATTGGCGAAAATTTTATTTTAGGAGTTAAATTTGAAACGAATTTTACTTGCTTTGGGGCTATTTTTATCATCTGTTTTTGGGGCTGAGTTTTACATGCCACCTTATGAAACACTGATTTTTGATGTGCAAAATGGCGAAGCCGTAATCGCTGATAATCCCGCTATCATGGTAGGAAGCGCTGGGATTGTAATGCATGATTTCGGCAACGGCGAAAACGCTATCATCGCGCGCGCAGTAGTCAGCGAAAAATCCGGCGCAAAGGCAAAAATCAGATTTGAAGTCTTTGGTATGTTGGAGCAAAAAGCCCTGCCACTACCAAAAATTTTGCCAGCTAATGGTGATAAGGTGATTTTAAACTACCTTTATGACCGCGCCCTAATCGTGGCTCCAAATGCCGAAATTTACGCACAAATCGTGCAGGCTTTCCCAAATATCGAGTTTATTCACCCTGACCTTGGCGGAGCGTATTTGAGGCTAAATTCTAAACCAAATCCAAGTCGTGATGATTTCCGCAAAATTTGCGCGAAAAACAGCACTGGGCTGATTTTTGTCGCAATGAACGAAAAGAGCGTATTCGCAGACTGCGGCAGCTTCAAACCACTTCGCACTTATGAAAGTGGCAAGGTCGCTTACTACACGCTTCCGTTTTATTCGCGCGTAGGCGATATCAAAACCGTGTTTTGGGATTTCACAAATGGTCCGATTAGCGACTATGACAGACACTACTCATATCTTTTGGGCTTAGATGATGAATAATTCTGATATAGAATTTTTTACAAATTTACTAGGCGAGCAAAACGCCTATTTCGACGAAGCGCATAAAATCGCCTACTGCTACGACGCGACTAGAAGGCGCTTTAAGCCAGACGCTGTGCTTTTCCCGCGAGATGAGAGCGATGTAAGCGAGATTTTAAAATACTGCAATGCTCACAATCTGCCAATTATCCCGCGCGGGGCTGGAAGTGGCTTTACAGGCGGTTCTTTGGCGCATGAGGGCGGGATAATTCTAGGCTTTGAAAAGCACATGAATAAAATTTTAGAGATTGATTTGCAAAATTTAGTCGCCGTCGTCCAACCCGGCGTGATAAACAAAGATTTGCAAAATGCAGTCGCCAAAATGGGGCTGTTTTACCCACCAGATCCTGCGAGTGAGGCATACAGCACGCTTGGTGGCAATGTCGCTGAAAACTCAGGCGGTATGAGAGCGGCGAAATACGGCATAACCAAAGACTATGTTATGGCTCTACGCGCTGTGCTTCCTAGTGGCGAAATCATACGCGCTGGCAAACGCACGATAAAAGATGTCGCTGGGTATAATATCGCTGGAATTTTAATTGCTAGTGAGGGCTCTCTTGCCGTGATTACCGAAATCACGCTAAAACTCATCGCAATGCCTAAATTTAAAAAGACCGCAATGGGAATTTTCCCAAGTGTGAAAAACGCAATGGACGCTGTGTATAAGACAATGGCGAGTGGCGTAACGCCCGTGGCAATGGAGTTTTTGGACAATCTGTGTATAAAGGCTGTCGAGCAGAAATTTCACAAAGGTCTGCCAACTAGCGCTGGGGCGATACTAATCTGCGATGTAGATGGCAATATCGAAGATAGCCTAGAAGCCGATTTGCGCGTGATAAAAGATAGTTTTATGGCAAATGGAGCTAGCGAATTTCGTGTGGCAAAGGACGAGCGCGAGAGTGCGGATATTTGGTTTGCGCGCAGAAACTGCTCGCAATCAATCACCTGCTACGGCTCTTTGAAGTTAAATGAAGATATCACCGTGCCACGCTCGAATTTACCTGCGCTTTTGGATAAAATCGCTGAAATTTCGGCTAAATACGGGCTTGTTACGCCTTGTTTCGGACACACAGGCGATGGCAATGTCCATACAAATGTCATGGCTGATAAAAGCAATGTCGAAGAGGTCAAAAAGGCTCACCTAGCTATCGAGGAAATTTTCGCAGCGACCGTGGAGCTTGGTGGCACGCTAAGTGGGGAGCATGGGATTGGTATTTCGAAGGCTCCGTATATGAAAATGGCGTTTAACGAGGCTGAAATGGAGCTTTTCCGCGCGATTAAAAAGGCCTTTGATCCAAACAATATCCTAAATCCAAACAAAATGGGATTATGAAATTTAGCTCATTTTTATGGGCTAAATTGATTAATAAAATTTTTAAAATCAATAAATTTAATATTTAAATTCAAATTTTATAATTTCTTAAATTTTAAATTTCTGGATTTTTATGAAGGATGTATTATCTGTATTATTTTTTGTATTAATACTTGGGCTTATTATTTGGATTGAAGGGATTAAATTTGTGCTAGTGGTTGGTTTGCCTGGTGCTCTTTATGGTATTTTTGAATTTATTTTTGAAATATATGATATAAATTTTACAAAATTTTTTAAATTAACCACACCTAGATATACTAAAATTTACAGCGATTTTCAAAAATTAACAAGTATGCATGTTTCAGACATCAATAAAGACAATTGTCACAAAGCTATTTTTTATATGTTGAAAGACAAGGAAAAACCAGAAAATATTTTAAAAATCATTGCAAAATTAAGATTAGAGGTTATTTTGGAACAGAAAGGTTATGCTATCCCAATATTAAAAATTGCGAAACAATATGGTCTTATAAATGAAATTTATGACATAAAATTAAGTTATAGAGATACGCTTGCTGTATTATTTTTTTCAAAACATACAATTCCATTGATTATTATGTGTTTAAGTTCAACAATACTTACATATTTCGTTAAAGGTAGCGAAAAGGCATTATGGGTATTTTCTATTTTTGTGGGTTTGTTTGTTTTGGTTATTCCAAGTATTATTATAATAGTAGATAGAATTTTGGAATATAAAGCCAGAATTTAATTTCCTAGCACCGTAGGGTGGGTATCCTTGCCCACCGAATTTTATATTTTTATCAAATTTTATCATTTTTCATCCTTTAAAATTAATTTTTCTATTAATATTTTTGTAACTACATATAATAAAATTGCTATCGTTATATCAATAATTTCTGCTATACCCAAATCTTCTGGTATATTGAAATAATCAATTATTTTGTTTTTCGTTATTTTCATCGTAAAAAATACAAATATAGGGACAATAAGCATAAACACATAAATACTTTTTTTATGTGAAAAACAAGAAATAAACATAAGAACACACAAAAAAACTTATAATGGGTCCGAAGAATATTGCAAAAAAACCAAAAATCTTTTGCTTTATTTCTCCATAATAAATAATATTATCAACCAACCAAAGTAGAAAAACCATACTTACAGAATGTATGATAAATAATATAACGCAAATAAATAATCCTATAAATCCTCTAATAATGGTATTTGAATTTATATTTATCAAGTCAATTCCTTAAATACTGTTTCAAAAAACTCCGAAACTATACAAAATTTTCGAAAATTTCTCTATGCAAAATTTCCTCCAAAATCACCGTCGCATACGAGCCTTTTGGCAGATAAAAGCTAAATCCAAACTGCGCCTTTTCCTCGTCGTAGCTGTGCGAGATATCCTCTATATAGCTCCACGCATAGCGATATGAGCCGTTTGTTTGCGCCAAATACGCCTCAGCCTCGGCGAAAATCTCGCTCTCAAATCCCCTTGCCACGCCACTTGCGCGCAGTTTTTGCGCCCCAGCGATGAGCCCAGCACTCGTGATATCGCGGCGCACAAATCGCTCTACCTCCGCGCCTAAATCCTCGCAGGTAAAAAACGCCCCGTGCGGGAAATGCCCTAAAATCTCGCCCGGAAGTAGCTTGTAAAATTGCGCCTGAGTGGCGATAGATTTGGCAAGGTCTTTGTCAAATCCGTAAATTTTGGCAAACTCGCTCACGCTAAATTCGCTAGCAAATTTTGAAATTTCAACCCTTTTGGCTAGCCAAGCGTTAAATAGCTCGCTTTGATACGCGCTGATTAGGAAGTCGCGCATTTTAGGGTTTTTAATGCGCTTTTCGCCACGCAGTATCGCAAGACCCGCCTCGGCATTGTCGCCAAATTTGCCAAAGCGCTGGAAGCCAAAATAGTTCGCAAACCCCTGCGCGCTGAGTGTTTCAAGAGCTTCACGCAGTTTTAAAGCGTCAGTTGGCAAGACCTTTTTTAGGCGGATAAAAAAATTATTTCCCTTTAAATGTCCGATTTTTAGCTTGTTTTTGTGGCGATTAAGGCTTAAAATTTTGATTTTTTCGTGCGAAAAACTCTCTAAATTTTGCGCGAATTTGAAAGGAAATGTAACAAACTGGCTAGTTAAGCCCTCTTTGTCTTTTAGCCCTGCATAGCCAAAATCACGCATTTTCACGCCTAAATGTTCGCTTAAAATCTGCAAAGCTTCCCAGGTGGTTAGGTCCTTTTTTTGCAGATGTATCATCGCATGCTCGCCATCGCCGCTAGGCTCATACAATGGGACTTCGCGCACGACGAAATCGTTTGAGTTTTTGCTAAAATGCGCGTTTATGGGCGCGTGGTTTAAGGTATATAAAAATTTCATATTAATTTCACTTTTTGGCTAAAATAAAAGCGATTATTATATAAAATTGCGCCTAAAAATCTAATTATTAGCCAAATTTTAGTAGAATTTCGGGCGCAAAAAGGAGCAGTTATGTTGGAGATCAGGCTTTTCAGATTTGACCCTAAAATCGATGTTTTAAGCTATTTTAAGCCATATATTTTTGAGCGCGAAAATTTCGCTAGCGTGAGTGAGCTTTTGGGCGAGATAAAAGCGGGCGATCCGTATTTTAGCTATGAGGGCGTGAGTTTTGTCAAAATAAATGGCGTGGTCGCAAGCGTGGAGGAGCCATTTGGTGGGATTTTGGCGCGCTTTGGCAGGATTTTATACATCGCGCCACTTAGCCAGAAAGAGGCGCGCAAGGATTTGGAGTGTGGATTTGAGAGCTTTTACTCTAAATTTCAGAGTTTTTCTGCTATCGCTAATAGCGATACTTTCGAGTTTTACAAGGAATTAGCGCCATATTTTTACAGCTCAAATTTAAGGAAGTTTAGCGAGGTTTTTTTGGGAAACAGCGCTTTTGTTTTTGCGAATTTTCTGCTCGAAAATTTCCCACAAAAAAGGGGCGAAATTTTGGATTTTATCCGCCCACAGCTCGTCTATTTCACGCCGTGTAATGCCCTAAATTTGGACTATGATTGCGATTTGATTTATGATAGGCTTTGCGAGCTTTGTGGGATTGATCCAGCGCGCGTGGATAAAATTTATAGCGCACAAAGCCTAGCCGAGATAGACGCAAACACTGCCCCGCACCGCTACACGGGCTTTAAAATCGCTGTTTGGGGCGATGAGGGCGCGCGGGATTTGGTGCGCAGATTTGGCGGAGATATTGTGAGATTTGAGCGCGAAAACGAGGCGTTAAGGGCTGAAATTTACGGCGCCGAAAAGGAGTGCGCGCTAAGGGTGGCTGGGGAAATTCTCTTTGACGCGTTTGATAGCGGGGCTGATTTTTTGCTGGTAAATTCTAAAAGTGCGTTTGGTTTTATCGATGGCAAAAGTGGTGAAATCTGCGCGCTAATGGGGCGCGAGCTAATTGATTTTTACCTGCTTAGCACGGACGAGTTTATCGCTCTTAGCAAGGGTGAAAAGCCAAAAACTTTGGCGTCGCATAAACTAAAAGTCGTGTTGGTGTAGAGCGGTAAATTTGCTAAATTTGTCATTGTGAGCGAAGCTAAGCAATCTAGGGAAGTTGCGATAAATTTTAAATTCTCTCTAAATTTTACTGGATTGCCACGGCGACTTTGTCGCCTCGCAATGACAAATTAGGCAAAATTCTGCTTGCTATTGTCATTGCGAGGAGCGAAGCGACGAAGCAATCTACGAGTTAAAATTTCCTGCGATAAAATTGCAAAATTCACAAAATTTTATAAAACCTGTGCTAAAATCGGCGATTTTAAATTTGCTTTAAAGGAAAATCATGGCTTTTAGCTCTATTTTAGAGAGAGAGAGTAAAATACGCGCTCATCGTGCCTGCGCTTGTGCTAAGCAGTGTGTATTTGGTGCTAGGCACAGGTAGGTTTAGCCTTTTTGGTGGGTGGGCATTTTATGTAAATGTCCTTTATCTCACGCTTTCTTCGCTACTTTTTATACATTTTAAAAAATCTTTTTGGTTGTATTTTGTGTTTTTTGCGTTTTTGTGTCTTTACGCGCCGATTGGTCTTTTGTATGGGCGGATAAATGAGGCGTTTGTTTTCGCTATTTGGGGGACTTATGGAAGCGAAGCGGACGAGTTTAGCAAGACTTTGCCACCGCAGTATTTGGTGTATTCTGCGCTTAGCGCAGTTTTGCTTTTGTTTTTTTATTTTATCACCCCAAAATTTCAGTTAAAAGGTAAAAAAATAATCTCATTTTTTGCGATTTTCGCTATTGTTACGGCTTTGGGACAGCCACTTAAAATCGGCACCACAAGCACATTTGTAAAGGCAATTAAATTTTTTAAACAAAGCTTAGATGATGTGAGGCTTTACACTAAAACAAAAATAGAGCCAAAATGGCAAATCAAAAGCGTAAATCCAAATTATAAAAATTTTGTCGTTGTCATTGGTGAGAGTGCAAGGCGGGATTATTTCGAGGCGTATGGATATGGCGTGCCAAATACGCCATTTTTGCGCGAAATCAATGGCACCTTTGTCGATGGCTACACAGCCACTGGGCTAAATACGATTTTGGCACTTAAACATGTCCTAAATGAGGGCGGAGATTTTGATTTAAATATCGTTGATTTGGCAAATTTGGCTGGGTTTGAGACATTTTGGCTTAGCAATCAGGGTAAAATCGGCTACTACGATACGGCAAACACAATCGTCGCAAAAAGGGCGAAAATGCTCTATTTTTTGAGTGATGATGAGAGCGTAGCGGGGAAATTTGATGAAAATTTAGTAAAAAAAGTAGGCGAAATTTTATCGCAAAAAAGCGAGAAAAATCGAGTGATATTTTTGCATACTATCGGCTCTCATCCGCGCGCTTGCTCGCGCTTAAAATCGCAAGATTACAAAAATTACGCCGATGAGAGGACATTTTGGATAAATTGCTACGCCAAAAGCATAGCCCAAAGCGACGGCGATTTGCGCGCGTTATATGAAATTTTAGAGAGCAATCGCGCAAAAACTGGCGAGAGTTTTTCTGTGATTTATTTTAGCGACCACGGACTAACGCATAATTACAAGAAAAATCCGCCCGAGCTTTTGGTGCTAGAAAACGCTAGCAAGGAGCATTTTGCTATCCCACTAATAAAATTTTCTAGCGATAGTGTGGGGCGTAAATTTGTAAAAAATGAGAGTTTTGCGAATTATTTTCCGCAAAATTTTGCGCATTGGCTGGGTGTAGAGACGGCAAATTTTGGCGAATTTAGCGATATTTTTAGCGACGGGGTGCAAGCAGACACGCTAGGGGCTAGAAATTTAGTGAAAAACAAAAATCCAGACCCCGCTGTGGATATTTCGAAATTTTATAAATAATTTGAAATTTTGAAATTTAAAAAAAGCCTAAATTTGCAAAATTTAGGCTTGAAATTTTAAATAAATTCGCGCTGAAATTTAAGAAAATTTAGCGCGAATTTAGCTTATGAAACGACCTTGATTTCGATATCCTCGCCATTGGCGTCGATTAGGATTGTATTTCCTTCTTTTAGCTCATCGTTTAAAATCATATCAGCGATCTTATCCTCGACCAAATCATAAAGTGCGCGTCTTAGCGGTCTGGCGCCGTATTCTGCGTCAAATCCAGCCCCGGCAATGAGCTTTTTGGCATTTTCGCTTAGAGTTGCGCTGATACCGCGCTCTTCGAGCAAATGCGCTAGCTCTTTAAACATAATTCCCACGATATCGATGAGATTGTCCTCACTAAGGGCGTTGAAAATCACAATGTCATCTAGGCGGTTGATAAATTCAGGTCTGAAATAGTTTTTCAGCTCGTCTTTTACGGCGTTTTCGCGCTCATTTTCGCCCAGACTCATAATCTTATCCGAGCCGATATTGCTCGTAAGGATTATAATGGTGTTTTTAAAATCCACGACCACGCCCTTATTATCGGTCGCGCGCCCGTCATCTAAAATGCCAAGTAGGATATTAAAGACATCTTTGTGCGCCTTTTCGATTTCGTCGAAAAGTAGCACGCTATATGGGCGGCGGCGCACAGCCTCACTTAGCTGACCGCCCTCATCGTATCCCACATATCCAGGAGGCGCACCAAGCAAGCGTGAGACGCTGTGTTTTTCCATATATTCGCTCATATCAAATCTAATCATCGCTCGCTCATCGTCGAATAAAAATTTCGCTAGCGTTTTAGCGCTCTCTGTTTTGCCCACGCCAGTAGGTCCTAAAAACAAAAAGCTTCCAATCGGGCGATTTGCGCTAGCAAGGCCAGCCTTGTTTCGCTTCACAGCGCGCGCTATGGCGTGAAGCGCGGCGTCTTGACCCACGACGCTTTGTTTTAGGTGAGATTCGATATTTAGGTATTTTTCACGCTCTGATGAGAGCATTTTGCTTACGCTAATTCCTGTCCATTTGCTAAGGATTCCTGCGACCATTTCCTCATCGACGCGGTTTTTTAGCAAAACTCCACTTTCCTTCATATCCTCCCATTTGGCTTCTAACTCTTTGACTTTGGCGTTTGCGGCTGGGATTTTGCCGTATTCGATCTCGGCAGCTTTGCTTAAATCACCTTTGCTTCTAGCGTTTGCGGCTTCGATTTTTAGGCTATCTATTGATTTTTTGGCTTCGCTTATGCCGTTAAATACAGCCTTTTCGTTTTCAAATTTAGCCAAAAGCGAATTTTTGGTTTCGTTTAAATTCTCAATCTCTTTGTCGATTTGATTTAGCCTTTTGTCGTTTTTGGCGTCGTTTTCCATTTTTAGGGCTTCTTTTTCGACTTGGAGGGTTAGAATTTCCCTTTTTGCCTTGGCTAGCTCGTAAGGCTCGCTCTCGATTTGCATTTTTAGCTCAGCGGCGGCCTCGTCGATCAAATCAATCGCCTTATCAGGCAAAAATCTATCGCTGATATATCGGTGGCTAAGCTTGGTGGCAGCGACTAGCGCGCTATCTGTGATTGTAACATTGTGATGAACTTCTAAACGCTCTTTTATGCCACGAAGTATAGCCGTAGCCTCGCTCACGGTCGGTTCAGCCACGATGACAGGCTGGAAACGGCGTTGCAAGGCGGCGTCTTTTTCAAAATATTTGCGGTATTCTTTGAGCGTAGTCGCGCCGATTGTGTGTAGCTCGCCCCTAGCTAGGGCAGGTTTTAGGATATTTGCAGCGTCCATACTGCCTTCACTTGCCCCAGCGCCTACGATAGTGTGAATTTCATCGATGAAAAGTATCACATCGCCAGCTTTTTTAACCTCGTCGATGACGGCTTTTAGGCGGTCTTCGAACTCGCCTCTGTATTTCGCACCGGCAATGAGCGCGCTCATATCAAGCGCCATTACGCGCTTGTTTTGCAGGCTAAGTGGGACATCTTTTTGCGCGATTAACTGCGCCAAACCCTCGACAATGGCGGTTTTACCCACACCTGGTTCGCCAAGAAGTATTGGGTTGTTTTTTGTTTTGCGGATTAGTATTTGCATCATGCGAGTGATGACTTCATCGCGCCCGATAATGGGATCTAACTCGCCATTTATCGCTTTTTGGGTCAAATTTAGCGCAAATTTGCTAAGCGCTTCTAGGGTGTCATCGCCTGTTTTGGTGGTGATATTTTTGCCCGCTCTTAGCATTTCTAGCTCTTTTTTTATCTCGCTAAGATCGGCAAATTTAGCCAAAATTTCTTTTAGCGGAGATTTGTCTAAATTCGCCACTAACCAAGTATCAATAGCGATAAATTTGTCCCCAAGGCTCGTCATTAGGCCTTTTGCGCTCTCTAACGAATTTACCACTTCGCGCGAAATTTTGATATTATCGCGCGTGACATTTGAGCTAGTTGGCAGGGTTTGTAGCGCGCTTTTGATTTCTAATTCTACTGCACTTTTGCTGATGTCAAATTTGTTAAAAATTTGATTTAGCACAGAGGTTGAATCCACGCACAATGCCCACAAAATGTGCAAATTCGCAACCTCGCCATTTTTGGAGTGGATAGCTAGGGAGAGCGAACTTTCGAGTAGTGAGTGCATTTTGTCGGTTAAAATTTCAAGTGTTTCGTTCATAAAAAACTCCTTAAAGTTGATTTTGTCTGTATTATATATATTTAGTCTAATTATGTCAAGGTTTTTTAGTAAATAAATTTAATCTTTCAAATTTTTCACTCTGAATTTTAAAATTTTATCGCTAAAAATGGCTTAAATTTAACTAATATTTAGCGAAATTTTTATAGAATTCCGCCTATTTCAAATTAAGGACAAATTTTTGCAACAAAAACATCTCTTTTTTGGCTTTGGTTTTGTATTTTCACTACTTTTTGGTCTGTTTTTTGTAGGAAATTTGGAGGCGAAAGAGGCAAATTCGACCAAAAAACCTGATAGCGAAAAAACAAGGCTTGAAGCGCTGGCAAAGCTTACTAAAACCCTAGCAATCGTGGAAAATAACTATGTCGAGCAGATGAGCTTTTCGGAGCTTGTGGATAAGACGATTTCTGGTCTTATGGGAAATTTGGACGCCCATTCTAGCTTTATGGATCAAAAAGCTTACAATGATACTAAGGTGCAAACTCAGGGCGAATTCGGCGGTTTGGGCATTCAGGTCGGTATGAAAGATGGCGCACTAACGATAATTTCGCCGATTGAGGGCACACCAGCGGATAAAAAGGGGCTTAAAGCAAATGATGTGATTTTGCGAATAGACGGAAATACGACACTTGGGATTACAATCGATGAAGCTGTAAGCAAAATGCGTGGCAAACCTAAAACCAAAATCACGCTTACAATCGTTCGCAAAGGCGAGAGTAAGCCCTTTGATGTGGAGATTGTGCGCGATATAATCAAGGTCGAGTCTGCGTATTCGAAAATGATAGATGATGAGAAAATTTTGTATTTGCGCGTAACAAATTTTGACCAGCATGTTACGGCTGATACGGCTAAATTTATAAAAGAACACCCTGAGGCAAAGGGGATAATCCTTGATTTGCGAAATAACCCTGGCGGACTTTTGGAGCAGGCAATCGGGCTTGTGAATTTATTCGTGGATAAGGGCTTAATCGTATCGCAAAAAGGTCGCAACAAATCAGATACCGAGGAGCATAACGCAGATCCTAAGAAAAAGGTAACCGACCTGCCACTCGTCGTGCTAGTAAATGGCGGAAGTGCGAGTGCAAGCGAGATCGTAAGTGGGTCGTTGCAGGATCTAAAACGCGCTGTAATCGTGGGCGAGAATACTTTCGGCAAGGGTAGCGTGCAGGTGATTTTGCCTATCGAAAACAAAGAAGCCTTGCGACTAACAATCGCGCGGTATTACCTTTCTAGTGGTCGCACAATCCAAGCTGTGGGCGTTACACCTGATTTGATTGTAGCAGCTGGCAAGGTGCCTCAAAAGAGCGAAAATGAATTTTCAGTCAAAGAAGCAGACCTTAAAAAACACCTAGAAAGCGAGCTTGCAAAGGTCGAAGAGCCGAAAAAAGAAGAAGAAAAAAAAGAGAAAAAAGATGAGAAAAATTTCATCTCAAAAGAGCAGATTAACGACGATATTCAGCTAAAAACCGCAATTGATGCGATTAAAATTTTAAGACTAAGCAAAGGAGAGTAGCATGGCAAGCAAAAAAGAGCTTATTTACGAGGGCAAAGGCAAAAAAATGTGGTCAGTCGAGGGCAACGATGATTTGCTAATTAGCGAATTTAAAGATTCCCTAACTGCATTTAACGGCGTGAAAAAGGCAGAAGAGGCTGGAAAAGGCGCGCTTAATTGCAAAATTTCAACTCAAATTTTTCATTTATTAGAGAAAAACGGCATCAAAACTGCGCTAGTTGAGACGCTAAACGAAACCGAGCAATTAGTCAAAAAATGCAAAATTTTCCCACTTGAAATCATCGCGCGAAATGTCGCTACTGGCTCACTTACAAAACGCCTTGGTATCAAAGAGGGCACGATTTTGCCATTTACTTTGGTCGAGTTTTGCTACAAAGACGATGATTTGGGCGATCCGATCCTAAACGACGAACACGCCATAATCCTAGGTGCGGTAAAAGATCAAGCCGAGCTTGACGAGCTTAAAGTAATCGCAAAGAAAATAAATGAAATTTTGGTTAAATTTTTCGATGAGAGAAATTTGCGCCTAATCGACTTTAAAATCGAACTTGGCAAAGATAGCAAGGGCGAAATTTTACTAGCTGATGAGATTAGTCCTGATAGCTGCCGTTTTTGGGATAAGGACACGAACCAAAAACTAGACAAAGATGTATTCCGCCAAGGGCTCGGTGATGTAAAAGTCGCTTATGAGGAAGTTTTAAAAAGAATTTTAGGATAAAAAATGAAAGTAATCGTAAATGTAAAATTGAAAAATGGCGTTTTAGATCCGCAAGGCAAGGCCGTCAAACACGCCCTAACTTCGCTTGGTTTTAGCGGTGTAAATTCTGTAAGCGTGGCTAAACAAATCGAGCTTGACATGCAAGGCGAGAACAAAGAGGCGATTTATAAAAATGTAGAGCAAATGTGCGAGGACCTGCTAGCCAACACCGTTATCGAAGATTATGAGATTGTGCTATGAAGGTAGCGGTTATCAATTTCCCGGGCACGAACTGCGAACGCGACACAAAATATGCTTTTGAGCGTCTTGGTTGCGATGTGGATGTGATTTGGCATAAGGATACTACGCTAAATGCCGATTTGGTCGTGCTTCCTGGTGGTTTTAGCCATGGTGATTATCTAAGAACGGCTGCGATTGCGAAATTTAGCCCTATCATGGAGGCTGTGCGCGCTCACGCCAAAAAGGGCGGGTATTTGCTCGGTATTTGCAATGGATTTCAAATGCTTTTGGAGCTCAAACTCTTAGAGGGCGCGATGAACCGCAACATAAATTTGAGCTTTATCTCTAAATACCACTATCTAAAAGTCATTAGTAATGACAATAAATTTCTTGCTTGTTGCAAAAATGGCGAGATTTTAAATATCCCTATCGCGCACGGCGAGGGCAATTACTATGTCGATAGCGAAAATTTGAAAAAAATGTATGATAATGACCAAATTTTGCTTAAATACTGCGACGAAAATGGCAATGATTTAAACCCAAATGGCTCAGTTGATAGCATAGCTGGAATTTGCGATAAAAACAAAAAAATCTTTGGTCTTATGCCGCACCCTGAGCGCGCTATCGAGGAAATTCTCGGTGGAACGGACGGCGAAAAAATGCTAAAAGGGCTAGTTTGTTAAGAAGAGTTTTAGCCCTTTTTGGTATTTGCGCACTTAGCCTAGCTGCGCCAGAGGTTAGCATAGATTCGCTTGATGATTTGAGCAAATACGCTCCGAAAAAATCGGAGCAAACTAGCTCTACTGAGGGCGCACAGCGTGATAACTCTCGCGTAATGATGAAATTGAATAAAAACGAGGTTATGAATAAAAACCTTAGCCTTGATGATTTGAAGGCGCTCGCACCGACAAATGAGGTGGATTTGGATATTTCAGATGAGAAAATCTATGAGGATATCAAACCCAAAGAACTCACTCTCAAAGTCGATGGAGCGCCTAAAAAAGCCTATTATAATGAAATTTTTAGGATAAATTTCAGCGTGTATTTAGGTCAAAAAGTAACCGTTACGCCAAAGCTAGCGATCGATCGCACGGAGAATTTAATCTGGCTAAACGAGGATAATCTCTCGTGGATACAGGGTGATGAGATGTTTGAAACGACGCTGTATTTTAGCGCAAACGGCGAGGGTGCTAAGATAAATGACATTATTCTAACCTTAGAGCGAAATGGCGAATTTTTTGAAAAAAGCTCGATTAAACCGCGCAATCCTGAGTTTATCAAGCTAGAAAAAAGGGAAAATTTCGTCCATATTTCAGCCGATGATTTGAAACTGAAAAACTACAAAACCGCCAAATTTGATGATAATTCAAATTTACTCACCCTAGATTTAAGTGTGCGAAACGGCGCGCTTGCCTCATTTAGCGTGGATAACCCCTCTATCATAAAACAAGGCGTGGATTCTGTGCGTGGCGGATATGCTAGTCAGAGTGGATATTATTTCGCTGTAATCGACAAAAGTGTGAAAAATTTTGATTTTAGCTATTTTAATCTGCAAACGAAAAAATTCGAAAATTTCGGTATCGAGCTAAATCCGCAGGCCGAGGATCTTAGCACGCAAATCGGGCTCAATCCGAAAGAATCCAAATTCGAGGCTTACAAACAAATCGCCATTTACACCCTTGCAGCGGTGCTTTTGGTGATGTTTTTGCTCAGCAAAAATATCACTCCGCTGATTTTTGCGGTGATTGTTTTGGCGCTAAATTTGTATTATCAAAACCCTTATGGAAACGGCAAAATAGCCAAAAATACCGCCGTGCATATCCTGCCGATACCGACATCTACGGTGTTTTATGTCACCAAAGAGCCTCAAAAGGTCGAAATTTTGGGCGAAAACAAGGGATTTTATAAAATCATGCTAAGTGGTAGCAAAATCGGCTGGATCAAAAAGGACGAAATTGTCAAGGATTAAGGCGCTTTTTTACTCGTTTTGGTTCGTCGCTACGGTAATGGTCGTAATCGTGCTAATGTGGGCGAAAAACAGCTCGCACCGCACATTTCGCCGTATGTGGGGCAGGTGGCAAAGATACGCTGTGGGTTATGATATCGAAATCATCGGCTCGCCAGACCCGCAGGTGGGGCTTTTTATCGCAAATCATCAAAGCATTATGGATATCGTGGTTTTAGAAGAAACGCACCCTGCAAACATCTGCTGGATAGCCAAAAAAGAGATTGGCGAACTGCCGATAATCGGCAAAATTTTAACCCTGCCAAAGATGATTGCCGTCGATCGCAAAAACCCTCGCGAGCTCGTGCGAATCGTGCATGAAGTAGATGATCGTATAAAAAATGGCCGCGCTATCGTGATGTTTCCAGAAGGCACCAGACATCGTGGCACGAAAATGCTCAAATTTCAAAACGGCGCAAAAATGATAGCAAACAAACTAGGCCTTAAAGTCCAGCCTATCGTACTTATAGGCACTGGGGCGATTGCGGATTCGAAGGAATTTCGCGTGCGAAGCGGACATGTGAAAATCATCTACCTAGACCCAGTCGATACGAGTGATAGCGCATGGCTAGAAAATACCCGCACCAAAATGCAAGCTATCATCGACGAGCACGAAAATTCAGCGCAAAATTTGGCAGAAAATAGCGAAATTTCAGAGCAAAATTCTACGCAAAATTCAGCTAGTAATAGTAGCGGGCAGTGTTAAATTTGGCTAAATTTGGGGAAATTTTGAAAATTTTAATTCTGTTTTTCTCATTTTTACTTTTTGGCTGTGCTAGCGAAAACACCCTCTCTCTCATCGCTGTTGGGGACAATCTAATCCACTCCAAGCTAATTGAGGGCGCGCATGATAAAACCGCCAAAAGCCACGATTTTAAGCCATATTATCGCTTTATCAAAGATGAAATCAAAGACAAAGATATCAAAATCATAAACCAAGAAACAATCCTAATCGAAGATAAAAAAAAGCTCTCAGGCTACCCAAATTTTGGCTCTCCGCTCGAAGTAGGCGAGGCTGTGAGGGATGCTGGGTTCAATCTAATCGCCCATGCGACAAATCACGCGCTCGATAAGGGTGAAGAAGGCATACTAGATAGTGCGAAATTTTGGTCTGGCTTCGAGGATATCGCGTATATCGGCATTTCGCCAGATCAAAATAGCAGTAAAATCGTTAAAATTTTGAAAAAAAACAATGTTAGCGTCGCGTTTTTGAACTACACTTATGGGCTAAACGGCCACATAATGCCAAAAGGCAAAGGGTATTTGGTGAATTTGTTAAGCGACGAGGAAGAAATTTTAAGCGACTTAGAGCTTGCGAAAAAACACGCCGATTTTGTGGTGGTTTTGCCACATTGGGGCGTGGAATACACGCACAAACCAACAGCCACGCAGAAAAAGCAGGCGCAGTTTTTGGCAAACTCTGGCGCAGATCTCATCATCGGCACACACCCGCATGTAATCCAGCCATTAGAGCTCATCACCACAGATGATAACAGAAGCGTGCCGTGCTTTTATTCGCTAGGAAATTTTATCTCTAATCAAGACGAAAGCGCGCGCATGCTAGGCGCCATGGCTGATATCGTAATCGAAAAAGAGGGTAACGCGACAAAGATAAAAAGTCTGCGCGCAGTCCCGCTAATCACGCACATTAGCCCATACTCGCACGATTTTTCGGTGCATTTGCTCGCTCGCTACCCTGAAATGCTTGCGATGACGCACAGGCTTAGGCGTGTTGGGGACTTTAAAACCGAAAATCTTAAAACGCTTTGGAATAGCGTTTTTCCTGAGTTTGAGATAAAATAAATTTGATTAAAGAAGAGAATATGGAATTTGAAATTTGGCAAATTTTGATTTTAGTTGCTGCGGCGTTTGCTGGTGGATTTATCGACGCAATCGCAGGCGGAGGCGGGCTGATATGCCTGCCAGCACTACTTGCAGTGGGTATCCCGCCACACCTCGCCCTTGGCACAAACAAACTTCAAGGCACATTTGGCACATTTTCTGCGGCGCTAAATTTCACGCTCAAAGGGCTAGTCGATCCGCGCAAAATCGCCCTAGCGATAGTCTGCACTCTCATTGGCGCATTTATTGGCACGCGTGTGGTGCTTTTAATCGACGCGAAATTTCTAAACTACATTATCCCGGTTTTGCTTTTAGCACTTTTTATCTACACTGTGTTAAGCCCAAATTTAGGCGAGAGTGAGCGCGCAGCGAAGATGAGCAAAAATTTATTTTATGTTTTGTTCGGTCTGCTTTTGGGATTTTATGACGGATTTTTCGGACCTGGGGCTGGGTCGTTTTGGACTTTTGCGCTAGTTGGCGTGCTAGGACTTCACATGAAAACTGCCGTCGCGCAGACAAAAATTTTAAATTTCGTCTCAAATATCGTATCACTAGGCGTGTTTATCATCGGCGGACAGGTGCTGTGGATGATAGGTATCATCATGGGTTGCGCGCAGATAGTAGGCGGCTGGATGGGGTCAAATTTGGTCGTGAAAAAGGATGTGAAATTCGTGCGCACGATACTGCTTTTCGTCGTTGCATGCACGATTTTGAAGCTACTTTATGGATTGATTTTTGGCTAAAATTTGGTAGTTTTATAAAAAAACTTAATTTTATTGGCTCATAAGTTAAAAGTGGCTAAAATTTTTTAATTTTTTTTTGAAAGGAAGCTGTATGAAGGTAATTTCGACAAAAAAAGCCCCAGGTGCCATTGGACCGTATTCACAAGCAATCGTCGCAAATGGATTTGTTTTCACTTCTGGTCAGATTGCGCTCACGCCAGATGGCGAGTTCGCTGGTGGCGATGTGAGAGCGCAAACTACGCAGGTTATGGCTAATTTAAAAGCGATTTTGAAAAAGGCTGGAAGCGACTTTGACCACGCGATTAAAACCACGATTTTTTTGGCTGATATGGGCGATTTTGCGGCGGTAAATGAGGTGTATGGCGAGTATTTCAAAGACACCAAACCAGCCCGCTCAACCGTTCAGGTCGCAAAACTCCCAAAAGACGCTCTTGTAGAAATTGAAGTCATCGCAAGCGTGAAATAAATTTATAAATTTTTTTGCTTTGTTTTGCGACGCTAAATTTTTGTCGCGAACAAAGCAGTTTTTTGTTTCAAGTAATTTTAACTCGGCACGACGGAATTTCGCCTTGCTGTTTTTTGCAGCGAAAATAGGCAAAGACCGAGAATTATGGCGTATATAAAACTTATACATTTTATCGTTTTATCTCGTGAGCTATCGGCGTAAATGGCTTGTTTGAATTTTGCGTTTGTGGCGTTGCTATCTTTTAAAATTTCTTTATTTTCAACTATAAATTTTTTGTATTCATTTAGTTCGGAAATACTTAAATTCTCGCTCGAATTTGGATTTTTAGTTGCGTTAAATTCAGGGTTTATTATTGAAGCTAGTTCTATGATTTCGGTTTTGTTTGCCTGTGAAAGTTTGGTTTGCAGATATTGATTTTGCGAATTTGAATTAAAATTTGAAAAAGGTATTATCAAATTTGCAGAATAAAATAAAAAAACAAGAAATATACAATATGATACCAATCTTGTAGAAAATATAATCAAACTTTTTTTAGATGAAAAAATAAAACACAATAATATTAAAGAGAAAATATATAATGTTGCAAAAAATATTATGGCACTATAAAAACCCAAAATTGTTATATTTAAAGAAATTATCATACCGAGCCAACAAAATATTAATACAAAACCTACTCCGACAATTGCAGAAAAATTAAATTTTGTAAAATAAAATAATATAGATATAAGAAAGATTGTAAAGCCTAGATTTAGAGTAAAAAATTTAATAAAATCTAAACTTATATTTTTACCAATAAATATTGTAAATAAACCATATAAGGCTATTACAGAAATTGTAAAATTGAAAGTTTGGAGAAAATTTGTATGATGGTCGCTAGTAATTCTATAAATTTTAAGCTTTAAATAATCAATATATAATGAAAAATCAGTTATTTTTTTTGCATTTTCTTTTTCAAAAAATATTTTAATATCGTTAAGCTGTTCCTTGTATTTTATGCCGTTTTTAAGTATAGAATATATTTTTTCTATACATATAAAAACAAAACCAATAACTGCTAACACTATTATGATTAAAGAAATATATGTAATCAAAAATGCAAAACCAACAACAAGTGCTTCTAGGGATAATAATTTAGAAATTGCAAATATTAATGCAATAGAAATCGCTGTTAAACATGCAATTTCTTTAAAATTTATATTTTTTTGATTTGCTTCATCGATACGATTTGCAAAATTTATATATTCTTTTTCAGATTTGTATTCTAATTCAATCTCTTTTGCATAAAGTTCAAGTTTGTGGAATTTTTGAGCGTCTAATGAATTGTTTGTTTCAAGTAGAATATGTTTGATAATGCGAAATGAATTTCTAAAATTATTTATCCAGCGAATTTTAGAATCAAAAGATATTTGTTTTAATTTTAAATTATATTCTTTATCTGTAATTTGATTTTTTATTTCTTCTAAACAGTTTTTCTCTCTTTTATAGGTTGGATTTTTATGTTTCTTATCTACTATTCCTTCAATTTTTTCAATGCTTATTTTTTCAATATCGGTATTAACAAAATTAACTTTATCAAAATCTCTAAAAATCGAACTAGAAAAATTCATTAATTTTTCAAATTTCACATCATAAAAGCTAACTATATCACTAAAAATAGCTTCATGAAAATCTGCATAATCTAAAAAAATCGTTCTATTAAAATAAGATTTTCCCTTAAATTCAACATTTGAAAAATCTGCTTTTTTATTTATTTCGCTATGTGTTAAATAAAAATCATTTTCTATAATTGAATTTTTAAAAGAAATTCTATGCATTATATAACAATTAATTATTTTGATTTGTTTGAAAACGCATTTTTCAAAAACAATAGTAGAATTTATCTTATCTTGGAAGTATATTGAATTTATTTCACAATCTTTAAAATAGTATTTATTGTTTTGCGTTAGTCTATTATCAATATGATTAAATTTACATTTTTCAAATTCAAGCTTAATATCAATTAAATTTTCTACTGCAAAAGTGTGTGGAAAATTAAAATTTATAAATTTTAAAATTTTATTTTCTTGCAATTTTTTTTCTTGTATTTGCTGAATTTTTAGTTTAAAATCTGCATAAGTCCAAGAGTTATTGAAATTGCTATGAATTTCTATATAATTATCGGTATAAGAAGTTGCATTAAAAATTTCACCAAGTTCATCATATAAATCTATATTATCCATACAAAATCCTACCAAGTCGAACCATATTTGATCCGCATTTTATGGCTAGTTCGAAGTCATCGCTCATACCCATTGAGCAGATTTTTGCGCCGTGCGGTCGCAAATTTTCAAAAATTTTGTAAGTGATTTCAAAGCTTTTTTGTATTTCGCGCTCGTCTTCTGAGTGTGCGCCGATACTCATAACACCGCATAAATTTAGATTTTCGCAACTCTCTTTTATCTGCAAAAACTCATCAATTGCGCGTGAAATTTCTATCCCGCTTTTGCTACTTTCGTTAGCTGAGTTTATCTCCAAAAGCGTATCTAGCGTGAAATTTAGCCGTTTATTCACAGCGCACGCAAGCTCATAAGAGTTGCAACTTTGCCATAAACACGGGCGAAGCGAGAGTAAATGATTTATTTTATTGCTTTGCAGTGAGCCGATGAAATGCCATTTTAGGGGCAGGTCGCTTAAAATTTCGCATTTTCGCTTCATCTCTTGGACACGGTTTTCGCCAAATTCGATTTGCCCCTGCGAGTAGAGATTTTCCACCGCGTCAGTATCTACATTTTTGCTCACAGCGATTAGGCGCACGCTCTGCGCGCCTGATGAAATTTTTGCGCTGTCTATGCGCTCTAAAATTTGCGCTAGATTCATTGATAAAATCCTAGCATGCGCGCGAAGTCATTTACTATCGTAAAAATCATCAGCATTGCCAAAATTGCGATTCCAGCGTAGCTAGCGCCGATGAAAACCTTCTCTGGCACTGGGCGGCGAAACACAAGCTCGATTAGGTTAAACAAAATATGTCCGCCATCAAGTGCAGGGATTGGGAAGAGATTTATTATGCCCAAATTCACAGAAATCAGCGCGACAAGGAGCAAAACTACCGAAGCTCCGTAGCTTACGGCCTTAGTCGTGATATCGGTGATAGCGACGATTCCGCCCATTTCTTTGGGAGAAACGACGCCTGAGACGAGCTTTTCGAGCCCAACTAAGATGATTTTGCTCGATTGGATTGTCTCATTTAGCGCGAAGCCAAGCGAGCTAGCGCCCGTGTGATAAAGCGTGATATATTTGGGCTCTTTTCCGGGAGAAATTCCTATTAGCGGGGTTTGGATACGCTCTCGCCAAATGTTTAGTTTCTCGCCCATTTTTGGGGTTAAATTTAGATTTTTGATTTCGCCTGCGCGCTTGATTTGCAGGTTTAAATCCCCGGCCACGACATTTTTGGAGATATCGTCCCACTCTCTGATTTGTGCGCTATTTATTGATAAAATTTCATCGCCGACCATGATTCCAGCACTTTGTGCGGCTGAGTTTTCGCTCACTGCGCCTACGATTGGCGCGATACGCTCTACGCCGATATAGCCTAGGCTAATGTAGATTAAAAACGCTAAAATTATATTAAACGCAGGTCCTGCCACAAGTATGGCAATGCGCGCTAGCGGGCCTTTGGTGTTGTAGCTATCGGGGTCGAAATTTTTCGCACTTGGATCTAAATCCTCTTGACCTTTTAGGCTGACATATCCGCCAAGCGGGATTGCGCTTATGCAATACTGTGTCGCGCCGATTTGTTTGGTGTAAATTTTCTCGCCAAAGCCCACGCTAAATACATTTACGCCCACGCCAAGCAGGCGTGCAACGCTAAAATGGCCAAGCTCGTGGAAAAATATCAAAAAGCTAATGGCTAAAATCGTTACAAAAAAATGCAACCCATAAAAATACAATCCGCAAAGCAAAATTCCTATGGTTAAAAGTATGCTTTTCAAAAATCACTCCGTTGCTTTTGCATTTTTTTTGTGATTTTTTGCGTAGGCTAAAATGTATTCTAGTCCCGAATACAGCGTGAGTGCTACTGCGACCCATAGCAAGAAATTTCCGCCACTCCACTGCATTGTCAAAAATCCTATGGCAAACATTTGCGATACCGTTTTTACCTTGCCCGCCATTGAGGCTGAGACGCTGATATTTTCGCTCACCATAACCGTGCGAAACCCTGTGATAAAAAACTCGCGGATTAGGATTAGATACACAGCCCATGGGCTCGCTCTATCAATATACATAAGCCCTAAAAATCCAGCCAAGGTTAGCATTTTATCAGCAAGAGGATCGATGATACCGCCAAATTTGGTGATTTGATTCCAGCTTCTAGCGATAAATCCGTCGAAAAAGTCCGTCACGGAGGCGATTACGAAGGTTAGGGCGGCGAAGTAGTTTATCCAGCTGACATGCACCGCGCCAACCATACCGCTACTATCGGCATTGCCAGCAAGCAAAATGAGATAAAAAAACAAAGGCGCTAGTAAAACCCTAAAAATTGCTAATATATTTGGTAAATTCCACATATTTTTTCCAAATTTTATTTAAAAGTCGTTCCGCCATCGACGATAAATGTATGACCTGTAACCCAACTAGCCTTGCTCGAACACAAAAACAGGCACGCACCTGCTAAATCTGTCGGCTGTCCCATGCGATTAAGCGGGCTTAGTTCGGCTGTTTTGTCGCGCACTTCCTCATAATTCGTAAAAGCTCTTAGCGCGTCTGTTTCGATTGGTCCGCCACTTACGACATTTACGCGGATATTTTTCTCGCCAAGCTCGGTTGCAGCGTATCTTGCCATAGCCTCAACTGCTGCTTTTGCAGTGCCGTGTCCTGAGTAATGTTCGATATAGACTAAATTTCCAGTCGAACTTAGGCTGATTATACTGCCACCGCCTACCTTTTCCATGCGTTTGGCTGCTTCTTGCGAGCCCACGACAAAGGCATTTACGGTCGCGGTAAAGATATTATTAATCCCGCGTGGTTTTAGCTTCATAAATTTAGTGTATCCACCAGCCACCGCGCGACCTGAAATAATGGCATTTGAGATGAAAAAATCCACTCTATCAAAATCCGCGTC
Source organism: Campylobacter sp. VBCF_06 NA8 (assembly GCF_027737825.1). NCBI lineage: Bacteria > Pseudomonadati > Campylobacterota > Epsilonproteobacteria > Campylobacterales > Campylobacteraceae > Campylobacter > Campylobacter sp. VBCF_06 NA8. The sequence goes on from NZ_JAOVUB010000002.1 coordinate 320,719, forward strand.
GATCTTTTCAAACAGCTCTTTGTAGGTCTCTGGCTCTAAAATATTTAGCGGATATGCTTTTGCTTTTATGCCAAATTCCTTCTCTAACTCGGCTGCTTGGGTTTTGGCTAACTCTTCGTTTGAGTTGTAGGTAAAGGCGACATTTGCGCCAACTTTGGCGAATTCCAAAACAATCGCGCGACCGATTCCGCGCGTTCCACCGCTGATTACTAGGGTTTTTCCTTTAAATTCGTTGATAGTTTCTATCATTAAAATCCTTTGATATTGTATTGTTTCATAACAGCTTCAATTTTAGCTAAATTTTCCTTGCTAGGCTCGCAAAGTGGCAGGCGATACTCCAAAGCCGGCATTAGCCCAGCGATATACATTGCCGCTTTTATCGGGATTGGGTTGCTTTCGCAAAAGAGAATTTTATTTATTGCATACAAATCATCATTAATCTCTTTTGCCTTGATATAATCGCTATTTAGTCCGAAATTTACGAGCTTTGAAATATAATCAGGCAATAAATTTGCAGTTACTGAGATGACGCCCTTTCCGCCGTTTGATAGGATAGGGTAGTTTATCGCGTCCTCGCCACTAATCACGCTTAGTTTCGGCTCATGCGCTAGCAAATCCACGCATTTATCGATACTGCCACTTGCCTCTTTTACGCCGTAAATGTTGTCGCAATCGTTAAAAAGCTTGATTATGGTTTCTGTGTCGATATTACACCCTGTTCTGCCTGGGACATTGTATAAAAGCACTGGAATTTCGATAGAGTTTGCAATCTCTTTGTAGTGCAGATACAAGCCTTTTTGGGTCGGTTTGTTGTAGTATGGCGCGACAGAGAGTATTCCATCGGCCCCATGCGCTTGTGCGAATTTGGCTAAATCCACAGCCTCGTGCGTGGCGTTTGAGCCGGCACCCGCTAGGACTTTGACGCCTGTGTTTTTGCAGGTATCGACTGCGATTTCTATGCAGACTTTGTGCTCATCGTGGGTCAATGTGGCGCTCTCGCCTGTGGTACCGACAGGGACTAGGACATTTATGCCGTTATCGATTTGGCGTTTTATGAGTTTGGCGTAGGTTTGCTCGTCAAGTTTGCCATCTTTAAACGGCGTGATTAATGCGGTCATTGAACCGATAATTACATTTTTATTCATCGTCTTCCTTTCGTAAAATCAATGTGGTTGAATTTTTAAATTTGAGATATTTTTTCATAGTTTCGTTTAAATTTTGCGCTGAGATGTTTTCGATATCGCTTTGGAGTCTAAACAGCGCGTCCAAATCGCCTCTGATGATATATGAGCCATAAATGCTAGCCACCTTGCTAGCGCTATCCATGGAGTAAATTAGGCTTGATTTGGCTGAATTTTTGAGTTTTGTGATTTCATCATCGCTGATTTGAGAATTTTTTGCATTTTCTAGGATAGCAAAAATTTCATCTCTTAGCCTCTCGCCAGCGACCCCAGCGTTGCAAACGCCGAAAATTATCATTAAATTTTCATATTTGCTGGCTAGATTATAGACATCGATTTGATTGGCTAGCTTTTTCTCATCGACTAAAATTCGTTGCAAAAGCGAGCTTTTCATACCGCCAAGATAGTCGCAAAGAGCGTTTATGCTGGCTGCGTCAGCGTGGTTAAATGGCGGGATTTTAAAGGCGGTTGCTACGATTTGGACATGAGAGTCTTTGTGTATGAGATTAAATCTCTCTCCGTCTTGCTCTGGTTCTGGCGCGCAAACATGCGATTTTTCGCAGCGATTTTTGATGTGCGAAAAGCTCTTTTTGGCTAGCTCAAACGCGCTTTTTTCGTCGATATCGCCACTGATTAGAAGTGCTGCGTTGTTTGGATTATAAAATTTAGCGTGAAATTCCCTGATATCCTCGATTTTCCAGCCCTCTATATCGCTTCTAAATCCAATCGGCGTCCAGTGATATGGGTGATAAACAAAGGCGCTGTTATACAGCCTAAAAAACAGATACCCAAACGGATCGTTATCCGTGCGCCAAAGCCTCTCTTCTAAAACCACATTTCGCTCTGGCAAAAACTCGCTCTCTTCGAGCTTTAAATTTTCCATGATATCTGCGTATAAATCGAGGCAGGTGGCTAGATTCGAGCGCTCGCATTTGATGAAATAGTGCGTGAAATCAAAGCCCGTGCTTGCGTTATTTACGCCACCAAAACCTTTTACAATGGCGTCAAATTCGCCAGCTTTGCGGTTTTTTGTGGATTTGAAATTTAGGTGTTCGAGCATGTGGGCTATGCCACTTTTGCCCATGACTTCGTCCTTTGAGCCCACATCGTAAAATAGATCGACGCTGATGACATCGCTACCTAAATTTACCGGTATGTGATAGACGGCTAAGCCGTTTTCTAGCGTGATTTTATTGAATTTTGCAAACATAAAAACCTCATTTTTTTAAATTTAAACCGATTGCTTCTGTGATATTTGAAAGGCCGTCTTGGCGCAAGAGTGAAGCTAACTCGGAGTTGATATTATAGGCTATTTTAGGGCCTTTGAAAATAAAACTTGTGAAAATTTGCACTAGGCTTGCGCCGTCTTTTATGCGGGTGTAGGCCTCTTTGCCGTCGCTGATACCACCACAGCTAATCAGCACTGCTTTGCCAAATAGTTCGCTAGATACTGCGCGGAAAAGTTCGCGCGATTTTTGCGTGATTAACCTGCCGCTAATTCCGCCAAAATCCCTTGCTTTGGGCGTTAGCGAGTAATCAATGCTAGTATTATTTACTAGCAGGGCATCTGCCCCAGCTTTCACGGCGCATGAGCATAGCGACACGGCCTTTTGCGCGCTCATATCGGGGGCGATTTTTAAAATTATTGGTTTTTTGGTAATGCCTCTCATCATAGATAAAATTTCTTTTATGAAACTTTCGTCTTGCAAAGCGCGCAAATTTGGCGTATTTGGCGAGCTAATGTTGATTTCGAAAATATCGCAAAGTCCCTCAAATTTGCGAGTTAAAATTTCATAATCGCTTAGAGCGTTTTCGTTTGGCGTGATTTTGTTTTTGCCAATGTTTGCGACAAGTGGAAATTTGGCTGGGTAAATTTTGCGCACGCGCTCTGCGATAGCCTCGGCGCCCTCGTTGTTAAAGCCCATTGCGTTTTGGATACTTTCCTCTTCGACTAGGCGGAAAAGGCGTGGTTTGGCGTTGCCAGGTTGGGGTTTTGGTGTAAATGTCCCAAACTCAGCATGCCCGAATCCAAGGGCATAAAGTGGGGCTAGCATGGTTGCATTTTTGTCAAATCCACCGGCGATTCCAAGCGGATTTTCAAAATTTAATCCCCAGATTTTTTGATTTAGAATTTCATCTTTGTAGGTTGTATTTTTGGCTAAAATTTCCAGTCCAAACGGAACTGCACTTAGTGTGCGAAGTCCCAATTCTGCGATATGGTGTGCAGTTTCTGGCTGAAATTTAAAAAATATTTTTTTTAGCGTGTTGTAATCCATAAAATTCCTTTTCAAAACTCATCATTTTAGCGAAATTTGAATTAATAATTCTTTATATTTTTAGCCAAATTTGTGTAGTTTTGATTGTTTTTGTTTTTTAAAATTTCGGGTTAGTAATTTTGCAAATTTAGCGGTGGGAATTTTAAATTCGTAGATTGCTTCGATTTACTTCGTAAATCTCGCAATGACAGATTAGCAAATTTTGCGCACAATTTGTCATTGCGAGCCGTGCTTGCACGGCGAAGCAATCCAGTAAAATTTAAATTCAAAATTCAATCCAAATTTAGCTGGTTTTATTTTACTGAAATACTTTGCATTTCTTTGCAATGATAAATTAAAATTTTACTCTTTATTACAAAACGCAAAAATGAGCGTCCCTAGTGGGATTACGCTTACGCCAAGCATTAGTGCAAGCGGGTTTAAAAGTCCAAATTTAGCCAAAAGCCAAATTCCAAAAATTAGCGCGAGATAGGATAAAATTTTAAATGGCGAAAAAAATGCGGTGGCAAAATTTGATTTAACCGCGCTTTTTTTGGGCTCGGCTAAATTTTCATCATCAAATTCATCGTTAGCGATTTTGTCGTATTTGCCAGAGCGAATTTCATCTTCGAGGCGCAGTGCGTAGGCTCTGTGCGAAAAAAACACAACCGCAAGCGAGCAGAAAAATCCAAGCTGCGAACTAGCGAAAAATGGGGCAAATTTCGCCCCAAAAGCGCAAAGCAAACCCCCAAGCGCAAGGAGTAGAAAATCAAAAATCAAGTAGATTTTTAAAATTTCTTTTTTCACTCTTTTTCGTCCCAATCATCATCGTCAAAATTCTCTTTTGCGGCCTTGTATTTGGGATCGTCTTCGAGCTCTTTGAGGCTTTCGTTTAGCCCCTTAAACGCCTTATAGACATTTAAAAACGCCGCAGCTATACCAAAGCACACGCAAACCCAAAAAACGATTAACGAGCCGGTTAGGGATTTGAGCCATAGCCCAAGTCCCACGCCAATGGCGATTGCGACGACTATCGAAATCCCAAGGCTCACATCGTATGCGATCGGGACGACCTTGTGCAGGTTTTTTGTGTATTTCATAACCTCGCCTTAAATTTAAAAATTTACAAATTTGCCATTGCTTCATCTGCCATTTTTATGGCAAAATCTATATCTTTTTTGCTCATTGCCTCGCAAATAAAGCCAGTTTCGAACTGACTTGGCGCCAAAAATACGCCCCGTTTTATCATTTCGCGGTGAAATTTCGCAAAACGCTTAGTGTCGGATTTGAGCGCGTCGTCGTAGTTATTTACTTCATCTTCGGCGAAAAAATACCCAAACATACTTCCCACGCAGGCTGTTTGAAGCGCGATACCATGCTTTTTGGCGGCTTTGCTAAGGCCGTTTATGAAGCATTTGGCGAGTGAATTTAAATCTTTGTATAAATTTTTCTTAGCATAAATTTTGCTCAAACTCGCAATTCCAGCCGCCATTGCCACCGGGTTTCCACTTAGCGTGCCTGCTTGATAAACGCCGCCAAGAGGGCTGATTAGATCCATGATTTCAGACTTTCCTGCAAAGGCTGCCACGCTCATACCGCCACCGATTACCTTGCCAAAGGTTACGATATCGCCTTTTATGCCATACACATCGTAGCTTCCGCGCGCACTAGCGCGAAATCCGCTCATTACCTCGTCCATGATTAGCACGATTTTTTTCTCGTCGCAAATTTTGCGAAGTTCGCTTAAAAATTCGGCTTTTGCAGGCACTAAGCCCATATTTCCAGCGATTGGTTCGATGATTATAGTGCCGATATCATTGGCTTTGACAATCGCTTTGACGCTTTGGATATCGTTATAAACAGCGACAAATGTGTTTTTGGCGATATCTTCTGGCACGCCAGCACTGCTTGAATACCCAAATGTAGTTGCCCCTGAACCCGCCTTGACCAAAAGCGAGTCGCTGTGTCCGTGGTAGCAACCGGCGAATTTTATTATGCCGTCTTTTCCGCTGTAAGCGCGCGCTAGGCGGATTGCGCTCATTGTGGCCTCTGTGCCGCTGCTAGTGAAGCGAATTTTATCCAAAAACGGAAATTTATCTAAAACAAGCTTAGCAAGTTTCGTTTCTAGCGGGCTTGGTGCGCCAAAACTTAGTCCAAATTTCGCTGCATCGCAAACTGCTTTTTGGATATCTTTATCAGCGTGTCCGAAAATCAGCGGACCCCAACTTTGCACGAAATCAAGGTATTTTCTGCCCTCGACATCGTAGATATATGCGCCTTTGCCCTTTTTTACCATAAATGGCTCGCCACCTACGCTTCCAAATGCGCGAACAGGCGAATCAACGCCACCTGGGATAAATTTCGTAGCCTTTGCAAATTCAGTTTTGTTTGTCATTTTCGTCCTTTTTTTGGGTTTGATTTTTGGCTTTTAAATATTTGTAAATAATGATAATTTCGTCTTTTGTAAGAAAATAGCTTGGCATAATGTCCTTGCTAGCGCCGATTCCGTCGGCTAATTCTTGCAGTGAGAGGGTGTTGATTTTGGGTGCAAAAAGGGATTTTTCGTAGTAGGTTTCATTTGAGCGGTTAAATTCCTCGTATTTTGCGATGAGCTGTCCCTCGCCACGCTCGCCGTGGCACTTATCACAGCCGATTCCACGGGGGTTTTGGTAGAGCATAGCTCCGTATTCTTCATCTGTGATGAAACTCTCTGCACACAAACAAACACCGAAAAATGCTAGTAAAAATATTAAATTTCGCATAAACTCACTTTTTAAAAAATTTTGCAATCATATATCAAATCGCCTTAAAATTTAGAGTAAAATTTCACTCATATTATCAAAATAAAAGATATTTGTCTCATTTTCTCTGCGGTATTTAAAGACTAAACCATGCGATTTGGCGATATTATCGACGATATATAGCCCAAGACCGAAGCTTTGTTTAGCGTTTGAGCCCTTAGAAAACGCCTCTTTGTAATGCTCGAAATCCTGCTCTAACTCTGGCGAATTGCTGATGAAATCAAAGGTTGCTCCGACATTTATGATGACATGGCGGTCAGTGGAGTATTTGATTGCGTTGTCGATTAGATTTTTCACAGCGATTGAAAACAGCTTCAAATCTACATTAAATTTCAAATCCTCTGGCGCATTTATGGTTACTAAATTTTCGCCTATCATTGCGATTTTTAGGGCTTCGTTTATGATTTCTTTGGCTGAGTAAATTCCGCGTTCTCCAAGCGGAATCCCAGAAGTTGCCCTCTCGACTGCGGCAAATTCGTTAATCAAATCTTCTAGCCTTTCAAATACCGATAACAAGCGCTCTTGGTATTTGTTTTTTTCGATCATTTCGACGGTTATGCGGCCTTTGGTAATGGGCGTTTTTAGCTCATGCATGATGTTTCGCAAAAACAGGTGGCGCGATTCGTTTAATTTGTTGATCTGCGTAACTGCGCCGTAAAACGCGCGCGAAACCTCGGAGATTTCGTCTGTGCCTGTGGCGACATTTGCGATATTTAGATCGCCTGTGGCAAATTTATCGATTTGGCGTTTTAGCTTGCGAAGTGGTTTGATTTTGCGTATAATAAAAATGTATGCGAGCAAAATAATCGCCAAAATTCCGCCATAAATCACTCTAAAAATATCGTAGCGATATGGTTGGTATTCTTTGTCGTTTAAAATTCTAACCTCGTTTGCGTGGGTGATTTTGAGGTAGTTTTTGCGGTTATACATTATAATATCAGCCGAGCCGATATCAGCCGAAATACTATCTAAAATTTCGCCATTTTCGTTTAGTTGTTTTATAAAATTTTCGTCGTTAATGCTAGCAAATTCGAAATTTGCGATTTGTCTTTGGAATTCGTTTTGCGAGATGAGCCTGCTCATCTGGTATAGGTGCGAGCGCGCGACTATGGAGTATTTTGTGTTTAGCTCTCTTGTGTAGTTTTGTTTATCATATCCGATAAGCCAAATGAGTGCGAGCGATACGCCAATCGTCGCAAGCGCGAAAATAAATGTAATGGTATAAAAAATCGAAGATCTAAATTTCATATTTAAATTTCAAAATTTATTGCACGAGCTTGTATCCCACGCCCCTGATTGCGTGGATATATTGCGGTGTCTTGGAGGTTTCGCCAAGCTTGACCCTGATACGACCGACGATGACATCTATGCTTTTTGGCGAGGATTCTTCGCTGATTGAGGAGCTGTTGTAAATGAGCTCTTCGCGTGTGATTGCTCCGCCTTCTTTTTTGACTAGATATGAGAGGACATCGTATTCAGCGACTGTCAGCGATAAAGGCTGACCTTTAAAGATGATAGTGTGCGAAAAATCATCTACCACGATGTCTTTGTTGGTTTTTTCACCGGCTTGTTTGATCGAACCTGTGTTGTAGCGCTCGACATGGCGTTTTATGCGGGCTAGGAGCTCTTGGGGGTTGTATGGTTTTGGTAGATAATCATCTGCGCCGAAATCAAAGGCGTTGATTTTATCGGTCAAATCGTGGCGCGCACTAGAAATGATAATCGGTAAATTCGAGGTTTTGCGGATTTCTTTGCAGACTTCAAGCCCGTCCATGCCAGGAAGCGTTAGGTCTAAAATCACGAGGTTGAAATTTTCTAATTTCAGCTTCGAAAGCCCGATAAATGGGTCATCTGCGACGGTAATGTCGATTTCGTATTGTTCTAAGTATTCGCTTAAAATTTCAGCCAGCTCCAAATCATCTTCTATCATTAAAATTTTTGTCATATTTTTACCTTAAAATTTAAAATTTTGGGTGCATTATATCAAATTTAAGATTATAAAAAATTTTAGCGCCTAAATTTGTGTAAATTTGGGAAAAAATGAAAAATTTATTTTTCAAATAGTGTGAAAATGGGCAAAATTTTGCCAAATTTCGCTAAATTTTGCCAAATTTAGCGAAAAATTCGCAAAATTCTATTGAAATTTTTATCAAAGTATTGTAAAATGGTCGCCGTTACACTTTATCACAAAGGATACTCTATGAAAAAAGCTGATTTTATCAGTATTGTTGCTGAAAAAGCAGGACAAAGCAAAAAAGATACTACAGCAGTAGTAGATAAAGCTCTTGAAACAATTAAAGAGCTATTAGTTAAAGGCGATGAGATTAGTTTCATTGGCTTTGGTTCTTTTAGCATTGCTGAGCGTGCTGCTCGTGAAGGCAAAGTTCCTGGCACAAACAAAACTTACAAATCACCTGCTACAAAAGTAGTTAAATTTAAAGTTGGCAAACAACTTAAAGAGGCCGTTGCTGCTTCAAAAGCTAAAAAGAAAAAATAATTTTTCTTACTCTTTTAAGCCCCAAAATTTTGGGGCTTAATTTTATTTTAATCAAATTTTTGTATAATCTCGATTTTTAATTCAAGCCCAGGTGGTGAAATTGGTAGACGCACCAGACTCAAAATCTGGCGGAGGCAACTCCGTGCCGGTTCGATTCCGGCTCTGGGCACCACTAAAATCCTTTAAAATTTTGACTTTTTCCCCTAAATTTCAACTTGATATAACATTTTTTATACTATCATACGCAATATTATTTTTACAAAAAGGTGTTTTAGTATGATACACAAAATTCTCATAGCAAATCGCGGTGAAATCGCGGTTAGGGTTATTAGAGCATGTAGAGATTTGCACATAAAAAGTATAGCGATTTACACCGAGCCTGACAAAGACTGCTTGCATGTTAAAATTGCTGATGAGGCCTATGAGGTCGGCACAGAGCCACTTACTGGGTATTTGGACGCCAAAAAAATCGTAGAAATAGCCAAAGCAAGCGGTGCGGACGCTATCCACCCTGGATATGGATTTTTGAGTGAGAATTATGATTTCGCAAAAGAGGTTGAGGACGCTGGGATTATCTTTATCGGTCCAAAACCAGAAGTTATCCGCAAAATGGGTAATAAAAACATCGCTCGCTATTTAATGCGCAAAAATGGTATTCCTATCGTTCCAGGCACCGAAAAATTAAACAACGAATCAATGGAGACTATCAAAGAATACGCCCGCAAAATCGGCTATCCGGTGATCTTAAAATCAAGTGGCGGTGGCGGAGGGCGTGGAATCCGCGAAGTTTGGAGCGAAGAGGATATGGAAGCAGCCTTTGAATCCTGCACCAGAGAGGCGAAGGCGTATTTTAACAACGATGAAGTTTTTATGGAAAAACTCGTCGTCAATCCGCGCCATATCGAGTTTCAAATCATCGGCGATAATTACGGCAACATTATCCACCTTTGCGAGCGCGACTGTTCAATCCAACGCCGTCACCAAAAAATCATCGAAATCGCCCCGTGCCCGTCGATTAGCGAGCATTTGCGCAAAACCATGGGTATCACCGCAGTAGCCGCGGCTAAGGCTGTGAATTACTCAAATGTCGGCACTGTGGAGTTTTTGCTCGATGATTACAACAACTTCTATTTTATGGAGATGAATACCAGAATCCAAGTCGAGCATGGAATCACCGAGGAAATCACTGGCGTGGATATCGTCGTGCGCCAGATCCGTATCGCAAACGGCGAAATTTTAGAGCTCGAACAAAGCGATATCAAACCGCGCGGTTACGCGATCGAGGCGAGAATTACAGCCGAAAATGTATGGAAAAATTTCACCCCAGCACCTGGCAAAGTCGAGGATTATTATCCGGCTTTGGGACCTAGCGTGCGCGTGGATAGCCATATTTACAAAGGCTATAAAATTCCACCATTTTACGACTCGCTTTTAGCTAAACTCATTATCAAAACGACAGATTATGACTTGGCGGTAAATAAGCTAGAAAGGGCATTGAAGGAGTTCCGCATAGAGGGTGTGCGCACGATAATTCCATTTTTGCTCTCGATCAGCAAATCGCGTGAGTTTAGACTGGGATTTTTCGATACGAGCTATGTCGAGAAAAATTTGGACAAAATTTTGGCAAATACCAAGGATGATTTCGATACGAAAAAAACCGAAGTCGTCGCTGCAATCGCTTCTGCTATGCGAGAAGCCGAAATTTAGGGAGCGCAAATGGATTTTTTAGAATCGCTAAATAGCATAAAAAAAGATATGATTAAAGAAGAAAAGGCGAAAAATCCACCCAAACCTAAGCCAAAACCAAACCCAAATCGCGATGAATTTAAAGATATTTTCAAAGATGAGGATTTGGCTGATGAGAGTGTGAGTGCGCGCGAAAATCGGCTAAAAGACGAGTTTTTGAAATATATCGAAAATGCAAATATTAGAAAAATTTAATGCTTGAAATTCCATTTTGTACGCTCGATTTTCCCTGCCCGTATTTGCAGGGAAAATCAGCTAGAAATGAATACATTTTTGTCAAAAACGCCTCATATTCTTATAATTCAAATTTAGTCACTCACGGATACAGACGCTTTGGGAATTACTTCCAAAAGCCCATTTGTGCGGGTTGTGATGAGTGTAAAAGCCTGAGAGTAGATGCGAGAAATTTTAAATTTTCCAAATCACACCGCAGAGTTTATAAAAAAAACGAAAAAACCACTCTTGGCTTTTCAGCACCGATTTTAGACGGCGAGCATTTGGAGCTTTTCGAAATTTATCACAACTATATGAGCGAAAAAAAGGGCTGGCCGCGCCAAAATATCACGCCTGAGAAATACTATGAAATTTATGTGGAGGGATATGGAAATTTCGGCAAGGAAATTTCGTATTACGATGAGTTTGATAGGCTGATTTGCGTCGATTTGATCGACATTGTCGAAGACGGGATAAGCTCGATTTATTGCTATTACGACCCATACAGAAGCGATCTTAGCCTTGGGAAATTTTCACTTTTAAAGCAGATTGAGATTGCAAAAAAATTTAATCTTCGCTGGATATATTTGGGGTATGCAGTGCGCGAGTGTGCGAGCCTAAAATACAAATTTGACTACCAGCCATATCAAATTTTATCCAGCTATACAGACCCGCAGGAGCCCAGTTTATGGGAGTAGGGCAGGGTAGGTTTTGCTATACTTTATCATTTTTAAAATTTTAAATTGATATGGCTTTTGATAATAATTGTTAAATATTTAGTTTAAATTTATTAAATTTTTGATAATATCTATCTTTTATTTTAATAATGGGTATTATCATCGTGTTAAAAACTAGTAATCTAAATTACCAAATACAAAATAAAAAAATTTTAAATAACATAAATTTAGAGTTTGCAAAGGGAGAATTTTACGCTCTCGTGGGACACAATGGCTCTGGCAAATCTACGCTTATCAAGCTTTTAGCCGCACAAATCAAAAATCAAAGTGGCGAAATTTCGTTAAATGGCAAAAAAATCGAAGATTACGCAAAAAAAGAATTTGCCAAAAGTGTTGCTTATTTGCCCCAAATTTTACCAGACGCTTCTCATTTGACGGGCTTGGAGCTAGTTATGGCGGGCAGATATGCGCACGGGGGCAGGTATTTTACGGACAAAGAAAACGACACCAAAATCGCTACCGAGTGCCTACAAATCACAGATACGCTCAAATTCAAAGACCAGATCGTCTCCACACTAAGCGGTGGCGAGAAATCGCGCATTTTCCTAGCGATGTTACTCGCGCAAGAAAGCGATTTTTTGCTACTTGACGAGCCATTAGCGCCCCTAGATATCGCGCACCAGCTAAGCGTCATGGCGCTAATCAAAAAAATGGCAAAAGAGCTTGGCAAATGCGTAATCATCGTGATTCATGACATAAATTTAGCCTGTTCGCACTGCGATAAAATCATCGCGCTAAAAGGCGGCGAGCTGATACTAAACTGCCCATCTAGCGAGGCTATGAGCGCAGAAAAAATCAAAGAAATTTACGGCGTAAATGCCCATATAATCGCGCACCCAAAGACAAATTTATTAACGGCGATGTTTTAATGAGAGCGATTATTTTTTTGCTGATTTTTTGTGGCGCAGTATTTGGCGATACTAAACCGCGTATAATCACGCTAGATTGGGGCGTAGCGGAGATTTTGGAGTTTTTAGAAGTTGATCCAATCGCAATGGCCGAAAAGCAGAGTTTTATGCTCTGGGGTGGTGGGCTAGGTAGTGGCGCAAATACCCTAGACTTGGGGCTTAGAAACCAGCCGAGTTTGGAGATGATAATAGCTTTGAAGCCTGATTTTGTGCTTTTGCCATCGTTTTTTGCGGGGCATGAAAAAACCATTTCAAAATACGCCAAAACCCGCATTATCGATGTTTATAAAGACGGAAATTTGGAAGACAACCTAAACGCGGCTGTTTTGGAAGTGGCGAAAATTTTGGATTGCGAAGAGAGGGCGAAAATTTTACTTGCCAAAAACAACGAATTTTTCAAAAAAAAGAAAAAAGAGCTAGAAAATTTCACCACGCCAGTTTTAGTCGTGCAGTTTATCGACGAGGCTCACATTAGGATTTATGGCGCAAACAGCTTATATGGCGTGGTTTTGGCTAAACTTGGGATTACAAATTTGGCTCCAAAAAATTTATCATATAATCTCTGGGGTATCGCGAGTGCCCATGTAAGCGCACTTTATGAGGTGGAGCAGGGCGCAAAGCTCGTCATAATCGAGCCAAACAGGGTTGATATAAACTCGCAAATCGCCTCAAATGGGATTTATAAAAATTTGCAAATTTTGCAAAACCGCGCGCAAATAGAGGCTGTGTGGAGCGCTGGTGCGTGGCCAAGTATGCAAAAATTTGCAAATTTGCTGAGTGAAATTTTGAAAAATGAGGCAAATTTAGCGAATTTCAAAATTTCGCCAAATTTGGAAATTTCGCCAAATTCGGCAAATTTATCAAATTCGCCAAATTCTAAAATTTCGCAAAAGAGCGCAAATGAATAAAACTCTGCCAATCTTAACGCTCGTTTTTGCGATACTCTGCGCCATTTCGCTTCTTGGCGCACACACGAATTTAGGCGAAATTCGCACCCTTGTGGTGCTAAATTCCACCCTGCCGCGCATTTTGACGGCTCTTCTTTGCGGTGCGTTGCTTTCGCTTTCATCGCTTTTGCTCTGCGCTATTACGCACAATCCATTAGCGAGTGATAGCACCAGTGGCGTAAGCGCGTCAAGCGCCTTTGGGGTGCTGTTTTTGGGGCTGTTCGCGCCCGCGCTTGGCACCACGCTAAGTGCGTTTGTGGGCGCGCTCATCGGACTTGGGCTTTTGTTTGCGCTCACAAATACGCGCGAGTTTAGCGCATTTAGCGCGACGCTGTGCGGTTTAATCATAGGGCTAGTCTTTGGCGCACTAAGCGCGCTACTTTTGATTTTTTTCAAAGATGAAAGCTATTTTATCACGGTTTGGTTAAGTGGCGATTTAGCCCAAAACGGCTACGCAAACCTGCGCACAATGGCGATTTTATCGCTTCCAGCCCTAGTTGTAACACTAGCTTTTGCGCGTTCGTTTTGGCTCTTTGGACTTGGCGATAGCACGGCAAAATCGCTTGGGCTAAATGTCGTTTTGGTGCGAATTATAGGCTTTGTGCTGGGTGCGTATTTTACCGCTGTGGCGGTGGCGCATTGCGGGATTATCGCATTTGTGGGGCTTGGGGCGAGTTATCTCACAAATCAGCTAAAATTTAGCTCGTTTGTCAAAAAAGCGATTTTTTGCGCCATTTTGGGGGCTTTGATACTTGGAATTTGCGACGCAGGGCTCATAATACTACAAAATTTAACCCAAATTTCGCTTCCTGCGGGTGCAATCTGCGCATTTTTGGGTGCGCCGATGTTTTTGTGGCTCATACACTGCGCCACAAAGGACGCAAACGCAGGAAACGGCGCCAAAAACGAAATTCACGAAAGAGCGAAATATTTAAATTTGCCATTTCTTGGCGGAATTTTGGCTGTTTTTGTGGTGTTTTGTCTATTTTATGGCGAATTCTCGCGCGAAATTTTCGCTCTGCGCATAAACCGCGTTTTCACAGCCTTGCTTTGTGGCGGAATTTTGGCTGTTTGTGGCTATATTTTACAGAGCCTAACCCGCAACGACATGGCTTCGCCCGAGCTTCTTGGCATTAGTTCTGGCGTTAGCCTTGGCGTGCTTGCTTCGATGTTTTTCGCACCTGCGCTTGGCTTTGTTTTTGGTGTATTTGGGGCGTTGGTGGTTTTGGGCTTTATTTTGGCGATAAATGCGAGAAGTGGCATGAGTCCAATGCGCGTGATTTTAAGCGCGATTGCGGTGAGTGCCTTTGTGAGCGCAGTGGAGAAAATTTTGCTTTTTAGCGGGGATAGCAGGATTTATGATTTTATCTCATACAGCGCTGGAAGCACCTACGGTGCGAGTTTTTCGCAAGTTTTGCTTTTGGCGATGCTTTGCGTGATTAGCTTTGGCGTGGTGATGAAATTTAATCGAGAGATTACGATTTTAAGCCTAGGCGATGTGTGCGCTAGTAGCGTGGGCGTGGATATTTTCAGATTTAAAACTATTTTGTTTGTATTTTGCGCCGTTTTGTCGGCTTTTAGCGCACTTTGCGTGGGGCCAGTGAGTTTTGTGGGGCTTATCGCGCCACATTTGGCGAAATTTTTGGGCTTTCGCAAAACGGGCGCTGGGCTCATGGCAAGTGCGCTAATCGGGGCTTTGATAATGAGCGTGGCGGATTTTTTGGGTAGGAATTTGATTTTTCCTTACGAAATACCTTGTGGCGTGGTTGCTACGATAATCGGAAGCCTTTATTTTCTATGGATTGCAAGAAAAATTTAATAAATTTTAATCAAAGGAGCATTTATGCGAAAAATTTTTGGTAGCGCGTTTGCGCTTAGTTTGTGTGCGGCGGCTGTTTTGGCGCAGGAAGTCTCTGAGACGGCAAACGAGGCGCAGGTTTTAGACGAAATCGCCGTGGTAGGCTCGGTAGGCAAGGGTAGTGGCAAGGTCGATTTCATGAGTGCTGGAAGCTCATCTGTAATCGAGAGCAAAAAAGCAATCGAAGAGCGTGGAGCGACTCAGCTAGACGAGGCTGTCAAATACGAAGCTGGTTTTATCGGACAGCCTTATGGCGCGGATTTGGATACTAGCGACTGGCTTAGACTTCGTGGGTTTGAAGCAAGTGTGAGCGTGGATGGCGCGAGTGCGTATAAGGGCGGATATTTTGGTATCAGCCCTGATTTATACGGATATGAGAGTATCGAGGTGGTAAAGGGCGCAAACTCGCTACTTTATGGCTCATCATACGCTGGTGGCGTGATAAATCTAGTTTCCAAACGCCCGACTCTCACCCCACAAGGCGAAGTCGGCGCGAAATTTGGCTCAAATCACCTGCGTGGGGTGTTTTTCGATGTCAGCGACGGATTTAGCGAAAATGTGAAATTTCGCATTGTAAGCGATTATGAGAAAAAGCGTGGCGACATAAATTACACATGGAACGAGCATTTTTTCATCGCGCCATCGATTTTATTTTTACTCGGCGATGATACGCAGCTCACACTTCTATCTAGCTTCACGCATGACGCAGGCACCGGAAGCAACGGGTTTTTCCCTTATGTAGGCACGATGATACCTGGTGCGCAGGGTAAAATTTTGCCAAGTGCGAATTTGGGCGCATTAAACGATAGCTTATCGCGCGATCAAATTTCGGTTGGATACGAGTTAGCGCATAGCTTTAACGATAAGCTAAAATTCGAATCAAGCTATAAATTTAACCGCGAAAACAAAGACCAAATCGGCGCAAGTGTCGAGTATAATATGATAAACGATACCGATATCGCGCAGGATTTGCTCTTTGTCGATGCGAGTGTGAATTCGCATATATTCGATAACCGCATAAGCTACGAAGACGAGTGGGGAAGTGTGAAAAACCGCCTAACTTTGGGCGTGGATTACAGAGATATCCGCGCTAGGGGGCAGTATTTTTACAGCTACTTCGTAGGCACTATAAATGTCTATAACCCAGTGCGCACCCGCCTAACGGCAAATCCGGCGCTGTCGTTTTCAAACCCGAATTATGACTTGGATCAAAGTCAGCTTGGGTTTTATTTAAACGATAAAATTGAGCTGTTTGAAAAGCTAAATTTGACCCTTGGGGTGCGCCATGACAAGGCAAAAGCCACGCTAAATGGCGATAAAAGCTACGACACGGACGAGACCACATATCAGGCTGGAATTTTATACGCGTTTGATAGCGGATTTATGCCGTATTTCAACTACTCCGAGTCTTTTATGCCACAATCTGGCCGCACAAGCAGTGGAGATTTTTATAAACCAGCCACGGCTAGACAATACGAAGCGGGTGTGAAATATCTGCCAAGCTTCATAGACGGCGAATTTAGCCTAGCGTATTTTGACATAGAGCAGAGAAATGTCCCATATACCGACGGTTCTAGCTTTTCGAGCCAAGCTGGTAAGCAAGTGGCTAAGGGCGTGGAGCTTGGTGCAAATGTGAATTTAAGCGAAAATTTAAACCTAATCGCCGCTTACACGCACTACAACGAAGCCAAAATCAATGTCGATGGCTTCGACTACATGACGCCAACGCCGCTAATCCCAAAAGATATGCTCTCTGGCTTTTTGGTATATTCTATGGATTTGGGTGGCGGACATGGGCTTAAAATGGGCGCTGGCGTGCGCTATGTGGGCAAAAGCAAGAGCGAGAGCAGTGCATGGACATCGCCTCGCCACGACGCTGTGAGCGTGCCATCACACACGCTAATTGACGCTATGGCGGAGTATTCGTATAAGGACTTTTCGCTTCGTCTAAATGCGACAAATATCGCTGACAAGGAGTATGTCGCAGGGTGCAACTACTGGTGCTATTACGGCGAGGGCGCGAAAGTAACACTAACCGCGAAATATAGTTGGTAAAATTTTGTGTGGAATTTTTAGTAAAATTTTGCGGAAATTTACTGGAATTTTAGTGGAATTTTGCGTGGCGTTTTTATGTGGAATTTGGTGTGGCGTGGCGTTTTGTGTGGCGTGGTTTCGCGGATACTGCGCCGCGTAAAATTTGGGCTAAATTTGATTTAAATTTAGCCCTTTTTGAAAACCCAAATTTTGCTTAGCAAATATCCCGTGATAGTGTAAATCGCACCTGCGATGATTTGCGAAATATAGGGATTTACGCCCAAATTTAGGCAAATTTTTAGCGTGATAAAATTTAGGCTCCACGCGATCAGCATGGAGCTAACGAATTTAGCAAATTCGGCTAAATTTGCCTTTTTGGAAGCTTGTTTGCTTTGGAAGGTAAAAATTTTATTCATCACAAATGAAAAACAAATCCCAACAGCGTAACCGATGATATTTGAAATCTCCGGGCTAAATCCTTGCCACATTAGCAAAAAGATTAGCCCAAAGCCGACAATCGTATTTAAAACTCCCACAAGCAGGTATTTTATCAGCGTCATTTTTGCTCTTTTAAATTTATGCTAAATTTGGCTGATGACTTTTTGATTTCGCTGTTGTAAAAAAGAATTAATATCTCGTTTATATCTGTCGTTTCTAACTCTGCTGTGTAAAAATAAGCATTATTGCTTTTTGTAAAATTATGGATATTTTTATCTATAATTTTTCTGCCATCTTTGCCGATAAAGTGAAGTCCTAAAATATTATCATCTTTGTTGGCAAAATTTAAAATATTTTCGCTAAATCTGAAAATATAAATATGTTTTCCAAGCCATTTTTCATTGCTTTTATATATTTTTAAATTTAAATTTTTATTGATATTTTTGTCTATTAGTAGAGTTTTTGGCAATAAACCATGGATTAAAGCATAATTTTCAGAAATATTTACATTTTTAAAATTTATATCTATACATTTATTTTCATATTGTTTTATAGTGTGAAATAAATTTTCACTAGTTTTTACTACTTTGTCTCCTTTGCATTTTCCATTTACTCTGCCGAGTGTTCTTGTAAGCGATTTATATCCGAGTTGATTGGTATTTATATTATTTAATGATTTGGTTATGACTTTGAATTTGTTTCTAGCATTTTGCGTCGAAGGAGAGATTATGTTTCCGTTAAAATTCACAAATTGCAGATGAATATCATTAAATTTTAATAAATCATTCATAGCTAAATTAGTTCTAAAATCAATATATTTTTCCTGTTCTTGCATAGCAGAACCGAGCGAATTTGATATAAACAAAAGTCCATAAGTGCAATATAATATCAAAAATATTGAAAATACTTTTAGGATATTGTAAGCTTTTAGGCTATTTGCATAACCACTTATAAATATAAGAATTATGGCAAAATAAACGCCCAAAGTCGCAGTATATCTAAGTTCAAATCTGATTTCTACAAACAACAAATAAAAACCCATAGAAAAGATAAACCCAAAAATTAAAAATAGGATAAAGCAAAGCAGTGATTTAAGGTTTTTAAATTTTAAAATCACAGCTATTATAGACAAAACTACTAAACTAGCTCCGATATATAAAAACCAAGTCTCGTTCCAATCGCTATATATTTTAGTGGCAAATTTCGCACAATTGCTTACCACACCATTGAATAACTCGCCAATGGCGAAAGTTTCGGTATTTACATGAATTTTTACAGGTTTATAAATAAATAATTTAAATATAATTATTGCTAAAAAATACGAAAACAGACTTAAAATGGCGAAGTTTAAAAATTTCTTTTTTTGAGAAATTCTTAAAATTAATAAAAACATAACTATTAACAAATATACGAAATTTACGCTTTGGTATGTAGTCAGCATAACTAATAAACTAATTACAGAAATTATGCAAAATAAAAATTTTCTTTTCACAAATAAAAACGGAAAAATTGACATAAATAACCCAAGACACATGTATATATGATCGAATTTAAACAGCAAAGCTTCCAAAAAGTATGGATTAATCCCAATAAATAAAGAAGCGATTAATGCTAAATATGAAATTTTATTATTTATGGTTTTTACTAAAATGATAGAAGCTAGGCTCAAAATGAGTATGCAGATGATAGTTGAAAGTGGCGAAAAATCAACTAGCGGTAGTCCAAAATTCAGAAATTCCGATAAATATACCGTCATATACCTAGATGAAATTGCCCAGAATTGATAATCTCCGCTTATCGCTCTTGTATTATCATCGATATAATAAATGTTCGCTCTAATAATCGCAAACATACCGATAAAATAGAGCGTGAATATAAATCCAAAATATTTCAAAAAATTTTTATCTTTAAAAAACGAGCGAGTTACGCTTAAAAATGCTAAATAATCAAATTTTAGTGTTCTTTTTAAATTCGCTAAATTCATAAATTTACCTTTTAAATGATTTCTTCGATTATAAAATGCGGTCTGTTTTTGACCTGTTCGTAGATTCGTGCGATGTATTCGCCGATGACGCCAAGCACGATAAGCTGGATACCGCCGATAAATAAAATAAGCACGATAGTAGTAGCCCAACCGCTAATACTAACGCCAAAAATAAGCGTTTTTAAAATAACATAGCTTCCGTATATAAACGCAAGAAAACTAGCCAAAAAGCCTAAAACAAAAGCCACTCTCAGCGGCGCGGTCGAAAAGCTCACAAAGCCCTCAACGGCGTAGTTAAAAAGTTTCCAAAAGCTCCAACTACTCTCCCCGGCAACTCGCGGTTCGTGGTCAAATTCCAAGCATTTTTTCTTAAATCCAACCCAAGCAAACATTGATTTTGAGAAGCGATGATATTCGTTCATTTTAAGTAGCTCGGCGACTACGGATTTATCCATCAAACGATAATCCGTTACACCACTTTCGATTTTTACGCCTGAAATTCGGTTGAAAATTTGATAAAAAGCTTCGCTAAATTTAGCTTTTATAAAGCTTGTTCCTGGGCGACTTTTTCGTTTGGCATAGATGATTTTATATCCGTCGATATAGCCCCTAACCATATCGACTATAAGCGCAGGTGAGTGTTCGAGGTCAGCATCCATTAGCACTATCATATCGCCATTAGCATGTTTAAATCCTGCTAAAATGGCAGCTTCTTTGCCAAAGTTGCGTGAAAATTTTACTAAATGCACGGCGCTGTCTTTTTCGTGAAGTTCTTTGATTTTTTCTGCCGTATTATCACGACTTCCGTCATCGACAAAAATAAATTCATACTCTAAATTTGGTAAAATTTCATTTTGAATTTGTTTCAAAACACCAAGCGTAACTTTGTAAAATTCGTCCAAAACAAGCTCTTCATTGTAGCACGGAACGACTATGGATAGAAGTTTTGTAGAATTTTGCGGATTATTCTGCGTAAAATTTTGCTCTAAATTTTGCGAAAATTCGTTTAAATTTTCGCTTTTACTCTCTCTTTCTCTCTCTGAAATTTCTTTCATTTTTTCACCTTTCTTAAATTTCACTATCAAATTTAAAATTATCGCCTAGATAGTATTTTCGCACATTTTCGTCGTTTGCGACCTGCTTAGCTGTGCCGCTAGTGAGCAACTCGCCGTCTTTTATGACATAAGCTCTATCGCAAATCGCCAAAGTTTCGCGGACATTGTGGTCGGTTATGAGAATCCCGATGTCAAGCTCTTTTAGACTTCGCACGATGTTTTGTATGTCGCTAACTGCGATAGGATCGACACCTGCAAACGGCTCATCAAGCAAGAGAAATTTCGGCGTTATCATTAGACTTCGTGCGATTTCACAGCGTCTGCGTTCGCCACCGCTTAGGCTTACGCCTTTTCGCTCCCTTATCGGCTCGATATTTAGCAGATTTAGCATTTCATCGACTTTCTCAGACGCGATTTTTTTGTCTTTGTAGGTGATTTCAGCGGCAAGCATTAAATTTTCTTCCACGCTTAAATCCTTAAAAACGCTACTTTCTTGGGGCAGGTATCCGATGCCAAGCTTGGCGCGTTTGTGAAGCGGGACATTGCTAATATCCTTAAAATCGAGCAAAATCTCGCCACTCGTGCTAGAAATCAGCCCGCAAATCATATAAAATGTCGTGGTTTTGCCTGCGCCATTTGGACCCAGCAAGCCCACGACTTCGCCGTTTTCGACCTCTAATGAAACGCCCTTGATTATCGGGGTACCTTTGATAGTCTTTTTCAAATCTTTTACTTCTAATCTATGCATAAACTACCTCGTATTCGCGTTTGTCGCCCATGACCTTGATATTTACCGCGCAACAATCCAGCTCATATTTTTCAATAAATTTTATCAAATTCTCGTCCGCCCACTCGATGATATGAAGCCCATCTTCGAATAAATTTTCGATTAAGCCATTACTCATCATCGCCTCGCTACCGCCATTATACAGGTCGTAGTGATAAATTTGCCCGTAATTTTGCATAACCGAAAATGTTGGCGAACTCACAGTGGCTGGATCTATGCCGTGCGATAGCGCGATAGCCTTTGTTAGCGTGGTTTTGCCACTTGCTAGCGTGCCATTTAGCAAAATCACTCCACTGCGTGGCAAAATTTCAGCGATTTGTGAAATTTCACTCTCACCAAGCGTGAGTTTAAAGCTCTTTGACATATTTTTCTTGCTCACTTTTTGGCGTGTTTTTGGTGGCGGGAAAGCCCAGAACTTGATAGCTTTTATCTTTTTCTAAAAATTTTATGGTGATTATATCGCCGATTTTTAGGATTTTGCTAGCTTTTGCCACTGCGCCGTTGATATAGACTACGCCGCTTTTGCACATATCCTCGC
This sequence comes from Campylobacter sp. VBCF_06 NA8, assembly GCF_027737825.1. Taxonomy (NCBI): domain Bacteria; kingdom Pseudomonadati; phylum Campylobacterota; class Epsilonproteobacteria; order Campylobacterales; family Campylobacteraceae; genus Campylobacter; species Campylobacter sp. VBCF_06 NA8. Next base: position 342,698 of record NZ_JAOVUB010000002.1, read on the forward strand.
TTATGGCGCGCCTTTTTGTGATATTTACTGAATTTAAAAATTTATCGACTCTCATGGGCGGGATTGTAGCCAAATTCGCCTTAAAATTTGGAAATTTAGGCGAATTTAAAATTTTATAATTAATCAAAAATTTTACTACTATAAATTTGTTTTTATCAATTTTGTTAAAATGCATAAAATTCATAAATTTATAAATTTTAAACGAAAATAAAACAATAAATTCTCACAAAATTTTTTAATAAATTTTCCTTAAAATTTTATAAAAACTTCGATAAAAACGAAGTATAATCGCTATTACATTTTATTGATAAAAATTTTCAATATATTTTAAGTTGATAATGAATATAATTTTGCCACGATTTTTAAATGTAAATTTAACGAAAGGAAATTTCACATGAAAAAGAGCTTTTATCTTTCTATCGTTGTGGCTGGTGTGCTTTTTGGTGTCGAAAACAACGCAACAACTCCCAAGCATAATGCGGTTGAATTCGACGAGATTATCGTTAGTGCGACCTTGACGGAGGTCGATAACTTAAAATACGCAGGTTCGGTTGGCGTAGTTGGCGAAAAAGAGCTGAAACAAAAATCAAATGTCATTGATGTAATAGGTGATATTCCTGGCGTAAGTGTGGGAGAGGGCTTGCTTCGACCTACGGCACAAGAATTTTCTATTCGTGGCTTTTCGACTTGGGGAGACGGCGATAGGCTTATATTTAAGCAAGATGGCGTAAAGCGGGACGCTACTTTGTTTTCAAATCAAACTTCCAGCCTTAGAGTAGATAATGATATTTTAAAAACCGTGGAAGTTACCAAGGGTGCTAGTTCTATTTTGCATGGATCTGGTGCGATAGGCGGTATCGTAGATATGACTACAAAAGATGCTAGGGATTATTTAAGCGAAGGCAAAGAATTTGGTGCAATGCTTGGTTTTAGATCAGAGTCAAACAATATGAAAAGCGGTAGAGCTACTGTGTATGCCGATCCAAATGATGTCCCGATAGATATTTTGATTTACGGCAAACAAGCTGGCTATGGCAATATCAAATGGGCCGATGGCGGTTCTCATTATTCACAAACCCCTACCACAAAAACAAATGCTGATGAAGATATAAGGACTTTGTTTTTCAAGTTAGGCTTTGATTTTTACGATAGCCACAGAGCGCAATTTAGCATTTTTGATTATAACGGCGATTTGATGACTGCATGGCAACCTATGAGGCAAAACCCAGATGAGCTAACCCTAAGTGCTGATTTGACGCAACGAGATTATGTGTTTGATTATTTTTACACTCCTGCAAATCCATTTGTAAATTTATCATTTAAGGCTTATAAAACAGATGCTAAATATGACAGATTTTATATTTCTGGAACAGATTTGAGATATAAAAACGAAGATGAGCGTTGGGGAATTAATTTAAAAAATAACGCAGAATTTGATACGGGATTTTTAAATCATAATCTAGTTGTGGGTTTTGATTATCAACAAAGAGAAGAGGGTGTTAGCTATGTCAGAAATGGTATAGATCAATCAATGAGTATGTTTGCATCACACCCAAATAAATGGAAAGATCTAGGAATTTATCTTCAAGATATTATTTCTGTGGGTGATTTTGAGCTTACGCTAGGCGGTAGATATGATAAATTTGAACGAGAGGTTAAGCGAGAGTATGGTGATAAATTTTCAGATAGCAGATTTTCGCCAAGGGTTGCGCTTGGTTATACCATTTTCGATAAGCTAACTTTGCTTGCTGGTTATAGCGAGAGTTTTAGGGCTCCTACGCCACACGAAGCCGGTATGGCAGGTCCGGTAAATAGACCTTATTGGTATGTTCCAGCCGATGGGCTAGAACCCGAGATTGCGAAAGAATATGAAATCGGTTTTAGCTACGAAGATCAAGCATTGTTAAGCGATGACGATCATTTTAACTTTAAATTTATCCATTTCAACGGAGAGATTAGTAATTTTATAGAATTTGTTGATAGGGGAGATTTGGGAATTCCGCCACCAAATGCTATGAACGATCAATCAGATCCTACCAATCTGCAAAAATACGGTCAATACCAAAATATCGGTAAAGTAAAACGAAAAGGCTATGAAATTTCAACTAAATATGATATTGGCGATTTTAGTTTTGGTGCCAGTTACGAGAAATTAAAAATTTATGATGCACAAACAAAAGAGCCTATCAGAAAAACAGCTGATAGATTTATCGGAAAAGTCGATTATTCACCTATGAAGAATTTAAATTTGGGTGTGAAAGTTAGCCATTGGTTAAAACCTAAAACTCAACCACAGTATTACTATCCTGAGTATTATGGCACTCGTTATCCGTATGTAGATAAACCATTTACGACTGTTGATTTTCAAGGAAGCTATAAAGTTAGCAAAAACGAATATTTACCTTTCTTAGATGGAGCTACGATAAATTTTGGTGTGAATAATATAACAGATAAGCAATATATTCGCGCAGATACATATAAGGCTAGCTCGCAAGTCGGTCGTGGGCGAAATTTCTGGGTAGATTTAGAAGTTAAATTTTAAAATTTTCATTGAACTCCTTTTGCGAATTTGGGTAAATTTCACCCAAATTCGCTATTTTTTACTCTAAATTTGGCTTATACCCGATATTTTCCTCAAATTCTTTAAGTCTCATGTGGATTGAGCGAAGCTCTGTGATTGTCGTCCAGTTATTCGTAAATACGCTAAAACTCACGCGCACTTTATTAAACGCGTTTGCCGTTTGGATCAGCACGCCAAGCGTGATTGCCTTGGTAAAAAGTCCCGGACCCATGATGAGGTAAGGCACCATGACTAGGATTTGTGAGTATGTATTTAGCCACGCATCGAAATACAAATAGTGCAAAAACAGCTTGTGGTAGTTAAATTTAAGCTTGTCAAAAAGCGAGTAAATTTTCTCTTCGCTGCCGTAGTTTTGCTTGTCTTCTTCGGCGAATACTAGCTCTTTTCGAAATGCTGCTTCGACCTTTTGGTTGTTGTATTCTAGGCGTGGCAAATACCTGCCCACAAACCACGAAACCCCAAGCCCTCCGATACTAACGATTAGCGCAATCCAAACAAGCCCGCCTGGGATATTTTCGAGTATTGGTACTTTGACCCCTGAGCTTAAATTCCACAAAATCGGTATGAAGGCAAAGAGCGTCATAAAGGCATACACGATACGCATGCCGACATCTTCGAGCGTTTTGGTGAAACGATAAATATCCTCTTGGATACGCTGTGAGCTACCCTCGATATCGCGCTCTACCTTGCGCCAAAAGCCGATATACGCAAATGTCATCGCCTCACGCCATTTTAGCACCCATACACGCGTGATATATCGCTCAGCAACCACCGATAGCACGAACCAAACAGCAATCCAGATAAAAAGCAAAATTTGCTGGTAAAATTCATCGATTGTGTGCTTGTCTATCTCGCCACCCATATCATAAAATGTCCGATACCACTCGTTAAATTTGACATTTAAAATGGTTTGAAACAAATTTATACCTAGTATGCAAAACATACCGCCCCACGCCAAAATTCGCCATTTTTTGCTTTTGAAAAATGATGAAAACATTATCTACCTTTATTGAAAGTTTATTTCAAAATCAATTTTAGCAAATTTGATATTAATTTTTATTTTAACGCCTTAAAATTTCGCAAATTTCCCAAATTTCGCAAATTTCAGAACTTTTAAACCAAAATTTAGCTAAAATCCTTGCCGTTATTTTCAAATCAAAGGAGTGGTTATGCAAAAAAGCGTAAAAAAGGTAGTTCTAGCGTATTCTGGCGGACTTGATACGAGTATTATTTTAAAATGGCTTGGTGATAATTATGGCTGCGAAGTGGTAACTTTCACCGCTGATATCGGTCAAAACGAAGACCTAGCCCCAATCAAAGACAAAGCCCTAAAACTAGGCATTAAACCAGAAAATATTTTTATCGAAGATTTAAGAGAAGAGTTTGTAAAAGATTATGTTTTCCCTATGTTTCGCGCAAATGCGGTCTATGAGGGCGAGTATTTGCTAGGCACAAGTATCGCTAGACCGCTAATTGCGAAAAAAATGGTCGAAATCGCGCAAAAAACAGGCGCAGACGCTGTAAGCCACGGCGCTACTGGCAAAGGAAACGATCAAGTTCGCTTCGAGCTTGGTGCATACGCGCTAAAACCTGATATAAAGGTCATCGCTCCATGGCGCGAGTGGGATTTAAACAGCCGCGAAAAGCTGCTAGCCTATGCGCAAAAGCATGGTATTGATATCACCAAAAAACCGGGCAAATCACCATATTCAATGGACGCAAATTTACTTCACATCTCTTATGAGGGCTTGGTGCTAGAAGATCCAAATCACGCCCCAGAAGATGATATGTGGAGATGGACAACAGATCCAAAAAACGCCCCAGATGAGAGTGAAATCATCGAAATCGAGTATGCTAACGGCGATCCAATCGCACTAAATGGCAAAAAACTAAAAGCGCATGAAATTTTACACGAATTAAACAATCTCGGCGCTAAACACGGTATCGGCAGACTTGATTTAGTCGAAAATCGCTATGTCGGTATGAAAAGTAGAGGTTGCTACGAAACCCCAGGCGGCACAATCCTTCTCAAAGCTCACCGCGCGATAGAGAGCCTCACGCTAGATCGTGGCGCAGCGCACCTAAAAGACGAGCTTATGCCAAAATACGCTGAGCTAATCTACAATGGCTTTTGGTTTAGCCCAGAGCGAATCATGCTTCAAAGCCTAATTGATAAATCACAAGAGTGCGTAAATGGCACGGTTCGCATAGAGCTATACAAAGGAAATGTGATTGTAAGAGGTAGAGAGAGCAAAGATAGCTTGTTTAATGTCGAATTTAGCACATTTGAAGAAGACGCTGTATTTAACCAAAAAGACGCAGACGGCTTTATCAAGCTAAATGCGCTTAGATTTATCATCGCAGGAAAAAGCGGTCGAAAATTTTAAAATTTAAAAGGAAATTTAATGAAAGTTTTACTTATAAAAGATGTCAAAGGGCTAGGAAAAGCCGGTGAAATCAAAGAAGTAAAAGACGGATATGGAAATAATTTTTTGATAGGAAAGGGCTTTGCGCTAGCTGCGACTAACGAGGTTTTGCGTAAATACGAGGCTGGCAAACGCAAAGAAGCCGAGCTAGAAAAAGAGGAAATCGACAAAACTACCGAGCTTAAAGAGGCGTTAAAAAATGTCCGATTAAAAATCGCAAAACAAGCAGGTGCAAATGGCGCACTTTTTGGCTCAGTTACAAAAGAAGAGATCGCAACTGCGCTAAAAGAGCAAAAGAATTTCGACATAGATAAAAAAGTCTTGGAAGTCGAAAATATAAAAAGTGTCGGAATTTACGATGTTTCGGCGAAATTTAAACACGGCATTGTGGCGAAATTTGAAATAGAAGTGGTAGCAGAGTAATGTTTGAAGCAACTACGATTTTAGCTTACAAAGGCAAAAGTGGCTCAGTTATCGGCGGAGACGGGCAAGTTACATTTGGTAATACTGTCCTCAAAGGCAATGCGACTAAAATTCGCAAAATAGGCAAAGACGGAAGCGTGCTAGCTGGATTTGCAGGAAGCACGGCTGATGCGTTTAATCTTTTTGATATGTTTGAAAAATGCCTTGATAACGCAAAGGGCGAACTTTTGAAAGCTGTGGTGGAATTTAGCAAAGAGTGGCGCAAGGATAAATATCTGCGCAAACTCGAAGCCATGATGCTTGTAGTGGATAGAAAAAATATATTTTTGCTAAGTGGCACGGGCGATGTCGTCGAGCCAGACGACGGTCGCCTAGCGGCCATTGGAAGTGGCGGAAACTACGCACTAAGCGCAGCTAGGGCATTGGATAGGTTTGGAATTTTAAGCGAAGAGGATTTGGTAAAAGAGAGCCTAAAAATAGCTGGTGAAATTTGCATTTACACAAACGAAAACATTAAAACTTACGCAATCTGGGACGATAAATAGATGATGACACCAAAGGAAATTGTTAAAAATTTAGATGATTATGTAATCGGACAAAAGGACGCTAAACGCACGATAGCAGTCGCACTTCGCAATCGCTATCGCCGTATGAGGCTAAGCGATGATATGAGGGGCGAAGTTACTCCAAAAAATATCCTTATGATAGGCTCTACCGGCGTGGGAAAAACAGAAATCGCGCGAAGATTATCAAAAATGTTTGGTTTGCCATTTATCAAAGTGGAGGCTAGCAAATACACAGAAGTGGGCTTTGTAGGGCGAGATGTGGAGTCTATGGTACGAGATTTGGCTGCTGCGGCTGTAAATTTAGTCAGAAATGAAGAATTTGAAAAAAACAAAGACAAAATCGACGAGTATATCGAGCAAAAAATTTTAGAAAAGCTTATGCCGCCATTGCCTCGCGGGGCTAGCGAAGAGAAAAACGCAGAGTATGCCAAAAGCTACGAAAAAATGCGTGAAAAGCTACTTAGCGGGAGTTTGGACGAGAAATTAATCGAAATCGAAATTAGCGAAAATACCCTAGAATCAAACTCAAATTTACCGCCAGAAATGGCAAATATGCAAGAAAATTTCATTAAAGTCATCGGCATAGCGACAAAAAAAACAAAAAAAGAGCTCAAAATCAAAGACGCCAAAGTCGCCCTTAAAAACGAAGCTAGCGAGAAAATTTTGGATATGGAAAGCGTCAAGGCAGAGGCGATGAGACGGGCTAGGGAAGAGGGCATTATCTTTATCGATGAGATTGATAAGGTAGCCGTTAGCTCTAACGGCTCGCGCCAAGATCCGAGCAAAGAGGGCGTTCAGCGCGATTTGCTTCCGATTGTGGAGGGTTCGAGCGTGAGTACGAAATTTGGCAATTTAGACACCGATCACATTTTGTTTATCGCTGCTGGGGCGTTTCACATAAGCAAACCAAGCGATTTGATCCCAGAGCTTCAAGGCAGATTTCCGCTTCGCGTGGAGCTTGAAAGCTTAGATGAAAACGCGCTTTACGAAATTTTAACCAAGCCAAAAAATTCGCTTCTTAAACAATACTGCGCGCTTTTAGCAACCGAGGGCGTGGAGTTAGAATTTAGCGAAAGTGGCATAAAAGCACTCGCCAAATACGCCGCTCAGGCAAACGCACAGGTCGAAGACATCGGTGCTAGGCGGCTTCATACCATAATGGAAAAGGTGCTAGAAGACATCAGCTTCGAGGCCGATGAGCATAGTGGAAAAAAGGTCGTGATTGATGAAAATTTAGTCAGCGAAAAGCTAGGCGTAATCGTAAGTAACGACGATTTAGCAAAATATATTCTTTAAATTTTGCGGGAAATTTCGATGAAAAGCGGATTTGTTACACTTATCGGACGCACGAACGCTGGAAAAAGCTCGTTTTTAAACTATCTTTTGGGTGAGCAAATTTCGCTTGTCTCGCACAAAATCAACGCCACACGCCGTAAAATCAACGGCATAGTTATGCATGGAGATGATCAAATCATCTTTGTTGATACCCCAGGACTTCACGAGAGCGAGAAGCTGATGAATAAGCTTATGGTCGAAGTGGCGCTCAAAGCCATTGGGGACGGCGATTTGACGCTGTTTTTAGCGCCTGTGCATGATAGCGTGGAAAACTACGCGAAATTTGTCGAGCTAAATCCCACTGCCAAACATATCGTGATTTTGACTAAAATCGATGAAGTAAATGATGAAAAAATCGTTAAAAAACTGCTCGAATATCAAAAATTTCAAGATAAATTTGAAGCCATAATTCCAGTTAGTATCAAAAAAAATATCTACAAACGCCAAATTTTGGACGAAATTTGCAAATTTCTGCCCGAGCACGAGTATTTTTACGATCCTGAAATTTTAAGCACTACAAACGAAAAAGACATTTACCGCGAATTTATCCTGCAATCTATTTTTGAAAATACTAATAGCGAGGTGCCGTATTCGAGCGATGTTTTAATTGAAAAGGTGATAGAAAAGCCAAATTTAATCTCAATTTATGCCCAGATTATTACCGACACAAACTCTCATAAAGAAATTTTAATTGGCAAAAATGGTGAAACAATTAAGAGAATAGGAATTAGGGGAAAAAAAATAATTTCCGCCTTTAAAAACATTAAAATTTACTTAAAGTTAATAGTTTTGGTAAAAAAAGGGTGGAAAAATGATGAAAATGGCGTAAAAAGGCACTTTATCTATTGACATTTCATTTTATTTTTATTATTATTCGTAGATATTTAATTTCATTTAAAGAAGTGGAGTGTTATGGCAAGAAATAGTAAAAATGCTACTTCGGTTGTTGCAATCAACAAAGTCACGCAAACCATATTCGGTCTAAGTGAAAATGAAGTTTTTGAACACGATTTTTCTAAATCAAATCGTGCGAAAGAGACTTACATTTCTTATGTGCCTTATAAGGATGTAATGACAACAACAGTCGAAATAAGCAAGACTGTCGCGGATGACGATTTGTTAGACACTATCGTCGTTAAGGTTTATGAGGAGCTAGGTCTTGACACTGCTCTGGATTATAAAATTACATATAGCGAAGTTATCGGTGCTAACAGCGATGATAGAGTATTTAATGTATTCGTCGTCGATAACACAAAATTAACTGCTGAATTTGATGCTATCGCAGCTCGCACAAATTACATCGATTATGTCGCTATGGCACCGTTTCTTTACGAAAATCTCTATGCTCGTGGAATTTTGACAAGAGACGGAATTGATTGTTTTGTTTATCTGCAAAGAGATGACGCGTTTTTGGTCGTCTATCAAAATGGTGAATATTTTCAATCAAGACAACTTAGATATAATCTCAAATTCTTGCACGACAAATTTTCTGAATTGGTCGGAAATAGAATGGAAGAGGCTGAATTCTTTAAATTACTTGCAACACAAGGTATAAATTTAGAAAATCCAGCTGAGAGAGATTATATGATTCAAATTTTCGATGATATGTTTTACTATATCAACGATGTTTTGAACGGTATATCTAAGGTCTATAATATAAATATTCAAAGTATTTATATCGGCACAGATATCGGCAAAATCCCTGCTATCGAGGTTTTTGTAGAAAACAATCTAAAAATCGACTACAAAGATTTCAATTTTAGCGTAGCGATTAATGCGAAAGATTATCCGCTTACTCAACTAGATACTTTGATGTTTTTAGCCGGACAACAATACTTGGCTGAGCCAGATGATGATCACAACTACTCACCATTTATGCGCCCACCACCATTAAACCAAAGATATAGCGGTAAATTGATTGGCTATATTTTAGGTGGTTTATTGCTTGGTGCTGCTTACCCTGCGTATCAATTTGGCTATGGTTATTACAACAATATGATAGCCGATGAGAAAACTACAGAATATCAAGGATTAGAATCAGAGCTTGTCCCTGCAAGAGAGCAAGTCAAAGAAGCAAAAGAAAAAACTGCCAAAGTCAAAGAGGAATTTGGCGTAAGAAATAAAGATTTAGGCGATCGCAGTAGTTTGATTAACGAAATTTTTAGTAAGAAAAATGAGTATGCTATGAAGGGCATGTCTGTATTTGACCTTACTAATATGATTGTTAAAAACAGAGGAAAATTGGTAAGAATTGGCAACGATGATAGAAATATCACCGTAGAAGTTCATACTAAAAATGACAAGCAAATGACAGAGTTGTTAGAAGATATAAGCCAAAAAGCAAAATATGGCGTATATACTGAAACAATCGTCTTGCAAGGCGAAGATGATAGTGTCGTCTATGATAGTAATATAAGTGTGGAGGTGCGCTAATGAGAAAAAAAGGTTCATTAGATCAAATTGATGAATGGTTTGCAGCCAAAGGAAATAGCGCCAATACATATTTATATATGGGCTTGGCTTTGGCAGCGGTTATCGCTTACTTTGCGTTGAGCACATACTCTGTGCCATATTTGGAAGAGAGTGAGAGTAATTTAGCTAGTGCTGCCCAAAAACTAGAAGATTCTCAAAGAGAGTATGATACTGACTTTAACAGTAACCCTGCTGGCAAAGTTGCACAAGAAAGAGCTACTTTAAAACTCGAAGAGACAAATTTGGAAAATGCTGTTAATAAAATCAACTATTTAGATGTAAAATTGACAGAGATTTCAAAGCTAACATACAATGAGAAAAACTGGGCTACCTTTATGGATAGTTTAACAACACTGGCTGAAAATAATAATGTTAAAATTTACAACATTACTAGTTCTAAAAAAGAGCCAAGTGCTGAAAATGTCTTCAAACCAGAAGCATTGTTGAATATCGATGTTAAATTTGAAGGTGCTTTTCAAAATGTTGTTAGATATGTAAATTTAATCGAACAATCAGAAATGATTGTAGATGTTAATAAGATGGATATCAATGGCACCGAGGAAGGTAAAATTGGTGGCACGGTTGGTATGTCTATCTGGGGAGTGAATTACAAATGAAAAAGATAATTTTATGTTCGTTTGTTTTGTCTAGTGTGCTTTTTGGAGCAGATGAGCCCAAGGGTCTATCTGATGAAGTAAGAGCATTTCAAGATAGATATAATGGTATGTTTGCTAACCTAAGCAAGCCAAGAGTGGGTCTTAGCGATTCTCAAATCGCATCTTTGCCAGATCCGTTTTATCCGAGAGAGGCTAATACTGGTCCTGTTGAGCCTGTGGTGAAAAAAACAGAAGGTTTAGGTTATCAGTTGCTTGGTATCATGGGCAATAAAGTTAAATTAAATGACAAATGGTATGGACTAGGTGATTATATTGGTTCATATAAGATTGTCCAAATAACTGGCAATAGCGTTATCGTCGCTAATAACGAAGATAATAAAATCGAATTAAAACTAAAACAAGGAAATCAAAATGTCACTATTACATACAAGTAAGAAACTTAGCTTAGCTGCTATGCTTGCATTATCGCTTGGTGTCACAGGTTTATCTGCTGCTTCAAACTGCGATAGAAAGGCTTTGAATATTAAGGTTAATGATGTTGTAACGCTAAATGAAATGCTAACACAATTATCTGATATGTGTAGATTTTCTGTCGTTGCAAAAGATGCTATTGCGCAAGAGGAACTTGCAAAAGAGCTCCAAGGTGTTAGCATTAAAGATATGTCATTAAGAGAGGTTTTTGATTTATTAATCAAAGAAAATAACCTTAGCTATGATTACTCAAACAATGTTCTTAAAATTTCTGCATTAGAGACAAAGACATTTAAGGTAGATTATATCACTTCTGTAAGAGAAGGCATTGCTACTACAAAAGCCTCTGTTGATTCAGCTCCTGTTGAAGTAGGAGAAGATGAAGACAAAGAGAAGTTAGATGATAACAAAATTACATCTACTGAGAAATTTGATTTTTGGGAAAGAATCAGTGATGATATCACTAGTATTTTAAATAACGGCACAGAAAAATATGTAGCCGTAGCTCCTATTGTCAATCAAAATGCTGGTTTGATTACCGTAACTGCTACAAAATCTCAAATTGCTCGTGTTGATAGCTATTTGAAAAATATGCAAAAACGCCTTGGCAGACAGGTTTTGCTTGATGTAAATATTATTTCTGTCGAGTTGCATAATGAATACACAACAGGTATCGATTGGAGCAAATTCCAACTCGGCTTCAACACATATATAGGTGGCGATGCTAATACTCCTACAAGCTATACTTTTGGTAATAGAAATGCTACTCCTATGCAAACAGAGAGAATGACTATGACCCCTACAACATATAAAGATGATGCTGGAAACGATAGAACTATGTGGCAACCAAGTGGTTTTAATCGTTATGAATGGGGACGCGAAATGGGAGTAAAAGCTAGCCAAGCTAGTGGTATTTGGGGAATAGCTGCGAATTTAAATTTCAGCATTGATGGTATGATTAACTTCTTGGAGACCAAGGGTAAAACAAAAGTCGTAGCTAGCCCTAAGGTAACTACTATGAATAACCAACCAGCGATTATTTCTGTTGGTGATACTATCAACTATTTATTGCTAGAAAGTGCTACTTCTCTAACTGCGGCAAGTGATGGTAGCTCTGTCACATCTGATCAAACACAATACTCTATTTTTATCGGTATTTTGTTAAATATCTTGCCAGAAATTTCAGATGATAATAGAATTATGCTTAGAATCAATCCGTCTTTGAGTAGCTTTAAATACGCAGAAGATGATATAAAAACTAGCACACCTAGAAATATCGCTCCTGATACACTTCAAAAGAAACTTTCAAGTGTAGTTTGGGTTGATGATGGCGATACTGTAATCCTTGGTGGTTTGATTGGTCAAACAAAAACTAAAAATAACACAAGAGTTCCGATTTTGGCTGAAATTCCTCTTGTAGGAAATTTATTCAAAAGCACAGCTGATGTTTTGAGCACAACTGAGCTTATTTTCGTCGTAACTCCGCATATTATCGACAATACAGGCGCTCCTTTGGCTAGCTCGCTAAAAGAGCTTGGTTACTCAAAATCTGTCTATGAAAAATAATGAGTAACGCTTATACCTCTATTAAAGAGATATTTATCGAAGATAACGAAGTCTCAGACTTCGTTAATCTCGATAAATCAACTCTTGCATATCATAAAATTTTAAATGCCCTACAAAAACCGCTCAAACTGATTTTGTTTTATGGCAAACCAGGTTGCGGAAAGACCTTTTTGCTAAATAAAATAAAAGCCGATTTGGAAAAAAAGGTTAAAGTAGTTTTTATGCCACAACCTTTTTTTGATGAAAAAGAGTTTTTTTTAGAACTTTATTCTCAAATTTTCCACTCTAACCCAGTTGCGCCAATCGATAACTATGAGAATTTTATGAGAGTTTATCGTGAGAGACTTGGGATTACAGGCGGAGGCGCGGCTGTGGAGCAGGTCGTAATCTTGCTCGATGAAGCTCAACTTTATCCTGGAAATTTGATTGAAAAAATTAGATTAATGGCGGATTCTAGGTTATTTAAATTTTTATTTACAGTGCATAAAACAGATGAGGAAGATCGTCTTGCCAAAGATTATTTTAAAACCAGAATTTGGGAGAGTATAGAGCTTCCAAACTCAAATTTAGGCGAGGTGAAGCTGTATATAGAAAAAAAATTAGTTTTTCATGGTTTTCAGCAATATTATTTTATGTTTAGCGATGACAATTTCGATTTAATCCTAAATTTAACTGATGGAAATATGAGAAACATAAACAAATTAATGTATAAAATGTATGAGCTGTTTGAGTATTACGAGGCAAATAAGCCAACAGAGATTAGTTTTGCTCAAATCAATAATAAAATCATAGAAATGGCAGCCATTGGCACGGGGATAATCGATGCTTGAATTTTACGAAGTTAATGAATTAGAAAAAAAATGGGAAGAATACAATAAAAACAAAAAGCAATTTTCCTTTTTGAAATCCAAGCCAAATTTTGTGTTTAAATTTGACAAGACGATTTTGGGGCTTTTGGCTTTGATTTCTATCGCGATTGGTGCGATTTTTTGGTTGCTTAATGACGACGACAAAGTTAGCATGGCTAGCATAAACGAAAATATCCAAAATGAACCTGCTATAAGCGATGTCGTGCCAAACCCTGCGCCGCAGGTCCAGCCTACCATAAATACTGCCCCGCAAACTGAGGTTGCCGTGCAAAATAGTGAAATTTCGCGCGCAGATTATAATATCAGCGCCCCAGCAAACGATACTAACCGAGTGCAAAATGTAGAACGCCCAAGCCTAAATATCAACGATGTGGGTGTGCTATCTAGCGAGGATTCTGGCGGTTTTAAGATTACAAACACATACGAAAATTCTGCCAATAACCAAAATTTTGCTAACCAAAATTTTGCAAACGGGGGATTTAATCAGGGTTTTAATCAGGCTAACAATGTGCCAAATTTTAACCCAAATGCTCAAAATTTCAACCAACCGATGAAAAACGAGATTATTGATTTTGGTAAGGCTCCATTACCACCAAAACAAAATGTCGCTTCTAACGCGCCAGCCCCTGTAAATAGGGCTCCGATTAGTTCTCGCCTTGAAATTCGCACTTCAAATTTAAGCTCTGAGCGACAGAGTTTGGAGAGTAAATTTTATGCAACAAATAAAATCGAGTATTCGCTTTCATTGGCCGAGGAAGCTTATAATAAAAAAGATTATGACAATGCGATAAAATGGGCTCTAACATCAAACGAGATTGATAAAAACAATATTAATAGCTGGATAATTTTCGCCAAAGCTAATTATAAAAAAGGTCGCAAAGATGACGCTATTTACGCGCTAGAAACATTTAATTCTAAGGCTAAAAATGGCGAAATTGCGAATTTAATAAATCAAATCAAAAGCGGTGCGCTATGAGAGTATTTTTATTTTTAACGCTAATTTTGGGCTCTGTTTTCGCTGTCAATGTCGATGATGTGCGAAACTGGGATCAAATCGGTCAATACAATAGAATTTGCCAAGAAAGCGTTAGAAATCTCTTTATCGAGGAGCAAAACGAGGCGCTAGCAAACACTTATGCGAAAGCTTGCCTAAAAATGGATAGGGTAAATGAGCTAGTCGTGCCAATGGTGATGTTGTATAAAACGAAGGAAACTAGGGAAAATGCCTCTTTGTATTCGACCATAGTTTTCCAAAAGAAAATGCTTTATTTAGCGCTTTGCGACGGCGTGGATATTTCGTATATCAGAACGCCGAAGATTAATTATATTTTGTCTGAAATTTTTGATAAATTTGTAGAGAAAACATACACCAAAAAAGGCGATGCGTATGTTTTTACCCTAGATGACGGCGAAAAAGCCGAGCTTTTTATCAAAGAAGAAGAGGGAGTAAAAAAAATGGTGGTGGCAATCTATGCCGGTGAAAAACTTAGCTCGATTAAAATTTATTGGTGATTGATATGACAAAGATAGAAGAGCAGATTGTTTCAATTCTAATAAAAAATAATGTCTTAACCCAAGCTATCGTCCCTGAAATTCAGGAGAAAATGGATATTGGTTTGACCCTTGGCGAAGTTTTGGTCGGCGACAACTATTTAAGTCAAGAAAATTTTTGCTTGATTTTAGCTGAGCTTTACAAACGCAGACAGATTGATTACGAAGATGTTCGTGAGAAATTTTCAATCGATCAAAAAGAATTTTTGCAAGTTTTGGCTAAAAAGCAAAATTTAACCTATATGAATTTAGATGATGTTGATATCGATTTTAAACTATCTGAGCGCGCTCCGATGGCGCAACTTAAAAAATTTGGCGTAATTCCTGTAAGGGCGGACGATTTAAATATCTATGTTGCGTTTTCTGATCCGTTTAATATGGAAGCCCAGGATAGAATTCAAGCTATTTTTAACAAACACCTTCTAAAAATAGTTGTAGCCGATCCAAATCAAGTAAATAAATATATGGCTAAACTCGAACTTTCCGAGAGTATCAAGGATTTGGTCGCTACTATTAGAAAAGAGCTTGCTAGCACGGGCGGTAGTGGCACAGGCGATGATACATCTGCGATTTTGCAACTTATCGAGATGATTGTAAAACAATCAATCATTATGCGTGGTAGCGATATTCACATCGAGCCTACTGAGAATAACTGCGTCGTGCGCACCAGAATTGACGGTATGTTGCAAGAAATTTTTATCTTTGATAAAGACATTTATCCGCCACTTGTGAGCCGTTTGAAACTGCTTTCGAATATGGATATCGCAGAGCGTAGAAAGCCACAAGACGGCCGTTTTTCTATGACGATTTCTGGGCGCGAATACGATTTTCGTATTTCGACGCTTCCTATTATCAATGGTGAATCTACCGTTATGCGTATTTTGGATAAATCTAAGGTTATCATTAGCCTTGAAAAGCTTGGTATGCACCCAGAAAGTTTTAAAAAATTTAGTAATGCAATGCACGCACCGTATGGCATTATCCTAGTTACTGGACCAACCGGTAGTGGTAAATCAACCACACTATATGCGGCACTAAACGATGTCAAAAGTGTCGATACAAAAATCATTACCGTTGAAGACCCTGTTGAGTATCAGGTAAATTTAATACAACAAGTCCATGTTAATGAAAAAGCAGGCCTTACATTTGCGTCGGCTTTGCGCTCGATTTTGCGTCAAGACCCTGATATTATAATGATCGGTGAGATTCGTGACCAAGAAACGCTTAGAATTGCGATTCAAGCGGCTCTTACTGGACACTTGGTCTTTTCTACACTACACACAAATGACGCTGTTAGTGCGATACCAAGAATTGTAGATATGGGAATTGAGAGTTACTTAATCAGTGGTGCGCTTATTGCGGTCGAGGCTCAACGCCTTGTGCGCAAGCTATGTCCGCACTGCAAACAACCTACAAATGTGCCAAAATCTATGCTCGATCAGTTAAAAGAATTTTTACCTGAGCAGTATAAATTTTTCAAAGCAGTTGGTTGTGATCAATGTGGTCAGACAGGCTATATGGGTCGTGAGATGATAAGTGAAATTTTGCCTATTACAGATCGTATGCAAAGCCTGATTGCAAATGGTGGCTCGAAAGACGATATGAGAGCTTTGGCGAAAGAGGAGGGCTTTATCGATATGTTTGAAGACGGCATTATTCGTGCAGCTCGTGGAGTAACAAGTATAGAAGAAATTTATAGGGTGGCTAAACAATGAAAGATTTAAATGTAAATATGAATGCTGGTGGAAAACGCCAGCAAATGCGACTAAAAGTCAATAACAAGGTCAATGCGAACAACCTAATGAAACAACGCTCAGGCGGTTCGATTTCTAGACGCGCTCAAACGCAAAATTTGGGTAATATCACAGGCGATTTTAAAACCCAAGTAAGTCGTTTAATGGGCGGTAGTGGCAAGGTAAAAACTCTGCCATTAGTTGCTGCTATTAGACAGCTTTCTGTTATGACAAATGCTGGTATTTCTATCCACGACTCTATTAAAGAGGTCGCAAGAGCGACAGAGGATAAGACGCTAAAAGGCATTTTTAGCGCGATGAACGACGACCTTAATGCAGGTCTTAGCCTTACTGAATCAGCGGAGAAATTCCGCCCACAACTAGGCGATGTCGTCGTGGCAATGGTAAGCCTTGGTGAGGCCACAGGTAATATGGCTGAATCACTTGCCAAGCTAGCTTCTATGCTTACTGAACTTTACGAAAATCAAAGAAAATTTAAAAAGGCTATGCGCTATCCGATGACTTTGATGATTGTTATGGCGATAGCATTTACGATTTTGATGATGTATGTTGTGCCTAAATTCCGCGAAATTTTCGAAGAGCTTGGCGCAGATTTGCCACTTCCTACAAAAATTTTGCTAGGAATTGAAAGTGCGCTTAGCAATTATGGTGGCTATATTTTGCTTGGTATCATCGTTACAATCGTGGGTCTTAAATGGCTTTATAAAAACAACGATCAGTTTAAAATCGGCTGGGATAGGGGAATTTTAAAGGTTTATTTGTTTGGTAAGATTATTTTCTACTCTACAATGTCAAGATTTATGCTGATTTTTACCGAGCTAGTTCGCGCTGGTATTCCTATCGCAGACGCCCTTGATACGGCTGTTTTGATGGTCGATAACCACATGCTAAAAGAAAAACTTTCAAGCGTTAAAATCGCTGTTCAACAAGGTGTTAGCCTAACAGAGGCTTTTGAGAATACTGGACTTTACGAGAGTATGCTTATTCAGATGATTAGTGCTGGTGAGCAGGCTGGTAACCTTGATAAAATGCTTGGAAATGTTGCTGATTATTACAAAGAGAAATTTGACGATATTATCGATAATATTTCTAGCTATGTTGAGCCGATTATGCTATTTTTCATGGCTGGTATGGTATTGCTACTCGCTCTTGGTATCTTTATGCCAATGTGGGATTTGGGAAAAGCTGTCAAAAGCTAAAACAAAATCCGCGTCCAAATCGGGCGCGGATTTATCACAACTTCGTAAAATTCTAGTTTTCAAATAAAATTTTAACCTTAAATTTGCTAAAATTGCGCTTTTTATTTTCAAAGGATTTATCATAATAAAAGAAGTATATTTTATAATCGTCTCGGCTATAATTTTGTTTTTTGGATTTGCTACGATTGCGCCTGACTCGGCTCTTGTCGGCAGTGCTGGCAATGCAATTCGCTCGGTAAATTTAGGGCTTTTTGGTTATTTTTCATATATTTATCCACTATTTTTACTAGGGCTTGTCTATATCGCGTATCGCTATTTCAGGGGATTTAATTTTAGATTTTTTGAATTTTGCATAGGCGTGATTTTGCTATTTTTCACCGTGCTTTTTGTGCAATCAAGCATTATCGGCGATAGTGGCGGAATCATCGGTAGCGTGGTCATAAATCAGCTAAGGCAGTTTGTGGGAAGCGTGGGGATTTGGATTTTTAATCTAACGCTTTTTGTCCTTTCGCTGGTGCTGATTTTCGAGGATAAGCTTACAAATATTATCAAAAATTCTTTTATCAAAGAGCAAACTAGCGAGGCAAAAAGTGAAATTTCGCGCGAACAAACCCGCCAAAGAGCCACAAGGGTGCAAACCGAGTTAAAACCAAAACCGCTTAAAAAAGACAGAGCCGAATTTAGCGAAAAACAAGAGAGCAAAATCGAAAAATTTCTAACCGAGCAAAGCGATGATTTGGAGGGTGAAAATTTAGATTTCAATTTGGAAAAAGAGCCAAATTTGCAAAATGAAATTTTAGAGCCAAATTCTAAAAAATCAAATTCCAAAAAACCATCTTCGCTAAAAAAAGTCGAGCATTTAAGCGAGGTTGCCGAAAACAAAAAACTTCTTGATGAGCTAGAAAAGGGTAAAATAGACAAACCGCAAAATTTCGCCCTTCCGCCACTTGAATTTTTGGAAAATCCACCCAAAAAACAAAATATGATTGATGATAGTGAGATAGATCAAAAAATCTTCGATCTGCTTGATAAACTTCGCAAATTTAAAATTGACGGCGATGTTGTTCGCACATACTCAGGTCCCGTGGTTACGACATTTGAGTTTCGCCCAGCAGCGCACATTAAGGTTAGCAAAATCCTAACCCTCCAAGATGATTTGGCTATGGCATTGCGCGCGCAGACGATCCGTATCCAAGCCCCGATTCCTGGCAAAGATGTCGTAGGAATCGAAATCCCAAATCAAAACATTTCTACCATATATTTGCGCGAAATTTTAGAAAGCGAAATTTTCAAAAGCGCTTCTAGTCCTCTTACAATTGTGCTTGGCAAGGATATTGTCGGTCAGCCTTTTGTTACAGATTTAAAGAAACTGCCACATTTGCTTATCGCTGGAACAACTGGAAGTGGTAAAAGCGTGGGAATTAATGCTATGCTTTTGAGCCTACTTTATCGTAATTCTCCAAAAACACTTCGTCTTATAATGATTGATCCAAAAATGCTTGAATTTAGCATTTACAATGATATACCACATTTGCTAACGCCTGTAATAACTCAGCCAAAACAAGCAATAGTTGCACTTGCAAATTTGGTTAGTGAAATGGAGCAACGATATAAATTGATGGCGCAAAATCGCACGAAAAATATCGATAATTACAATGAAAAAATGTTAAGAGAGGGTGGTGAAATTTTGCCATTTATTGTGGTAATTATCGATGAGCTTGCTGATTTGATGATGACAAGCGGTAAGGAAGTCGAGCATTATATAATGCGATTAACGCAAATGGCAAGAGCTGCTGGAATTCACTTAGTTGTAGCAACCCAACGCCCAAGTGTAGATGTTATAACTGGTGTAATTAAAGCAAATTTATCAAGTAGAATTAGTTTTAGAGTGGGTTCGAAAATTGATAGTAAAGTTATTTTAGATGGGATTGGCGCAGAGAGCTTGCTAGGGCGAGGCGATATGCTATCAAAACTGCCAGGGGCACCAGGAATTATAAGGCTACATGCTCCATTTACCACAGAAGATGAGATAAATAAAATCACTGAATTTTTAAAAGAGCAAGAAAGTGTGGTTTATGACGAGAGATTTTTGATAGAAAACGAAAATACAAAAGATAATCAAGGCTTATTTAATCCTCAAAATTTAGTCCTTGATGAGCTGTTTGAAGAGGCAAAAAATATCGTTTTGACTGAGGGTAAAACTTCTGGTAGCTATTTGCAACGCCGTCTTAAAATCGGCTACAACCGCGCCGCTACAATCATCGAGCAGTTAGAGCAAATGGGAATTTTAAGCGAACTCAATGCCAAAGGGCAAAGAGATATCATCAAATAAATTTGGCTAAATTTTGAAATTTAAATGGAGTAAAATTTGAGAACAGATCAGTGGCTGTTTTATTTCACGGTTGCATTAATCACCATAGGCATTGTATTTTCACTATCCTTGACCTCATATACTACGCTTGCAAGCGATACTGAGCCGCTATATTTTTTCAAAAAACAATGGATATTTGGTATGTTTAGCATTTTCCTTATGTGGGGGCTTTCGCAGTTTAACCCAGATAAGGTTTTGACGCCGTTTTGCATGGTTTTGTGGGTGGTATCTGGGCTAGTGATGATTTCAATGGGCTTCATGCCTAAATCAATCGTATCAGAGGTAAATGGAGCGGCTAGGTGGATAAAAATTGCAGGCATTAGTATCGCTCCGGTGGAATTTTTCAAAGTTGGCTTTATATATTTTTTGGCGTGGAGTTTCTCGCGCAAGATGAATCACACCAAAAAAACGGTTTGGCAAGAGATTAAAATTTGGGTTCCGTATGTCTTTCTTTTCGCGATTTTTGGCATAGTTATCGCCATAGGACAAAAAGATCTTGGACAAGTGGCTGTTTTGGCTGCGACGATGATATGTATGTCGTTTTTCGCCGGAACTAGCATGAGGCTAGTTGGCATAGTGGTGGGAATAATCGGCATTTTGGGTTATACTTTTGTCGTCACTAGTCCGCACAGAATTGTGAGAATTCGCTCATGGTGGGCTGGCGTGCAAGACACTATCACTCCGTTTCTCTCCCCAGAAACAGCCGCTAAGGTTCGCGTAGATGATGCGAATATGCCTTACCAAGTCGGCCACTCGCTAAATGCCATAAACAACGGCGAGCTTTTGGGTGCTGGGCTAGGGCAGGGAAGCTTCAAGCTGGGCTATCTTAGCGAGGTGCATACTGACTTCGTGCTAGCTGGCATTGCCGAGGAAATCGGATTTTTTGGAATTCTTGGCGTTGTTTTACTCTTTGCTGCAATGCTTGCTAGGGTCTTTCGCATAGCCTCAAAATCCGTAAATAGCGTATATTTTCTCTTTGGGCTTGGCATTGCTTTTATGCTGTTTTTCTCATTTTGTCTAAATTCTTACGGAATTACTGGGTTAATACCTATGAAGGGTATCGCTGTGCCGTTTTTAAGCTATGGCGGAAGCCATGTCATAGCTGCTTCAATGGCGGTTGGATTTATACTTATGATTAGCAAACGCGCAAATTTAAGGAGCTGAAAATGATAGCAATCAGTGGTGGCGGCACAGGTGGGCATTTAAGTATCGCAAAAAGTTTAGGCGCTGAGCTTAAAAATCGCGGAATAGGGGTGATTTTTATCGGTTCGACCAACGGCCAAGACAGAGCGTGGTTCGAGGGTAGCGAAATTTTCGAGCGGGCGTATTTTTTGGAAAGCTCTGGCGTGGTGAATAAAAAAGGTCTTAGCAAATTTGCTTCTTTGATTAATATTTTAAAACTATCTTTGAAATGTCGCAAAATTTTCAAAGAAAACGGCGTAAAAGCCGTAATCAGCGTGGGCGGATACAGCTCAGCTCCGGCTTCGTTTGCGTCTTTGTTTTTTTTCAAGCCACTTTTTATCCACGAACAAAACGCTATTTTAGGGCGGTTAAACGACCTTTTAGAGCCGTTTTGCAAAAAAATTTACAGCCCATATTCTAGGGAAAAATTCGAGCTTCCCACAGCTTGTGGTTGTGTGACGAAATTTACGCAGGATAATACCCAGTGCATAAGCGATAAATTCGACTATCCAGTAAGCGACATTTTTTTCGAAAAAGCTAGAATTCGAAGCGAGATAAAGACGATAATTTTCTTAGGCGGTTCGCAAGGGGCGAGTTTTATCAATACTCTTGCTTCAAATTTAGCGCCAAGGCTTACCAAAATGGGCTATGAGATTATTCATCAATGTGGCGAAAAAGAGTTTGAAAAATACAGCGAATTTTACAAAAACGCGAATTTAAATGTCGAGCTTGTGGGATTTAGCAAAAATTTGGTCGATTTGATCTCAAAGGCTGATTTGTGCGTAGGCAGAAGTGGGGCTAGCACGCTGTGGGAGCTCGTGGCAAACGGACTTCCTGCGATTTTCGTGCCGTTTCCGCACGCAGCAGGAGATCATCAATTCTACAATGCGAAATTTTTGCAAGATCTAAATTTATGCAAAATCGTGCGCCAAAATGAGGCTAGCGAGGATAAAATTTTGGATTTAATCCAAAATTTCGACGCTCCAAGTGCAAGTAGGGGGCTAGTAAATTTCAGCTCCAAAAACGGCGCAAAATCCATAATCGACGATATTCTAAGCCAAATTTAAAAACAAAATTTGGCTTAATATTGACAAAACTTAGCACTCGGTGCTATAATGTGCTAATTTTTAAACAAAATTCAATCCAAAGGACATTTTATGGCAAAGAAAAAATTCAAAACAGAGGTCACTGATTTATTAAATTTAATGATCCACTCGCTGTATTCAAACAAGGAAATTTTCCTTCGTGAGCTCGTATCTAACGCCTCAGACGCGCTTGATAAGTTAAATTATCTATGCCTTACCGATGAGGCTTACAAGGCTTTAAGCTACACGCCACGCATTGAAATTTCGCTCGATAGCGAGAATAAAATTTTAAAAATTTCAGATAATGGTATCGGTATGAACGAGGGCGAGTTAGAGACCAATCTAGGCACGATTGCGAGATCTGGCACAAAGGGATTTATGGCGAATTTGAGCGGAGATGCCGCCAAAGATAGCAACCTAATCGGGCAGTTTGGCGTGGGGTTTTATTCGGCGTTTATGGTCGCAGATAGTATCGATGTCATCTCGCGCAAAGCCCTTGAAGACGAGGCTTTCATCTGGTCATCAAACGCCAAAGACTATACGATTTCTGCTTGCGAAAAAGATAGCTTTGGCACCGATATAATCTTGCATTTAAAAGACGATGAATTTGCGAATTTAGCGCGATTAGAGGGCATTATCAAAAAATACTCGAACCATATCCCATACCAGATTTTTGGGCAAAAAGAGGAGTATATCCCTGGCGAGGACGGCGCGCAGGGTCATAGCGAGACCAAGGTCGTGCAGCTAAACTCGGCTAGCGCGCTTTGGCAACTGCCAAAATCATCGCTAAAACAGAGCGATTATGACGACTTTTATAAACAAATCAGCCACGATAGCGCAGATCCGCTATTTCATATACATACCAAAGCAGAGGGTGTGCATGAATACACTACGCTATTTTATGTGCCATCAAATGAGCCGTTTGATTTATACCGCGTGGATTATCAAAGTGGCGTCAAACTTTATGTCAAGCGCGTATTTATCACAGATGACGCCAAAGAGCTTTTGCCTGTGTATTTGCGCTTCGTGCGTGGCGTGATAGATGTGGAGGATTTGCCACTAAATGTGAGCCGTGAAATTCTGCAAGAAAACCGAATTTTAGCCCATGTCAAGGAACAAAGCGTAAAGAAAATTTTAGGCGAATTAGCCAAAATGCTAAAAAACGACCGCGAAAAATATGAGAAATTTTACGCGCTTTTTGGCAAAGTGCTAAAAGAGGGCTTGTATGGATTCGGCCCTGATAAGGCTGAGATTAGCCACCTAGCGCTGTTTAAGTCAAATTTACGCGAGGGGCTAATCAGCCTAGATGAATACAAGGCGCGTATGAGCGAGCAAAACGCGGAGCAAAAAGAGATTTATTTCATCACTGGCAAAGATGCGAAAATGCTGAAAAACTCGCCACTTTTGGAGGATTTTAACGCTAGGGGTGTGGAGGTTTTGCTCTGCGATGATGAGATCGACGCTGTGGTTATGCCGGGACTTTTCGAGTTTGATGGCACAGCAATCAAGAGCGTAACTAGCGTAAAAAGCGCCGAGCAAAACGAAGAGCAAAGCCCGTGGGCGCTGGAAGTGGCAGCGAAATTTAAAGAGTGCTTGGAGGGTCGCGTAAAAAATGTGAAAATCTCCACTCGTCTGACAAACTCGCTTTCTTGCCTTGTCTTTGACGAGAGCGATCCAGACTACGCCACACAGCAAATTTTGCGCCAAATGGGGCAGACGAATTTGCCTGAGTTTAAGCCGATTTTGGAAATCAACGCAAAGCATGAAATCATTAAAAAGCTAGAAAATAATAAAACTATGATTGCTAGCGTGGCGCGTTTGGCTTTTGATTTGGCTAAGCTAGGCGAAACCCAAAGCGTCGATGATCCGGGCGCTTTTATCGCTAATATCAACGAACTAGTCGCAAAAGCTCTGTAAAATTTGATTTTTGATTGAGCGTGGCGCGTGGCTTGGAATTCAGCCACGCTTTTTCGCTTGGAATTTTGATTGTGTTGTAAGCGTGGCTTTTGGCTAGGGGAATACTACGCGCGAGGTGGTAAAAATCTCGCGTGCAGGTGATTTGTGTAAAATTTCGGCTTAATAGTCAAAAATTTAGGATGAAAAGTGCTACAATGCCCCTTGTAATCTATTTTGCAATGGGTTATAAAAAATGACAAAAAGTATGAGTAAAAAAATGTCCTTTAAGCCCAAATTTTTGACTATTAAGCCTTTTTTATAATTTTCTAAAACAAGCGAAACACTCCGATGAAGTCCGATATTTCTTGTAAAGTAGAGTAAAGTGGAGTAAAGTGGAGTAAAGTGGAGTAAAGTGGAGTAAAGTGGAGTAAAGTGGAGTAAAGTGGAGTAAAGTGGAGTAAAGTGGAGTAAAGTGGAGTAAAGTGGAGTAAAGTGGAGTAAA